>JBBQRG010000004.1:0-72938 GCA_038215095.1 Solirubrobacterales bacterium | reverse complement strand
GGACCTGGACATCTACTTCGACGACATCGTCGACGCGGCGGAGCGGATCTGGGACATGCTCGAGAACTTCAAGGAGATCGTGGAGGCGCTCGAGTCCACGAACGAGCAGCTGATCTCGCACAAGGTCAACGACGTGCTGCGCGTGCTCACCGCGTTCAGCGTCGCGATCCTGCCGCTCACGCTGATCGCCAGCATCTGGGGGATGAACGTGCGGGTGCCGGGCGAGCAGAACATCACCGCCTTCTGGATCATCGTCGGCACGATGGTCTTCCTGCTGGCGGCGATGCTCACGTTCTTCCGCCGCCGCGGCTTCCTCTAGGCGTGGCCGAAGAGCGGCTCTGGGCGCCCTGGCGCCTCGAGTACATCAAGTCGGAGAAGCCCGACGAGTGCATCTTCTGCCGCGCGCTCGCGTCCGACGACGACACGCGGCACTACGTCGTCCACCGCGGCGAGCACGCCTTCGTGATGCTGAACGCCTTCCCGTACACGAACGGGCACGTGATGGTCTCCCCCAACGAGCACGAGGGCTCGCTCGAGAGCCTCGGCGCGGACGTGCTCACCGAGATCATGACCCTGGCCCAGCGCTCGATGGCCGCGATCCGGGCGGCCTACCGCCCCGAGGGCTTCAACCTGGGCGTGAACCAGGGCAAGGTGGCGGGCGCGGGGGTCGAGGACCACGTTCACCTGCACGTGGTGCCGCGCTGGGGCGGCGACACCAACTTCATGCCGGTGATCGGCGATGTGAGAGTGTTGCCGCAGAGCCTCGAGGATTCCTACAAGGCGCTCGCGACCTCTTTTCCCGCGTAAGCCCCAGGTTTCCTCGAACGTAGGTGTGGGGAAATCATGCATATTGCGAGAAATACGCCAGCCGGACGGGGGACCTGAATTGGACGAGGGGAGCGTGCCGTGGGCGAGCGGCGAGGCGGAGGCGCCAGCCGAGCAGGAGACTGCCGGCGAGGACGTCCGCGGCCGCGCGCGGCGACGCATCGGCCGCCTCGAGGACCGGCTGGGCGAGACGCGTAACCAGCTCGACCGCGCCCGCGGGCGCCGCGACGAGCTCGAGAGCCTGCTGCAGCGGATGGTGGACACCGAGAGCTCTCGGCGCGACGAGCTGAAGGCGCGCGGGCAGGAGCTCGAGCAGCGCCGGGCGGACACCGAGGCCGCCTTGAAGTCCGCGCAGCAGCGCGCGGCCGAGGCCGAGCAGCGCGAAGGCGAGGCCAACGCCGCCCTCGAGCAGCTGCGCCAGGAGCTTTCGGCGGCTCAAGCGGAGCGAAACGAGGACTCCGGCCTGCGCGAGGAGCTGTCCGAGCTGCGCGAGGAGATGCGCCGCTCGCAGCAGCGGCACGGCGGGGTCGAGCAGCGGCTGGCCGACGTGCGGGCGGAGGCGAACCAGGCTTCCGCCGAGCTGGTCGCGGAGCAGGAGCGCCGCAGCGCCGCGGAGGCGGAGCTGGATGGCGCGCGGCGCCAGGCCGAGCAGTCCGCCGAGGCGCTCGGCGCACACCAGGACGAGCGCGGCCGGCTGGAGGCCGAGCTCGGCGAGCTGCGCTCGCAGCTCGGGAGAACCCGCTCGGACGCCGACGAGCACCGGCGGCGCGTCGCGGAAGTCGAGGCGGCGTCCGAGACCCTTCGGGCCGAGCTTGAGGACGCGCGCGCCCGCAGCGCCGAGGAGCGCGACTGGCAGTCGGAGCTCGAGGAGCGGCTGGCCCAGACCGAGAAGCAGGCCGAGGCCGTGCTGAAGGACCTCGACGAGGAGCTCGAGATCAACCTGGGCAGGGCCGCCCTTGAGCGCGAGCGACGCGCCGCCGCCGAGGCGAGGCTGTCGGAGGCCGCGGAGACCGAGCAGGCGCTGCGCGACATGGTCGCGCGGCTGGAGGCGCGGGTGCACGGCGACGACGGGCCGCCGCCGGAGGAGCCGGAGGCCGACGATGTTTCCGCGGAGCCCGAGCCCGACCGCTCCGGCGAGCTGGACGCGGTCCGCGCCGAGCTTGCAAACGCACAGGACGAGCTGCAGCGCTCCGAGCGCGAGCTCGAGGAGCTGCGCGCGACGCTCGAGGCCGAGCGCGAGGACGTGGCGTCCCTGTCCACGGCGGAAGCGCCGGGCGAGGACGAGCTGGTGGAAGACCTTCGAGGGGAGATCGCGAGCCTGAGGGAGGAGCTCTCCCAGGCTCGCGCCGATGCCGAGGCGGGTGAGCAGGCCCGGCGGCGCATCGTGCAGCTCGAGACCGAGCTGAGCGACGCGCACGATGACCAGGACACGTCGGTGCTGCCACCCGCCGAGGCGACGGAGCAGGAGGAGCAGCCCACCGTGTTCGGCTCCCGCGCCAAGCCGGACGCCGACTCGCGCGCGCCCCTGCGGGAGCCCTCGGAGCTTGCCGGGCTGAGCGACGAGGAGCTGGCCCAGACCTTCAGCTCGATGCGCGAGGCGGCGCGCCTGGCCGACGACCGCGGCGACCGCGAGCGCGCCCAGTCCCACCGCGCCCTGGCCCGCGCCGCGGCCGAGGAGGCGGCGGACCGGCCCGACTTCGGCGAGGCGCGCGTGCGCGGCCGCAAGCGCAACCGGCTGATGAAGGAGCTTGTGGCGGCGCGCGAGCGAGCGCTCGACCGGCGGCCGCTCAGCGTGGCGGCAGCGGACGATGAGCGGGAGACGGACTAGCGCGGGTCGCCGGCTGCTGGCGCTCGTCGCGCTGACCCTCGCAGCCACCATGACCGCCACCACCGCCGCCTTCGGGCTCTCGGTTCCGACCGTGAGCACGCCCAAGGTGCGCCTTCCCGCGCACCCGCAGGTCCCCGCGGTACCGGGCGTGCCGCTGCCACAGGCACCGGCGGCGCCCGCGCCGAAGTCGCCCGTCCCGCTTCCAGCTCTCCCCTCCCCCGGCGGCCATGCCGCGCCGGCGCCCGGCGCGGCGCCCGCGCGTCCGGGGCGCGCGCCGCAGACCGTTGCCGACGCCGTCGCGGCGAACGGCGTGGCCCTGGCGCCGCGCCCGCGCAGCGCAGGCGGCCCCACGAGGGGCGGCGGCAGCTCGAGCGGGCGGGCGGCCAGGCCGACCACGCAGCAGCAGCAGCGGCGCGCCGCCGCCGGGCGCGGCGCCCGCGAGCGCCGCTTCCGGCGCGACGTGCGCCGCCTGAGCGGCTGCATCAGCGCCCTGCCGGGCCTCGAGCGCCGCGTGCTGGTCCTGCGCGCCGGGCTCCAGGGGCAGCGCGCGCACAGCCGCCGGTTCACCGCCAGGCGCCTGGGCATCTCGCTTCGCCGAACGGCCGCCGCCGAGCGCGGCGGACTGCGGCGCCTGCGGCGCGCCGGGCGCTCCTCCGGCTGCGCCACGCCGGCCGCGGCCGGCCCCGCCACTTCCAACCGCGCCCTCGCCGGCGCTCCCGTCGTGGCCGGCCTGCTTGGCTCCGCGGCGACGCCCGGCGCGGCGGCGGCCGCGCCGCGTGATGCTTCAGGCGTGTCCCGCGCCTCCGCGTCCGCCCCGCCGAAGCTAGCCGGCGCGCCCGAGCGGTCCGCCGCGGCCGACGGCGGCTCGCAGCGCCTGCCGCCGCTCGTGATCGCGCTGGCGCTGGCCGCCGCGGCGCTGGCCCTCGCCGTGCGCCCCGGCTGGCGGGTGGCACACGGCGCCCTCGTGGAGCGCACCGAGCGCTCGACCGACCGCCGCCAGGCCGAGCTCGCCGCCACTGTCCGCGGGATCCTGGGCGATTAGCATCCCGCCGATGAGCGAGCAGACGGTCGACCCGGCCATCTTCAAGGCCTACGACGTGCGCGGCACCTATCCCGACCAGATGGACGGGGACGTGGCCTACCGCATCGGCCGGGCGTTCGCGCGGGTGCTGGCAGACCTCGAGGACAAGTCCACGAGCGAGCTGCGCGTGGCGGTGGGCCGCGACATGCGCCTGTCGGCCCCCGAGATGGCCGAGCGCTACATCGAGGGGCTCTCGCACGAGGGCGCCGACGTGCTGGACATCGGCATGGCGGCCACCGAGATGCTCTATTTCACCGTCGGCTCGCGCGGGCTCGACGGCGGGCTGGCATGCACCGCCTCGCACAACCCGGCCAAGTACACCGGCGCGAAGGTGGTCAAGCGCGGCGCTATCGCGCTGTCGGGGGAATCGGGCATCGACGAGCTGAAGGAGCTGGTCGAGGCCGGCGACTTCGGCGACCCCGCGGACCCGCCCGGCGAGATCACGCAGGAGGACGTGGGCGACGAGTTCCGCGAGGCGGCGCTCGGCTACATCGACGAGTCGAAGCTCAAGCCGCTGAAGGTGGTGCTCGACGGCGGCAACGGCATGGCCGGGCAGATGATGGGGCCGCTGGTGGAGGGCTTCCCGCTCGAGCGCGAGGAGCTCTACTGGGAGCCGGACGGCGAGTTCCCCGACCACGAGCCCAACCCGCTGCTCGAGGAGAACCGCAAGTTCATCATCGACAAGGTCACGGAGACCGGCGCCGACCTCGGCATCGCCTGGGACGGCGACGCCGACCGCTGCTTCTTCATCGACGACACGGCGCAGTTCGTGGACGGCGACTTCCTGACCGCCCTGCTGGCCGAGTCGATCCTGCGCAAGGAGCCCGGCGCGCTGATCCTCTACGACGTGCGCGCCAGCCGCGCCGTGCGCGACCTCGTGGAGAAGAACGGCGGAAAGGCGGAGGTCAACCGCGTGGGCCACGCGTTCTTCAAGACCCGCATGCGCGACACCGGCGCGGCGTTCGGCGGCGAGGTGTCTGGCCACTACTACTTCCGCGACTTCTACTGTGCCGACTCCGGCACGATCCCGGCCCTCCTCATCCTCGAGCTGCTGTCCGTCGAGGACAGCAAGCTCAGCGAGCTTCTCGCCCCCCTGCGCAACAACTACTTCATCTCCGGCGAGATCAACTCGGAGGTCGAGGACCAGGACGCGAAGATGCACGAGATCCAGGAGCGCTACTCCGACGGCGAGATCGGCGACCTCGACGGCGTCTCGGTGGACTACGACGACTGGCACTTCAACGTGCGGCCCTCGAACACCGAGCCGCTGCTGCGCCTCAACCTGGAGTCGCTCGTGTCGCGCGAGCACCTGGAGGAGAAGCGCGACGAGGTCCTTGGCCTGATTCGATCGTGAACGACGGCGGACGACCACTGCTGACGGTGCTGATGCCCGTCTACAACGAACTGCGCACGATCGAGCAGG
The DNA here is from genome assembly GCA_038215095.1 of Solirubrobacterales bacterium. GTDB lineage: Bacteria > Actinomycetota > Thermoleophilia > Solirubrobacterales > Thermoleophilaceae > DATACN01. The sequence goes on along the minus strand of JBBQRG010000004.1, from coordinate 67,781 downwards.
CGATCGCGGCGGTGCTCGAGACGGAGGAGCTCAGCTCGCGCGAGCTGATCGTCGTGGACGACGGCTCGACCGACGGCACGGCCGAGCTGCTGCGCTCGAAGGACTGGCCGGCCGAGGTGACGGTGCTCTTCCACGAGCGCAACCAGGGCAAGGGCTCAGCCGTTCGCACCGCGCTGGCACAGGCGAACGGCGAGATCAGCGCGATCTTCGACGCCGACCTCGAGTACGACCCGCGCGACATGGCCGACCTGCTCGAGCCGATCGTCGCCGGCGACGCGAACGCGGTCTTCGGCGTGCGCGTGTTCGAGGGTCACACGAGCCACTCGTTCCTCTACGTGATGGGAAACCGGGGGGTCACGCTGGCCGCGAACATCCTCTTCAACGTCTACCTCCAGGACCTGATGACCTGCCACAAGGCGGTGCGCACCGAGGTGTTCAAGCGGTTGCCGCTGCGGGCGCGCGGCTTCGAGATCGAGCCTGAGATCGCCGCGCGGCTGCTGCAGGGCGGCGAGCGCATCTATGAGGTTCCGGCCAGCTACGCGGCCCGGGCGCACGACCAGGGCAAGAAGCTCACCTCGCGGGACGGCCTGAAGGTGATCGCCACGCTGCTGCGCTGCCGCTTCACCAGCCACTGACCCGGGTATGACGCACCCCACGCGGGCGCGGGCGGGCGTGAGCGGACTGGCGGTGCTGTTCGTCCTCGCTCTGCCGGCCGCGGGCCTCGCCGCACGCCAGAGCGTGAGCTCCGCCTTCAGCACCAGGACGCCGGCCACCCCGACCGGCAGCTCGCTTGCGATCGACTGGCGCGACCCCGCGAACCCGCAGGGCAAGCCCTACGCGGTGAAGACGATCGTCTCCGAGCTGCCGCCCGGCTCGGTGATCGACACCTCGGCGATCGAGCGCTGCAAGGCGACCGACGCCGAGCTGATGGCGCAGGGCGCGGCCGCCTGCCCGCCGGGCAGCCTGGTGTCCACCGGCACGGTCCTAACCGACAACGGCTCGCCGGGCGGCTTCCCGCGCTTCACCACCAACAAGATCACGAACTTCAACAACGACGGCGAGCTGATCGGCATCGCCGAGTCCCAGGATCCCCCGACGCGCGTCGTCAGCCGGGCGAGGATCAGCGGGAGGACCGTGACCTTCGGGGCCCCCGCGCTCCCGGGGAACCCGCCGCCCGACCCATACACCGCCTTCCGGGAGCTGCGCCTCGCCGGCCTCGCGCTCGTGCGGGGAGGCCGGGCCTACACCCGCACTCCCCCGGCCTGCCCGCGCAGCGGCAGCTGGATCACGAGCTTCACCCTCGAGTACCAGGACGGAGCCAGCGAGCGGACCTTCACGCGCAGCCCCTGCCGGCGCGACCTGAAGCCTCCGCGAATACGGGTGCGGGGGTGCCGCTCCGGAGGTGCACTACCCGCGGCTTCACGGCGCGGGTGCGCATCGGCGAGCGCTCGCCGGTGCGCCGCGTGGCGCTCTACCTGGACGGGCGCGTCGTGCACGCCACCACCCACAGGGTCTTTCGCCGGCGGATCCAGGCCGTGAGGCTCCACGCGGCGCGCCACCGGTTGACCGTGATCGCCCGCGACTCCTCCGGAAACCGAGGCCGGCTCACCCCTCCGCTTCCGCCGCTGCGACTGACTGGCCGCCGAGTAGGGTCAGCCGCCGTGAGCGACGACCTCTACGACATCGCCGCCATGGCGGGCATCCACCGGCTCGCCATCCCCACCCCGTTCGCCGTCGGCCGGGTGAACGTGTACCTGATCGACGACGACCCGCTGACGCTGGTGGACGCAGGACCGAACTCGGGCACCTCGCTCGACGAGCTCGAGCGCGGGCTGCGCGCCCTGGGGCACGAGCTGGAGGAGATCGAGCTCGTGATCCTCACCCATCAGCACATCGACCACCTGGGGCTCGTGGGCATCGTGGCCGCGCGCTCGGGCGCCCGGGTGGCCGCGATCGACGCCGCCGTGCCGTTCGTGGAGGGCTATGCCGACGAGTCCGCGGCCGACGACGCCTTCGCGCTGGCGCTGATGCTGCGCCACGGGATCCCCGAGGACGTGGCGCGGGCGCTGCAGTCGGTGTCCGCGGCCTTCCGGGCCTGGGGCGCGAAGGCGAACGTGACGCGCGTTCTGCACGACGGCGATGAGCTGAAGTTCCGCGACCGCACCCTGCGAACCCTCTTCCGCCCCGGCCACTCCCCCACCGACACGGTCTTCCACGACCCCGAGCGCCGCACGCTGATCGCGGCGGACCACCTGATCAAGCACATCTCCTCGAACCCGCTGATCACGCGCCCGAGGGAGGGTCAGGAGCGCCGCCAGGCGCTGGTGGAGTACATGCATTCCCTGGAGCTGACGCGCGAGCTCGAGCTCGACCTGGTGCTGACCGGCCACGGCGACCCGATCACCGAGCACCGCGCCCTGATCGACCAGCGCTTCCAGCTCCACCGCAGGCGCGCGGACAAGCTCTACCGGCTGATCGCCGAGCGCCCGCGCTCGGCCTACGAGCTGGCGCAGGCCCTGTGGGGGAACATCGCGGTGACCCAGGCCTACCTGACGCTGTCAGAGGTGCTCGGCCACACCGACCTGCTGCTGAACGACGGCCGCGTGGCCGAGTCGGAGCACGACGGGGTGCTGCGCTTCGACGCTACGGACTGACCGAGTAGCCCAGCGCGCCCAGCTGCTGCAGGTTGCCCTGCAGGGAGCGCTCACCGCGGACGACCTGCCTGCGGCCGGCGTTCCAGACGCCACGACCCGGCCCGGCGCCGGCGGCGCGGGACATGCGGGCGTAGCCCCGTGAGACGGTCGTGAGCGACCGCACCGTGCCGGTCTGGAGCTCGCGCGCGGCCGCCGGCGGGGCCACCTTGCCGAGCGCGCGGGCGGCGGTGCCATAGGCGTCCGAGAGCCGGCCTGCGGCAGCGCCCTGGCCGCCACGGGTCTGGGCGGTGCGGAGGTCGCGGGCGGCCGAGCTGCGCGAGCGGTCGAGCCGCGCGAGCGGCTTGCGCAGCGCGCGGAGGTAGTCGGGGCTGGCGCCCACCGACTCGGGGGTCGCGCCCTTCAGGCGCAGCGTCGAGACGATCCGCTCGCAGTCGAGCATGAAGCCGCCCGAGCTCTCGGGCGCGACGCAGGCCACGGCGACGCCGCCCGCGCTCGTGGGCACCATGTAGACGGTGGCCACCTTGCCGGCGCCTGCGGGCCGCACCGGCGAGAAGCGGTAGGCCTGGAGCGAGCCGAGCTCGACGGCGTCGCGCCGGGGCTGCTGCTGCAGGCGCTCCGCGAGGGCCGTGGGCAGCGCCCTCGGGTTGCCCCCGGAAAGGCGGCCGGCCACGAGCGCGCTGCGCGCCCCGTCCTGGCCGGGCGGCTTCGCGCCCACCGCGTCGCTGAGCTTGAGTCCCGGGATTGCCGCCACCTTGTCGGTGCGGCTCCAGCTGTCGGGCAGCGTGAGCGCCAGGCTGCGCGAGGTGACCGTGGCCGCCCGTGTGCTGCCGTCGTGCGGCGCCAGGGCCACGCCCAGCAGCACGGCGGCCACCAGCACGAGGCTGAGGATCAGGGCAGTTCGGGGGATCCTTGCGAAGGCCCCGGCCAGCGGCGCGCGGCGCTCCGCGGGCGGCTTGGCGCCGGTCGCCTCGCGGGCGGGAGCGGCGGCCTTCGCCGGGGCGGCGGCCGGCGCGGCAGCAGCCGGTGCGGCAGCGGCAGCGGCGACGGCGGGCGCGGCCTTGGCGCGCCGGGTCCGCCTGGTGGGGGCCGTGGCGGGCGCCGCCGCCGCGACGGGCGCGGCAGCGGCGGCCACGGCCGGAGCCGCCGTCTCGGCAGGAGCGGCGGCTGGCACGGTCTCGGCCACGGCCTCGCGCGTCATCCAGGGCGCGGGCTGGGGCTTGGCTGGAGCTTCCATTCGCGGCGCCCGCTGGGCCGGTGCGCGCAGCTGGCGCCGCCGGTGCGGGAAGACCTGCTCGACCGCGGCGAGGAAGTCGCCGGGCGAGGCGTGGCGCCTGGAGCCGTCCTCGTCGAGCGCGCCCGCGAGCACGGCCTCGAGCGCCGCCGGCAGGTCGGGCCTGAACTCCCTGAGCTTGCCGCTGGTGGAGCTCACCGGCTTGCAGGTGAGGCATTCGAAGAGGATGGCCCCGAGCGCCCGCACGTTGCTCTCCACGTCGGAGTCGATTTCCGCGGAGCGTCCGGCGCCGAAGTCGCCGAGCATCGCGCGGCGCGCCTCGCCGGCCGGGAGCAGGACCCCGCTGGGCTTCAGCCCGCGGTAGACCAGCCCGTGCTCGTGGGCGGCCTCGAGCGCGCCGGTCACGCAGCGCGTGACCTCGAGCGCGGCCGTGTCGTCGAGCCTCGTGGAAGCGATCAGCTCGGCCAGGTTGAGGCCGCGCACCAGCGTCATCGACAGGAACGGGGTCGGCGACGTGCCGACCTCGTAGATCGAGACCAGGTTCGGGTGGTGGATCGTGGACTGGAGCCGGGCCGTCTCGACGAAGCCGCGCTCCATCGCGGCGTCCCAGGACGACGGCGTCGAGAACACCTTGAGCGCCAGCGGCAGCCAGGGCGGCGACTCGGGCAGCTGCTCCGGCGCGAGCGCCGTGGCGGCGTACACCGTGCCCGCGCCACCGTCCTCACCGATGGGTACGGAGATGCGATAGCCGGCGAAGGTGGCGCCCAGCTCGAGCGACTCGGGCTCGCTATGCGGGGTGCGCGTGATCATCCGGAGTCGTCGAAGTTCCCGCCGGGCGGCGTACTGGGCTTCGGCGCGGGGGCCGGAGCCGGGGCGTGGATCACGACGGGGGCCGGAGCCGGCGCGACGCGCACCGGGGCGGGCCTCGAGACCGCCGGTGCCCGCCTGTGGGTCACGGCCGCGGGCTTCGGCGCGGGGGCCGGTGCCGGGGTCGGCGCCGGCTTGGGCGCCCGCTTCACGGGCGCGTGCAGAGTGGGGATCGCCTTGTCGGAGCCGACCTTCGCGCCATCCAGCTGGCCCTTGGGCACGTCGAGCGTGGCGGCGCGCTTGCCGGGGAACGCTGTGGAGCTGCCCTTGTCGCCGCCCGAGCTGAGGGCGAACGAGACGCCGAACGCCACGAGCACCAGCACGCCGGACGCTATTAGGCGGCGGCGGAGCATCAGGAGCACCCGCGCGGCTCGGTGGGATCGCCCGGGTAGAGGCAGGCGTCGTTGCGGGCGGGAGCCCTGCTGCGGCGGACCTTGAAGGAGGTGTACTTGCCGACCGTGTTGCCGCGCACCACGTACACGCGCAGCACCGCGCCGGCCCTCAGGAAGCGCTGGAGGCTCCTGAAACGAACCTTGCGCCTCTTCGGCGAGGTGGCCGTCTTGCGCGAGTAGGGACAGCCCTTGTGGCGGCCGCCGGCGCAGCGGACCGTGATCTTCGAGCCCCGCGGCGACGTGATCGTGAGCAGCTTGACGCGCACTCCGTTGCGGTTGAACGACCCGGACAGGCGCACGATCGGGATCGGAGTCAAGTACGGAGTGGGCGCCGGCTGGGCGGGCGGGATCGGCACCTGGTAGTCGGGCGACTGCGCCGCGCTCGCCGTCGGCGACGCACCGGCATGCCCGACGAGGGCGAGCAGCGCGAGCATCGCGAGGACGCAGATGAGGAGGGGGCGGTACCGCAAGGCCAAATATGAACGGCGCACAGGCGACTCGATTTACGCGGGCCCGCGATCGGCCGTCACGCCGTTATTGGAGGCGGCCGCGCCGGAGGCCGTCTGGTTGTCCGCGCCGCGCTCGAAGCGCGGGCGGTAGGAGAGCCGGTCCACCTCGCCAAGAGACGCGCCGCAGCTTTCGCAGAAGCTCAGGTAGACGAGCAGCCCCGCCTGCCTGTCGTATTGCGACGTGATCCGATGGAAACCCCTGTGCGAGCACGCCATTGCGCATGTTCAACGGCCGGGGGCGGCGTGCGCTTCCGTGTGCGGCTCCAGGGCGCGGATCACTCGCCCCGCGACCTCCGCCCAGGTGAACTCCTTCGCGCGCTCGCGCGCGAAGGCGCCGCAACGCTCGGCGACGTCCGGCTCGGCCAGCTCGAGCATCGCGGCCAGCAGCGCCTCCTCGTCGGAGGGGTCGATCACGCGCCCGCAGCCCTCGAGCAGGTCCGCGCAGCCGCCGACGGTCGTGCCGATGCTGGGGATGCCGGCGGCGCTCGCCTCCGCGAAGACGAGCCCGAACGGCTCGAACAGCGACGGCATCACGAAGCAGGTGGCGCGGCTGAAGAGCTCGTCGAGGCGCCCGCGCTCGACCGGGTCGTCGAGGCTCAGAAGGCCATGGCCCGTGACTCCGGGTGAGTCCACGGGAGGATGGCCCCCCGCCAGGTCGAGGCGCGCTTCGGGTATGTCCGCGCGCAGGCGCTCGAATGCCCGCACCACCGCGGGCCCGTTCTTTCGCTCCCAGTCCCTGCCCACGAAGAGGTAGCGGGGCTTGGTCCAGTCCCTCTCGCCCGTCACCGGGATCTCCCGGTTGCGGCCCACGCCGACCACGTGGACCTTCTCGGGGGGGATCCCGTAGTCCTCGACCAGCGAGCGCGCCGCCCATCCCCCTTCGACGCAGCAGGCGACCGCTTGCTCGTAGGCGGCCCGCTGAAGGTCGATCCGCGCATCCACGGCGCGCCGGGACAGCGCACCCCACTCGGCGTACCCGTGCCTCACTGCCTGGACGACCGTCATGTCGTCGTGTGTGACGGTGGGGAGCTCGTGAGGAACGCTCAGGCCGGTGCCCACCTGGAGCACGGCGTCGATCCCGCCCGCGCCGTTCAGCCGGCGGCGCGCGGCCCGGGAGCGCAGCGCGCCCAGCTCGGGACGGCAGAGGGCAGCCGAGCGACTGCGGCGGACGAGATTCTCACGGCCGCGCGCGGCGCTCCTCGGCAGCTGCACGGCGGTGAGCAGCGCCTCCGCGGCGAGCTCGGGAAGCGGACCCGGCTCGGCACGAACGTGCACCACCTCGGCACCGCGCGCCCTCAGGCCGCTGGCGAGGCCGTAGGGCGTCCCCGACCTCGTGCTCGGCGACTCGCCGTCTCCCGGGAATACGAGGGCTACCCTCATCCCCTGCTTCAACGGGCGGTGCGGGACCCGGCTTCTGGTGAATGTGGCTATGACGAAAGGCATACGGAAGCGCGCCGGCTCGCTGCGGCGCGATCTCGCGTTCGGCCGGGTGGCGCTCCGCCGCTCCGTGACCGCCTACGTCGGCTGGCTCGGCGAGGGCAACGTCGGCGACGAGGCGATGTTCGAGGCCCACAGGCAGCTGTTCCCACAGCTCGACTTCGTGGGAGTGCCGGCGTCGTCCAGCACCGCCCTGGCCCGCGCGGCCGGCGGCCTTCCCTGGCTGCGCTGCCAGGCGGTCTGCCTGGGAGGAGGCACGCTGATCGGCAACGGCCACTTCCGCCTGGCGCTCGAGAACGCCGTGGCCGCGTGGCCGCAGGCGCCTCGCTTCACGCTGGGCGTGGGCGTCGAGGATCCGGGCTACCGGGTGGGCCTGCGAAGCGGCGTCGTCGAGGAGCTCGAGCGCTGGCGGGTCCTGCTCGAGCCGTTCCAGTCCGTCGGGGTTCGCGGACCGCTCTCCCAATCGGCGCTGGCAGACCTCGGGATCCGTTCGGACGTGGTCGGCGACCCCGCCCTGGCGCTCAGGCTTCCGACCCGGCCGCCGGAGGACGGCCTGCTCGGGCTGAACGTGGGCACCGTGGACGACCAGTGGGGACTGGACCCCGGGGCCTTCCGGCGCCAGGCCCTCAGCCTCGCGCGCGGCCTGCTCGACGACGGCTGGCGAATCCTGCTGGTGCCCACCTTCAGCGACGACGTGGCGTTCCAGCGCGCGCTCGCGGACGAGCTGGGCCAGGGGGCCAGCGTCGCCGACGGCCCGCTCGGCGTCCCCGAGGTGGCTGAGCAGCTGGCCCGCTGCCAGCTCGTGATCGCCCACAAGCTGCATGCCGCGGTGCTCGCCGCGGCGGTCGAGGTTCCCGCTATCGCGCTCGAGTACCGGCCGAAGTGCCGGGACTTCCAGGAGTCCGTCGGCCGGGGCGCCTTCGTGATGCGGACCGATCAGATGGACGAGGCGCTCGTGCGGCAGTGGGTGCGCGAGACGGCAGACCGTCGCGACGAGCACGTTCGCGAGCTGGCGGAGCACGTCGGGATGCTGCGCGAAAGGCTGGTCTCGGCCGCCGCGGGCATCGCCGCCGCTAGCCGCGCCTGACGCCGTCGAGCACCCCGAGCACCCGCTCCGCGACGGCGCGCCAGGTGAACTGCTCCGAGCGCTCGAGGGCGGCGGCGCCCATGCGGATCGCGGTGTCCGGGTTCGCCAGCTCGAACATCGTGCGCAGCAGCGCCTCCTCGTCGCCGGGCGCCACCAGGCGCCCGCCCTCGGGGCCGATGGCGTATCCGGCGCCGCCCACCGTCGTTCCGATGCTGGGCACCCCGGCCGCGGCGGCCTCCACGTGCACGATCCCGAATGCCTCGAACCTGGAGGGCATCACGCAGCAGGTGGCCGACTCGAACAGCTCCTGGACGCGGTCCCGGGCTCCGGGGACGTTCAGGGCCAACGGCCCGTGCGCGCGCACGCCGTCGGCGTCCAGCCGCGGATGGGCGCCCACCACGTCGAGCGTGGCCCCCGCGGCCCGCTCGCGGAGCCGGCCGAAGGCGCGGAGCAGCTCGGGTCCCCCCTTTCGGACCCAGTCCTGGCCGACGAACAGGAAACGCGGCGTGCTCCAGTCGCGCGGCGCTGGACGCGGGTCGTGGTTGCGGCCGAGCCCGACGACGTGGACCTTCTCGCTCGGCACGCCGTAGTCCGCGACCACCGAGCGCGCGGCCCAGTCGCTGGCCACGCAGCAACCGAGGGCGCGCGCGTACGAGGCTCGCTGCAGCCGCAGCCGCGCCCTCACGCTGCGCTCAGGCTGGGCGCGCCACTCGGGAATGCCCAGGGAGATGGCCTGGCGGATGGTCATGTCCTCGAGCGTGACCACCGGCCTGCCCGGCGGCACCGCGTAGCCGGTGCCCACCTGCACCAGCGGCCCGGTGCCGCGGGTCCACAGCAGGCGCGCACGCAGAGCGATGCTCCGCAGCGCAGCCACCTCCGCTGATCCCTCCGTCACCGCCCGCCGGCTCGAGCCCCGAGCCGCCGAGAGCGCGAGCGCCAGCGGCAGCCGGACCGCGCGAGGCGGCTCCGCGGACAGGTGCGCGGCGTCCACGCCGAGCTCGCGCAGGCCGCGGAGGAGGCCACCCGGAATCCCCGACCAGGAACCGGCGCGGTCACCGGCGCCCGGGAAGACGACGTGCAGGTCGGTCGGCATCGGGCTGGCGAGGGTAGTGCTCCTACCCGCTGACTAGGGTTGGGCTCTCGTGGAGGCACGCTTGACCCTGCCCGCGCTTGCCGTCCTGGCGGGCAGCCTCGTTGCGCTGACTGCGCCGCACGCGCACGCCGTGACTCCTCCCCGGGCCGATCTCGACCGGGACGGCCTGAAGGACTCGCTGGAGCGCCAGGTCGGGCTGACCCCCGGGCACGCCGACCGCATCGCCTTCGTGGATGCGGGCTCACGCGGCGGCCGCTGCTCGGACGAGCGCGGCGCGGAGTCGGTGGACTCCGTCAAGTCGCCCTGGTGCTCGCTCGCCCGGGCCGCGGCGGACGCACCCGCGGGGACGACCGTACTGGTGCGCGGTGGGAGCTACCGCCGAATCCTTCTCAACCGCACGCGAGGCGGCCCGGTCCGCCTGCGCGCTTTCCCGGGGGAGCACGTGGTGCTGCGCGGCGCGTCCGTCTCGGGGCAGGGCATGCGCCTGGAGGGCCTCCACATCACGGGAACGATCTCCCTCCTGACCGGCGCGCGCGGGATCGCCCTGGTCGCCAACCGCTGGATCACGAACCGAAGCGGCGGCGGCACCAACCTTCAGATCGGCCCCGGCGTCCGCGACGTGCTGGTGGCCGCGAACCGGATCGCCCAGCGCGCCTCGGTCCGCGGACCCAACGCGATCAACTTCGACTCCACGAACGCGCGTCCCGCCATCGTCGCCGTCACGATCCGCGACAACCGCATCGGGCCAATCGCGGGGGGCGGCGACGCGATCCAGGCGAAGCACACCCGCGGCCTCACGATCTCGCACAACGAGATCTTCGGGGTCCGCCGCCCGCGGGGCTCGGCGGCCCACCCCGACGTCATCCAGTCGATCTACGGCGCCAGCGGGCTCACGATCAAGGACAACTTCATCCACGACATCGCCGCCCAGGGCATCTTCCTCCAGCGCTTCATGGGCACCAATCGCGGCTTCGACGCCCACGACAACGTGATCGCGCGCGTCGCGCCCCCATGGGTCGCGTTCTCGGCCAATGCCCGGAAACCCGCCATCAGCCACAACACGATCGCTGGGGCCCTGCGGGCGGGAGGCGCCTCGGTCAGGCTGGTGGCCAACATCGCGACCAAGGGCGTACTCGTGGAGCCGGAGGGCGGCGTGACCCGGGAGCGCTACAACCTCGCGGTGCGCTTCACGCACCGGCCGGGCGCCGGCTCGATCAAGGCAGTGCCGGCCTTCCGCAACGCCGGCAAGAACGACTTCCGGCTGAAGCGAGGCAGCCTCGGCTCGCGCAAGGGCCCGGGGCACCGCGACATCGGCTCAAGGCGAGCCAACTGGTCGCACCCGGTGTTCCGCCGCCGCTAGGCGCCCCCCGGGCGCCGCCTCCTCGATCCAACGCCGGTAGAGACGCTCGGCCGGCTCGGTCAGGGAAGTCCAGCGGGCCGTGGAGGCCAGGCGCCGCCCCTCAGTCGCCGCGCTGCGCCAGGCGGCGTCGTCCTCGATGAGGTCGACGATGCCCGCCGCGAGCTCGCCGGCCGTCTCCCCCACGCGGCCATGGACGCCATCGCGAAAGCCGAGCTCGCCGACTGCGAACGAGGTGCCCACGACCGGGCGCGCCGCAGCCAGCGCCTCCAGCACCTTCAGCCTGGTGCCGCCACCGCTCCACAGCGGCGCCACCACCAGCCGGTTCCTCGCCAGCTCGGCCCGGAGGTCCGGCACGAACCCCACCAGCTCTACGCCCTGCGCCCCGCGCACGAGCTCCCGCACGCCCGGGGCGTCGCTGCCCGGGCCCACGATCCTGAGCCGGGCAGTGGGCCTGCTGGCGAGGACGACGGGCCATATCTCGCCGAGCAGGCGGGCCAGGCCCTCGCGGTTCGGCGCGTAGCCGAGCTGGCCGAAGAACAGCACGTCGTCGCCTTCGGGGGGCGAGGAATCGACCTCGAGCAGATCGTCGTCGACCCCGTTCGGGACCAGCAGCACGTTGGCCGAGTGCTTGCCGAAGTAGCTCCGGTCGCGCTCGGAGACGCAGATGACCGCGTCAACCGAGCGGGCGGTGCGCTGCTCGGTGAGCTGCATCCGCTTCACGTACCAGGCGGCGCTCCACCAGGACGGGCTGTATCGCGGCCCGCGCGGCGTGCTCGTGTCGATGACCTCCGAATCGACGTTGTAGACGCTCATCACCGACCGGGTATGCTCGGGAAGGAAGCGCGCGTATTGCAGGAAGCGCTCCTCCTCTAGCTGGACGAACGCCGCCCGCGGGGCCAGCTGCCGCAGTGCGGCCGCCATCGCGGGCGACTCGGAGAACGGGAAGGCCCGGAGGTGCTGGCCGAGCCGCGACAGGCCCTTGCCGCCGTCGCCCGAAGCCGTATGGGCCCTCCAGCCGCGCCGCTCGACCTCCTCGAGCGCCTCCTGGCCGGGACGCTCGACCGTGAGCAGCACCGGCGTCGCCCCCGCGCGCTCGATCGCCTCGGCCAGCCGGACGGTGCGCTTGCGGTTGCCCGAGGTGACCGGGAACGGGAACCACGAGCACACCATGAGCGCCTCCACCGGCATCGCGTCTACCCGGTCGTGCCCGGCGGCTTGGCACACGAGCCGGCGAGGACAGCCCACGAGCCGTTGCCGGCGACTTCACGGAAGCCGGGGAGCGACGGCTTGAACACCTTGGCGCCGCTGAAGGTGGTGGCCGCGGCCGTCCGTGCCCGCACGTAGCTGCGCGCGCCGGGTCCGATCCGCGCCACGACGCGGCCGCGGGGCGCGTCGAGGTAGTACACGAGGTAGGGCGCCAGCACCGGGGAGGCGAGGATCGGCCCGCAGTGGTCGAGGATGGCCCGCGCGCCGGGCTGGCGGACGAGAGCTCGCAGCTGCCCGCGTGCGAGCTCGGGCTGGTCGAGACGTGACGGGGTGTCGGCCTCGAAGCGCAGGTGGCCTACAGCCGAGGCGCTGTAGACCGCGAGCACCAGCAGGCCCCCGGCGGCCCAGACCAGCCTGGGCAAGCGGCGCGGATCGGAGAGCCACCCGAGGCAGGCAAATCCGAGCAGCACGGCGAGAGCGGCGCCGGGCACGAACATGAAGCGGTCGAGGATGACCAGGCCCGCCAGCGCCTGGAGCTCGATGGCGAGTCCGCTCGCCACCGCAAGCGCCACCGTCACGTAGGCCGGCCGCCGCCGCGAGAGCAGCGCCAGCACCAGTCCCAGCAGGCCGGCGAGGAGGCCGGGCAGGCGGAGGATCGACCTCAGGGAGTTGAAGAACGGGCCCAGGCTTCGCTCCTGCGCCCCCGTGTGCCCGGTGACCGCGATTATCGCCTCGTGCGTGAAGTCGAACGAGAAGAGCGGATCGCCGGTCACGATCAGGTCGCCGAGGGCCCACAGCACGGGCGCCGAGACGGCCAGCGCGGCGGTGCCCACGCGGGCCCGCGCCGTGAGGCCCGGGACGAGGTAGATCCAGTAGACGCCGCTCAGCAGCCACATCTCCGGGCGCTGGAGGCCGGCGACCGCCAGGAGCGCGAGCACCAGCACACCTCGTCGCGGCCGCTGGCATTCGAGGCCGGCCGCCCACAGGGCCAGGGCCGCCGCCGTCACGTCCAGGTAGCCGATCGACGCGAACGACAGGAGCGAGAGGCTGGTGGCCATCACCGCCGCCCCCAGCAGGCCGACCGGCCAGGAGAAGGCGATCCTTCCGAGGCGGAAGGTGCCGACCAGCACGAACCCGTAGGAGAGGTAGCCGAAGGCCCCCATCGCCGCGTACGCGCCGTCGCGCCCGAGGAGGGCGAAGACCGCCCCAAGCAGCGTTGCGAGTGGATGCGGCGTCGACGCAAGCTCCGTCGCGTACGTGGGCAGCATGCCCTCCGTGATCTGCCTGCCCCATACGAGCGCCCACACCACGTCGCCGTTGAGCGGGCTCAGGCCGAACGCCAGCAGCAGGAGCAGCCCGATGAGCACGGCGGCCCCCGCCTCGGCAACCGCGACGCCGCTGATCGAGCCCGGTAGCCGGGCGACCCGGTCGACACGGCCGGGGGTATGGGAGGACGCCACGCTCATATGTCTATAGGGGAAGGGTAGAAAGTGCCGCCCACAGGCGGCGTTCATTGGAGGATGGACCCCCAGCCTAAGCCGGACGTCTCCGTGGTCGTGCCCACGCGAGACCGCAGCGAGCTGGTCGAGCGGCTGCTCAGCGCCCTCGCCGGCCAGACCGTGGAGCCGGAGCGGTTCGAGGTGCTGCTGGTCGACGACGGCTCCGGCGACGCCACCGCAGAGGTCGCGAAGCGCTTCCCCTTCGCCCGCGTCCTCAAGACGGGCGGCCAGCGCGGCCAGGCGGCCGCGAGCAACCTCGCGCTCGAGCACGTCCGGGCCGACGTGATCGCCTTCACCGACGACGACACGCTGCCGGCCGAGGACTGGATCGAGCGCGGGCTGGCGTCCGTCACCGGGACCGGGGCCGACATCGCCGCGGGCCGCATCGAGCTCTCCCCCAGCGCGACCCCCTCGACGGCCGAGCTGGTGGACATCGGCCGCGGCTACCTCGACCAGGAGGCGATGGTGAACGAGGGCTACGGAGTGACCGCGAACCTCTGGGTACGCCGCGAGGTGGCCGAGCGCGTGGGCGGCTTCCGCGAGATCTGGTCGGGTCAGTCCCAGCGCTTCATGCGATCGACGGCGGGCCACGACCGCGACTTCGTGGAGCGGGCGGTGGCCGCCGGCGCCACGCTGGCGTATGCGCCCGGCTCGGTGGTGCAGCATCCACCGCGCCACACGGTGCGCGAGCTTGCCCGCAAGGAGTTCAGGCTGGGCTACGGAGCGGTCGAGCTGGCCAGGAACAGCGTCGGCTCGGCACGAGGCCGGCCGGAGGCCTGGCGCTCGCCGCGGCTCTACGTCCCCTGGCGCCACCGCCCTCACCTGCGGCGCCTGGAGGACGAGGGCTACCCGGTTCGCGGCCTGACCCGGCTGAAGCTCTGGGCCACTCAGTACGTCTGCCTGCAGCTCGCGCAGGCGGCCGGGAGCATGCTCGGCTCCCTGCGGGCCGAGCCCGCGCCGCCGCAGCGCCACGTCACTTGACGCCGACGCCCTCCGTGGGGTGAAGCCGGGCCCAGAGCTTCCGGCCGATGACGGGCCTCCCGGGGCGCAGGTGGCTCAGCAGCAGGCGCAGGTCGGCCCAGGCCGCCCGCGAGGTCAGCCGGACCGTGGCGAGGTAGGTGGTCAGGCCCGCCAGGCCGGCGAGGGCCAGGACCGGAACCGCCGGAACGCCCACCGCGTGCAGCGCGTGCGTGAGCGGCAGCGCCACTGCCAGCAGCGCGGCGCTGCCGAAAGTGGCCGGCGCCGCGTCCACGAAGATGCGGCGCATCGGGATTCCCACGGCGCGGTCGAGCAGGAGGTAGGCCGCCACGCTTCCGGTGACCACCACGACCGCCACAACCGCGATCGAGAGCTTCACGAGCCCGTAGGGGGCGACGAAGTAGACCACCGGCGCGTAGAGCGCCAGCGAGAAGAGGTTGTTCACCAGCAGGGCGCCCGGCTTGCCGGCGGCGAGCGCCGCTTGGCCGAAGCCCGCGATCAGCGCCAGCACCATGCCGGCGACGGCGAGGATCTGGGTGGGAACGACGGCCGGCTGCCAGCGCGCGCCGAGCAGCCACGGGATGAGCACGGGCGCCGTGGCGATCAGGAGCGCGAGCAGCGGGAAGAGCACGACGGCGTGGACACGGAGGACCCTGCTGTGGACGGCGCTCATGTGAGCGCGCCCCTCCGTGCGGGAGTACAGCGGGAACGCAATGCGGGTCATGATGCGGCTGACCTTGCCCTGGTACTCCACGCCGAACGTGTAGGAGCGCCAGTAGAAGCCGAGCGCGTTCGGCCCGAGCCGCGCGCCGACGATGGCGTAGTCGATGTTGCGCGTGACCATCCAGGCGAGGCCCTGGACGCTGGCCTTCACCCCGAAGCCGAGCAGGTCCCGGGCCGCACCGCGGTCGAAGCCGAGCGCGATCACCGGGGCGGCACGGGTCACGAGGACGAGGGACACCAGGCCGGCCGCGATCGTGCCCAGCACGATCGCCTCCCCCTCCAGGCCAGCGAGGGCCAGCACCAGCGAGGTCAGCGCACCGGCGGAGACCCCGGACA
This sequence comes from Solirubrobacterales bacterium, assembly GCA_038215095.1. GTDB lineage: Bacteria > Actinomycetota > Thermoleophilia > Solirubrobacterales > Thermoleophilaceae > DATACN01. Next base: position 52,409 of record JBBQRG010000004.1, on the reverse strand, counting down.
CCTCCGCGACGGTCATGTTGCGGAAGTCGAGCCTTCGCTGGAGCATGGCGGTCGGGACCACGGCGAAGCCCGCCAGGAGGAAGCTCGGCGAGGCGAGCCGCACGAGGTCGGCCGTGCCCGCGCCGAAGAGCGGCTTGGCGATCAGCGGGCCGGCGAGGGCGGTGAAGGCGCCGAGCACGACCCCGGTGCCCGCTCCCAGCAGCGACGCCGTCTTCAGGTGGCGCGGTTCCACGACGTCTCGCTGGACGAGGGCGCTGCCGAAGCCCTCGAACGTCAGCACCGACGCGAGCACGGGGACGATCAGCGCGATCGCCGCCCGCCCGAACGCGGCGGGCGCGATGAGGTGGGCCAGCACGACCATCGAGCCGAGCGACATGGTCTCGGCCAGCACGCGGGCGAAGGTCATCCAGCGGATGCCCCTGAAGGTCGCCGCCCTCAGCTCACCGCGAGAGGCGGCGGACACCCGGCGCTCCGGGTCGTCGTTCGCCTTCGGCGGCGGCAGCGAGGACATCCTGCAATCAACGCCCGCCTGTGCCCCCTACGTGCGCGATTGAGGAAGAAAGCCGCGCATCTTGGCGTTCGTACGCCGTGGCAGCCGGCCGCGACGCGCTCTTCCAGATCTGTTTCGCAGCCATCAGGGCCCTGGCCCGGCTGATCGGGCCGGTCTCGTCCTGGATCTGGCGGGTCCGAGCGGCCATGGCGCGGGCCAGCCGGGTCGAGGAGCAGTGGGCCTTCGTTCGGAGCGACCTGGAGGCCTCGGGACGGCCCGCCGTCTATCACCTCCGCCCCGGCGGCACGGCGCTCTGCATCAGGCACGGCACCGGCGACCAGCACATCTTCGACGAGGTCTTCCGGCGGGATGTCTACGACTTTCCGGCACCGGTCCTGACGGCCCTGGAGGCGGCGGGGCCGCGGCCACGGGTGGTCGACCTCGGCGGCCACGTGGGCCTGTTCGGCGCCTACATGCGGTCGCGCTACCCGGAGGCCCGGATCACCGCCTTCGAGCCGGATCCCGAGAGCGCCGCGCTGCTCGAGCGCGCGATAGCGGAGAACCGGGCGGCGGAGAGCTGGAGCGTGACCCGCGCCTGCGCGCTGAACCGCGACGACGAGGTGGACTTCACCCCGGGCCAGAACTGCCTGTCGCGCCTGGAGTCGGAGGGCGACCGGGACACGATCCGGGTGCCCGCGGTCGACGTCCTCCCCCAGCTCGCGGGCGCGGACTTCGTGAAGCTGGACATCGAGGGCAGCGAGTGGCCGATCCTCGCGGACCCCCGCTTCGCCGCGCTGGACGTGCGGGCCGCGGTGCTCGAGTACCACCCCCACATGGCTCCCGAGCCCGACGCGCGCGCCGCCGCGGCGCGGCTGCTCGACCAGGCCGGCTTCGAGACGGCGCCCATCTTCCACGCCCCGGAGGGGCACGGGATGATGTGGGCCTGGAGACGCGCTACGGCCTGAAGCGGCCCTCAGGCGAGCGCGACTTCGAGGATGCGCTCGTGCCTCGACCGCCACGCGTGCTTGCGCAGGAAGTCCCGGCGCTCGTCCTCCGGGGCCGGGCCGAGCTCCAATGCCCGTGCAACGGCCGCGGGGAAGTCGCCGCCCTCGGGCACGGTGACCACGCGGTCGTCGATGCCGCGCATGGGCGGCAGATCGGTGGCCGCCACGGGACGCCCGGCGGCCAGGTACTCGTAGAGCTTCAGCGGGCTCATGGACTCCGTCAGCGGCGTGCGCCGGTGCGGCACGAGGCAGACGTCCGCTCCTCGCAGCACCGCGGTGATCTCCTCTCGCGGCACCGTGCGCTTCAGGTGCACGTTCGGCAGCTCCAGGACCGGCTCGAGCACCGACAGGTCGGGCGCGTAGCCCACCAGCACCACCGTCCCTCTGCTGAAGCGCTCGGCGATCTCGCGCAGGCTGGCCCAGTCGACCCTGTCGTCGAGCGTGCCGACGTAGGCGATGTGCGGACGCGGGAGGCCGGCCATCCATGCGGGCGGCGGCCCGGTGCTCTCCCACTCGGAGGGATCGATCCCGTTGGGCACGACGGCGCTCGGCCCGCTGGGCTCGATCAGCTCGATCAGGGTCTGAGAGACCGCGCACACGCGGCGGCCGCTCGAGCCCACGCGGCTGTAGGCCTCAAGGTAGGCGTCCCTCTGGTCGGCGTGCTTGGGGTGCGCGGAGAAGTCGTCGTCGGCGTAGAAGGTCACGCCGCTCGCCCACTCGAAGGGCGCGAAGCCCGCCACCAGGCCGTGGCTCGTGATCACGGCCGGGCGCTCGAGGCCCGCCTTCGCGGCGGCGCGCTTCAGCAGGTCGTCGTAGTGGCGGTAGCGCCGTTCCACCGCCGCGACGCTGGACGCCTCGCCACGGCGAAGCGACGGCGGCGTGTACAGCCGCGCCCGGCCGTTGCTGGGAAAGCCCTCGTCCTCGGCGCCCCCGCCCAGCCGCCGGGCAAGCAGCCCAGACACGCTTCGGAAGGGGTTCGCCACCAGCAGCCGGCGGACTCGCGGGTGCACCAGCAGCGTCTCGGCGAAGCGGTCGGGCGGGAAGCACATCCCACGCCGCCGGGCGTCAGCCCAGCTCGCGGTGGTGAATGTGAAGACGACGTCCCTGGGCTCGCTCACTGACTCTGCAAGAACGACGCGAGCGGGTGGGAGCTTGCGGCGTTACTGCTGTGATGCGCTCCTCCTCGAAGTGGATCGCCCTTGCCGGGGCGCTGGTGGTCGTCGCCGTCGCGGCGGGCTACGTGCTGACCCGCAACGAGGCGCCGAGCGCCCCTGGCCGCTACGTGGTGGACCGCTCGTCGGTGGGCGGGAAGTGCTCGGACGACCGCCCGGCGGGCCGAACGCGCCCGGCGAGGTCTCCCTGGTGCACCCTCGGGCGGGCCGTCGAGGCCGCACCCGCCGGATCGCGCGTGTTGGTGCGCCGCGGCAGCTATGGGGGCGTGGTCCTTCGGGGCAAGCCGTCCGGCACGCTGCGCTTCAGCGCCTATCCCGGCGAGCGCGTGGAGCTCGGGGCGGTGGACATCTCCGTCGGGCGGCTGCGGATCGAGGGCTTTCGCATCAACGGCGGCGTGAACATCCAGGCCGGCGCGACGCGCGTGGCGCTCGTTCGCAACCGCTTCGTCACCGACGGGCCCACGGGCAGGTCGAGCCTCAACATCGACGCTGGAGGCCGGCGCATCCTCGTGGCCGGCAACCAGATCGCCCAGCGCGGGTCGGTGGGGGGCGCCAACGCGATCAACTTCAACTCCACGAACGCCCTCCCCGCGATCGTCGGCGTCACGATCCGCGACAACCGCATCGGGCCGGTTCCAGGCGGCGGCGACGCGATCCAGGCAAAGCACACCCGCGGGCTCACGATCGAGCACAACGACATCTCCGGTGTGCGGGCTCCGGCCGGGACCGGGGCGCATCCCGACGCCTTCCAGTCGATCTACGGCGCCACGGACCTCACCGTCGCGGACAACTTCATCCACGACATCACCGCCCAGGGCATCTTCCTCCAGCTCTTCCAGGGCGAGAACAGCGGCTTCGACGCCCACGACAACGTGATCGCCCGGGTGGCCTACCCCTTCGTCGCCTTCTCCGCCAACTCCGCGAAAGCCCGCATCACCCACAACACCGTGGACGGGGTCTTCAGGGTCACCGCGCCGGACGGCCGGGCGCGCGTCATCGGCAACATCGCCACCTTCGGGCTGCTCTCCGGTGGCGCGATCGGCCGCGAGGACTACAACCTCGCCCAGAACTTCACCGCCGCCAAGGGCCCCCACTCCCTGACCGGGAAGCCCCAATACCGCGACATCACGCGGAACGACTTCACCCTGGCGCCCGGCAGCCCCGGCTACCGCGCGGGGCCGGACGGCAAGGACTTCGGCTCGCGGCGACCCGTCTACCGGCGGCGCCGATGAGCTCTCGACCGGACCTCAGCGTGATCGTCGTGACGCACGGCGGAATGGAGCTCGCGCTCACGACGCTGCGCTCGGCGCGCTCCGCCTGCGGGCCGATCGACGTGGAATGGCTGGTGGTGGACAGCGGCTCGCCCGACGGCACGCCCGACGCCATCGAGCGCGAGTTCCCGGACATGGACGTGACGCGCGGGCCGAACGTCGGCTTCGCCGCCGGCAACAACCATGCGCTGCGGCGCGCACGCGGCCGCTACGTGCTCCTGCTGAATCCGGACGTCGAGCTGCTCAAGGGCACGCTGGCGGACGTGGTCGGCGCGCTCGACGACCGTCCCGAGGTGGGCGCGGCGAGCGTCATCCAGCGTCACCCCGGTGGCGCCCTGCAGCCGACCATCCGCCGCTTCCCCTCCCCCGGCCGGCAGCTGGGAGAGGCGCTGGGCGCCGCCCGCGTACCCGCCCTGGGCCGGCTGCAGGAGCTCGAGAAGGACCCCGACCGCTACCGGCGGGAGACCTCGGCCGACTGGCTGGTTGGTGCCTTCCTGGTGATCCGCGCCACCACGCTCGAGCAGGTCGGCCAGCTGGACGAGCGCTTCTTCCTCTACTCCGAGGAGACCGACTGGTGCTACCGCATCCGTGAGGCCGGCTGGGACATCCGCCACCTGCCGATGGTCGAGATCGTCCACCACGGCGGCGGCTACTCGCGCCCCGAGCTCGCGGCCCAGCTCAGCTACTCGAAGCTCTTGTTCGCCCGCAAGCACCTTCCGCCGCTGCGGAGGGCCGGGCTTCGAGCCTCGCTGGTGCTGGGGCACGCGCTGCGAATCGCCGGCTGCGCGCTGCTCGGAATCCGGGCGCGGGAGCCCCGCTCGCGGCTTCGCCGCGAGGCCTACGGCCTGGCCGTCGGACTGGGACTCAGGCGCCCGCCTGGCCGCGCGGGTTGACGCGGCCCCGAGCCAGCCACGCGGCCTCGTGCCTGGCCCGCTGGGCGTAGTAGCCGAACGCGCCGGCCGCCGCCGCGAGACCACCGCCCCGGCGCCCCGGCGGGCGGCCGGCCGCGCCCTCCAGCAGCTCGGCCAGCGGCCGCGCCACGACCTCCCAGCGGTAGCTCGGAACCAGCCCCGCCGCGGCCGTGCGGGCCCGGCGAGCCCCGCCCGCGTCGTCCACCAGCTCCACGAGCGCCGCGGAGGCGCCCTCCACGTCCCCGACGGCGACCTCGCGTGCGAAGCCGGCCGTCGCGAAGCGCTCGCCAAGCTCGGTGCCCTCCCCGAGCACGCACGGGAGCCGGGCCCAGAGGAAGTCCATCGTCCGTGCGCGCACCGACAGCTCGGCCTCGCTCGGGTCCCTGTGCAGGGCGATGCCGACGTCGGCGTCGAGCAGGTACTCGTGGCGCTGGTCGTAAGGGATCCAGTCGTCGACGAAGAAGACCACGCGGTCGAGCAGGCCCAGGGAGTCCGCGAGCGCGCGGGCCTCCTTGGTGGCGCCCAGGCCGGCCGCGTTGGCTCGCGGCGGCCGCCCGGCCGTGATCACCAGGCGCAGGCCGGGCCGGCGCTCGGCCGCCCGGGCCGCCGCGCGGATCGCCGTCTCCGCGTCCATCCAGCGCCAGATGCTGCCCCACCACAACACCACCGGATCGTGGTCCGCGATGGCCGGGAAGGCGCTCCGCAGCGGGCGCCTGCCGGCCTCCGGCGGGTCCGCTCCGATCCCGAACGGGACGACGAGCACGACCGGATCGCCCCTGCCGCCCCGCAGGCCCGCCAGCTCGCCATCGAGCGCGAGCCGTTGCGGCCCGTTGGCGCACAGGATCACGTCGGCGAAGCGCAGCTGCATCGCGCGGGCCCGGCGGGCGCTCTCGAGGAACTGCCGGTCGGAGTCGGCGCCGAGGCTCGCGCCCTCGACGTCCACGGGGTCGTAGAGGTCCGCGATGGTCAGGGTCCCGGGCCTGGCCAGGCCCGCAAGGAGATATGCAGGAACCCACGGGGCAAGCACGGCGTCATGCGCCGCCGCCTCGCGGACGAGGCCCGCGCGCCGGCGTGGGACCACGCGGATCCCGCCCTCGTATCCCGCGCCGGTCGCTCCCTCGACTGCGACGGTCACCGGCATGCGCCCGGCGAGCGCGCGCGCCAGCTCCCAGCCGCGGATCTCCGGGCCGCTTCTCAACTCGCCGGCGCGCCCCTCGAGCAGCACCAGGATCCCGCCCCGCCGGAAGGCCGCGGACGGTTCGGGAATCTCCGCCATGCCGCAAGTTTGACTTCTCCCCTGTCGTTCGATCCAAAGACGACGAACGGCGCCTCGCGCGAGCCGGCGAAAGGAACGAAGACCTTATGGACTTGGCACAGATTCTCGGACAGCTTTGGCGGCGGCGCTTCCTCGTGGCACTGTCCGCGCTCGTGGCGGTGCTGGTCGGCATGTCGGTGGCGTACACCCCGAGCCTGTCGCCCGCCGGCTTCCACAAGCGCTCGCTCGAGCTGGGCACCGCGGCCACCACGCTCGTGATCGACACGCAACGGTCCGCGGCGCTCGACATCGCCGGCAGCCTCGACTCGCTGGCGATGCGCGGGATGACCACCGCTTCGCTCGCGGCGAGCGACCCCGTGCTGACCAGCCTCGCGCGCCGGATACACGTGCCGCCCGGCGCGATCGTCTCGGACCCCGGCCTGGTCGGCAAGAGCGGACAGCAGAGCGCCCTCCAGCGCTCCAGTGCGGTCGTGAGTGACCAGGCCGTCTACCGGCTGTCCGTGACCTCCGTGCTGCAGCAGCCGCTGCTCAGCGTGGCGACCCAGGCTCCCACGGCCAAGAAGGCCATCCAGATGGCCAACGCAGCCGGTCAGGCCCTGCGCGACTACATGGTCAAGCAGCAGGACCTGCAGGGCGTGCCGCGAGGGAGCCGGGTCACGATCCGGCAGCTCGGCGCGGCCCGCGGCGGCGTGATCAACTCCGGCGCCAACCCGGCCGCGGCTGTGCTGGGCGGGCTCGCCACGTTCGTGGCCCTCTGCCTGCTGATCCTCTTCACCGATCGGCTGCGCACCGACATGCGGCGCAAGCGTGTCCGCGTCTACGAGGGCGCACGCGCAAGCAGCCTCTCGAACGAGCGTGGCATTCGCGCCCAGGGCGTCGAATCGGTGTCGGACGCGGTCGCTGACCGGCGCCGGGCCCGCACTGGTGCGTGACGCCCCCGCCTGAGATCTCGGAGCTGCCGGTCGGCTCGCCGCCGGCGGCACCCGGGCAGCCCGACGACTGGCCCCACACCCACAGGGCCCTGCCCTGGCTGATCGCCGGCTTCCTGGGGATGCTCTACCTCTTCCCCTTCGACTCGGCGAAGCTGCCGGTCCACCTGCCGTTCGACCTGAAGCTCGACCGGATCGCGGTCTTCGTGATCACGGTCGTCTGGCTCGCCGCGGTGGCCGCCGGCAAGCTCGGCGCGCCGCGATTGCGCCGCAACCCGGTGAACTTGGCCCTCGGCATCTTCACCGCGCTCGCGGTGGCGAGCGTGCTGCTGAACATGCAGATCCTCGCGAACGCGGGCGAGCTCAGCCTCGCGCTGAAGAAGCTCGTGCTCCTCTTCGCGTACGTCACCTTCTTCTTCATCGTGGCGAGCACTGTCCGCCCCGGCGAGGTGCGCGCCTTCACGAAGCTGGCCCTCGGGCTTTCGATCGTCACCGCTGTGGGAGTGATCTACGAGTACCGCTCCGGGACCAACGTTTTCTGGACTGTCGCGGACGCCGTTCTGCCGGGTAACGCCCTGGGCGCCTCCAAGAGCGCCATCTTCGACGCCACGGGGCGGCGCGGAATCACGGGCCCGACGGCGCACGGGCTGGCCGTCACGACCCTGCTGGCCATGACCTTGCCGCTGGCGATCATGGGCATCATGCGCGCACGCGAGAGGCGCCCCAAGCTCATCTATGCCGCAATCACCGCGATCCTGCTCGGAGGCAGCATGGCGACCGTGCGCAAGAGCGCGGCGATCGTCCCGATGGTGGGCTTCGTGGTCCTCGCCTTCTACCGGCCCCGTGCCACGATCCGGCTCGCCCCACTGTTCGCGGTCCTGCTCGTGGTCGTCCACTTCATGGCGCCGGGAGCCATGGGGTCGATCAAGTCCCAGCTGTTTCCCAAGGCCGGCTTCTACAACTCCCCCTCGGTGCAGGGCCGCACGGCCGACTATGCGGCGGTCAAGCCCGACCTCATGCACCGCCCCCTCTTTGGGCGCGGCTACGGGACCTACGACTCGGATAAGTACCGCCTGCTCGACAACCAGTACCTCGGCTTGCGCATCAACGACGGCTGGCTCGGCTACCTCGCTTATATCGGGCTGCTGTTCTCGGTGGCCTTGGCCGGACACCGAATAGCGCGTACCAGAGACCCGTCGCGCTCCGCGGCCGCCATTACCGCGGTATCCGCCGCGGCAGCCGTGGCGGTGGCAAGCAAGCTCTTCGACGCGCTCGCGTTCCCACAGGTGCCGTACATGTTCCTGTTCCTCGGTGCATTGGCCGTGGCACTCAGCGCTGCCCCCGTCGCCGCGCGTGCGCGTGCGGCCCCCGCGCCGCAGGGGCCGACCCCCAGCCGCGAGCCGGTGCCCGCCGGCTACGCGCTGGCCGCCCGCAAGGGCTGAGCGGCCGGCATGCCGACTCAAGCGCAGACGCGGGTTCTGCTGATCTCGCCCGTCCGCAACGAGGCCGAGCACATCGCGAAGGTGGCCATCGCCGTCGCGGGGCAGACCCGCCCGCCTGACCTCTGGCTGGTGATCGACGACGGCTCCGAGGACGCGACGCTGGCCGAGCTGATGCGGCTCGAGGACGAGATCGGGTGCCTGCGTGTGCTGCGCTACAGCGACGACGCCGGCGGCGCAGGCGACCGGCTGGCCGCGGCCGCCGACGCGCGCGCCTTCAACCAGGCGCTGGCCACCGTGGACGCGAGCGCCTTCACCCACATCGGCAAGCTCGACGGAGACATCGAGCTGCCCCCCGACTACCTCGAGCGGCTGCTGGCCGAGTTCGCCGGGCGGCCGAAGCTGGGCGTCGGCGGCGGGCGGCTGGTGGAGCGCTTCGGCTCGACCTGGCGCCCGATCAGGATCCCCGAGTACCACGTGCACGGGGCGCTGAAGCTCTACCGCCGCGAGTGCTTCGAGGCGATCGGCGGGATGTGCGAGCGCCTGGGCTGGGACACCATCGACGAGACCTACGCGCGGATGCGCGGCTACGAGACGCGCTCGTTCCCGGAGATCGTCGCTGTCCACTACAGGCACATGGCCAGCGCCGGCGGGAAGCTGCGCGGCCGGGCGCGGCACGGCCAGTGCGCCTACATCGCCCGCTACGGGCTCGGCTGGATCCTGCTGCGCTCCGTGAAGGTTGCCGCGGAGCGGCCGCTCGGCCTCTCCGGACTGGCCTTCCTCTACGGCTACGTGCGGGCCGCCGCCACGCGCTCGCCGCGCGTCGAGGACCCGGCCTTCAAGCGCTTCGCGCGGCGTGAGCTGCGCGCTCGCCTTGCGCGGGCGCTAGATCCTCGAGCTCGCGTGCGAGGACTTCGGTCATCGAAGGCCCGCCGGGGAGCAGCGCCGGCAGCTTGACCCCCTGGGAGGCGGCCTCTAGCGCGGCCTCCGTGATGCGCCCGTCGAGCGGCACCACCAGGTCCAGCTCGGAGAGCTTGGTCACGATCTGCTGCTGGTGGTCGTCCACGTGCTCGGACTGGGAGCGGCGGCGCGCCAGCACCAGTGGCTTGCGGCCCGCGCGCAGCGCCGCGGAGATGATCCCCGAGCCCGCGTGGCAGACCACGAACTCGGAGCGATCGAGCGCGCTCGCCACCTCGTCGTGGGTCAGCAGCGGCTTCGCCTCGAAGCGCTCGGGGCGGTAGCGCGAGCTGCCCGACTGGGCGACGACCGGCTCTGGCAGCACGCCCTCGGCCACGGCGCGGTCCACCAGCGCCAGCAGCCGGTCGAACGGGTGGCGGTGGGTCCCCACGGACACGAACGTGCCGCCGCCGGGCGACGTGCCGCCGGCGTTCAGGTCCTCCCACAGGGCCGGGCGGCACACGATCGCGCCCGGATAGACCTGTGCCAGCTCTGGCCACTGGACCAGGACCCGGGTGGCGATCCGCGACAGCACCCGGCCCGAAGCGCTCGGCGAGGTGACGCGGGCCATGGTCTCGATGAACACCACCTTCGCCCCCACGAGGCGCGCGGCCACGCAGAAGCCGACGATGCTGCCCGCCCCGGTGGTGACAACGACGCGCGGGCGCTCGCGGAAGGCGACGACGAACGAGCTGAAGACGTTGCGGAGCGCGCTGATGGGCCGCGCCCGGCTGAAGCGAGGCACGTCGAGCACGCGGTCCCCGAACTCCCTCAGCGGGTCCGCCCCCGGGCCCGCCGCGGTCACCCAGACGCGCTCGTGGCCGGACAGGCTCTCCCCGAGCACCGTGAGGAGCTCGAGGTGGCCGCCGAGCGAGGCGGCCAGGTGGATCCGCCCGTCTGACCTTGCCACGCTGAAAGAACGTCACCCGGCCGAGTCCTCTTGCGTCCGGAAAAAGGTCCGGCGGTGCAACGTTTGCTCTGGGAGATGCCCGTGAGCGCGTTTCCGATCGGTGCTGAGCGCGAGAATGGCGCGGCGCCCAGCAAGCCGGGCGAGAGCGCCCCGGCCCTGGTCGTGCGCGACCTCAGCCGCAAGTACGGGCCGCGCGAGGTGCTGCGCGGCGTGAACCTCACGCTGGAGCCGGGCCAGAGCGTGCTCGTGAGCGGCGCAAACGGGGCCGGCAAGACCACGCTGCTGCGCTGCGTCACCGGCGTGATCGCGCCCCACGAGGGCTCGATCTCGCTGTTCGGCCTCGATCCCGAGAAGCAGCGGCGCGCCTGCCAGCGGCGGATCGGCTTTCTGCCGGCCGGCGACCGCGCCGTCTACGCGCGCCTGACCGTGCGCAAGAACCTGGACTTCTGGGCCCGCATCGCCTTCGTGCCGCGGCGCGAGCGCGTCGCCGCGGTGGATTCGGCGCTGCGGGCCTTTGGCCTCGAGGAGCTGTCGGACCGGCGCGCCGACCGGCTCTCGATGGGCCAGCGCCAGCGCGTGCGCCTGGCCATGGCCTTCCTGCACTCGCCGGACCTCGTGCTGCTGGACGAGCCCGACACGAGCCTCGACCCGGACGGCGTGGCACTGCTGAGCGGGGCCGTCGACGAGGCGCTCGGGCGCGGCGCCGCCTGTCTCTGGTGCGGCCCCACCGGCGCGCGCGAGACGGTCACGACCGACCTCACGTACGAGTTCGCCGACGGCGTCCTGGAGCCCGCGTGAGCACGGTCAGGGACCTCGCCTCGGGCGCCATGGGCATCCTCCAGCGCGACTGGAACGTGTTCATTGCCTACAGGGGCCGCGTCGTGATGCACATCATGTCGATGATCTTCACGCTGACGGGCTTCTACTACGTCTCGCGGCTCGTGACGGTGGGCTCGTTCCGCTCGCCTGACGCCTACTACGCGTTCGTCGTGGGTGGCCTCGTGATCCTCCAGATGGTCACCTCCACGCTGCACACGCCCCCGATGATGGTCCAGTCCGAGCTGTACACCGGCACCTTCGAGCGGCTGGCCATCTCCCCGCTCGGGCCGGTCGCCTCGATCTGCTTCATGATGCTCTTCCCGTTCTTCTACTCGCTGATCAGCGCGATCGTGATGCTGACCCTCGCGTGGCTGATCTTCGGCCTGCCGGTGCAGTGGTCCACGGCGGGCCTCGGGATCCCGGTGGCCGCGCTCGGCGCCCTGGCCTTCTCCTCCTTCGGCGTGGTCATCACAGGCGTGGTGCTCCTGTTCAAGCAGGCCAGCGTCGGGACCACGTGGATCATCGCCCTCATCACGCTGACGGCGGGGCTCTACTTCCCCGTCGCGCTGCTGCCCGGCTGGGTGCGCTGGACCTCGGACGTGCAGCCCTTCACCCCGGCCGTCGACCTGCTGCGGCGCGTGCTCACCGGCACCCCGCTGGCCGACCCGGCCTGGCTCGACGTGCTCAAGCTGGTGGGCTTCGCGGGGGTGCTGCTACCGCTGGCGGTGTGCCTGCTCAGCTCCATCGCCCGTGTGAGCCGCACCAAGGGAACGATCCTGGAGTACTAGACCGATGCCCGAGACCGAGAGGAAAACCCCCGAGATGACAGACCAGATCCGCGTGCCCGAGCACGTCGTCTATCGCCGTTTCGCCGCGGAGACGGTCGTCCTCAACCTCGAGACCGGCCAGTACCACGGCCTCAACGGGACCGCCGGGCGGATGTTCGAGGAGCTCGACGACGCCGGCACCCTTGGTGAGGCGGCAGCCGCCCTGGCTGGTGACCTCGACGTGCCGCGCGACCAGCTCGACCGCGACCTGCGGGAGCTGTGCGCCAGCCTGGCCGAACGAGGCCTGGTGGAGGTCGGTGCCGCCAACGGCCACTGATTCGCCGGCTTCGGCCGCCCCGGCCCCGTCGCTTGCGGCCAGCTATGCCTTCGGACTCGACCTCGAGGCCGGCTTCCCGCTGGACGGGCTGCCCGCCGGGGCGCGACCGGAGGCGCGCGGCGAGCCGACCCGCCTCGAGCTGAGCGAGCCCGGCGAGCTGCGCCGGAGCGGCGCGGAGTCCGTGACCCTGGCCGAGTGGGCCGACCAGGAGGACTCCTGGCAGCTCGACCACCACCCGGAGCTCGGCTACGTGCTCCGCACGGACGTGTACGGCACGTTCGCCATCTCCGACGACGGCCGTCGCGTGCGCTGTGCCCCGCCGGCCGGCGGGGGCCGCGGCTGGCAGCACTGCCTGCGCGGCCAGGTGCTGCCGTTCGCCGCGCTGCTGCGCGGCTTCGAGACCTTCCACGCGAGCGCGGTGGCCCTCGACGGGCGTGCCCTGGCGTTCGCGGGCCGCTCCACGGCCGGCAAGACCTCTGTCGCGGTGAACCTGCTGCTGCGCGGCGCCGAGCTCGTCACCGACGACGTCCTGGCCCTCGAGCCGGGCGTCGGCCGCCCGCTCGCGCACCCGGGCGCCGCCGTGGTCAGCCTGCGCCACTCGGAAGCCGCAGTGCTTGGCGGTCGGGCGCGGCCGCTGGGCTCCGCGCTCGAGGACGACGGCGAGGCCACTCGCATGCTGGCGCCGCGCTGCCGCTACCCCCTCCCCCTGGCCGCGCTCTACGTGCTGCAGCGGGACGAGTCGTCCGGCGCCGGCACCAACGGCGTCGCCATCGAGCCGATCGACCCGCCGGACCCGCGCCTGCTGCTGTCGGCCTCCTTCAACTTCGTGGTGCGCAGCCCGGAGCGCCTGCGCAACCAGCTCGAGGTCTGCTCCCGCCTGGCCGCCGAGGTGCCGCTCTTCCGGCTGCGGAGCGGCCCGCGCTTCTGCGCCGCGGACGTGGCGGAGGCCGTTGAGCGCCACGCACGCGGCCTCGAGGGCGCGTGATGACGGCGCTGGCCGAGCCGCGCGACGCCGAGCGCGCCACCTCCCCGCGGGCAAAGGCGTCGCTGGTGGCGGAGATCCTCGCCACCCACCGCCGCGCCCGGCGCCTGCTGCGCACCAAACAGCTCGCGGCCGCGGTGGACGAGCTGACCGCGGGCCGCCCGCGACGCGGGGCCGACAAGCGCGACCGCGTGACCGCCATGCGGCTCGAGCGCGCGGTCAGGTACACGCTGAAGCTGCCGGGAGCCGACTCGCGCTGCCTGATGCAGTCGCTGGTGCTGCAGTCCCTGCTCGCGCGGCGGGGGATCGAATCGATCCTCGCGGTCGGGGCGCGCCAGGCTCCGGACTTCGCCGCCCACGCCTGGGTCGAGCACGAGGGCACTCCCCTCGGATCCGACGCCGGGTACCTGCCGCTCGTGCGCCTGCCGCGGACGGAGGGCGCGTGGCAGCGCTAGCGGTCGCCGCGGCCGCCTCGGACGCGGCCCGGCTCGAGCAGATCGTCTCCGCGCTCGAAGCGGGCGGTGTGCGCGTGGCGGCCACCGAGACGGACCCCGACCGGATCGCCCCTCACGCCGCCGGCTGCGACGGGCTGGTGGTGGCGCTCGACCTGGCCGCACCGGCCGCGGTGGTCACGCTCCGCGCCATCTGCGAGACCGGCGCCTCGCTCACCGTGATCGCGCCGAGCCTGCCGCCGGCCGTGGTCCGCCGGGCCATCGCCACCGGGGTCCACGGCCTCGTGCTCGACGGGGACGTGGCGCAGGCGCTGGTCCCCACGCTGCTGTCGGTGAGCTCAGGCCAGATCTCCGTGCCGCGCAGCGCGGGCCCGCAGATCCAGGCCGCGCCCTTCACCGCGCGCGAGCGCCAGGTGCTCGGCATGGCGGCGCTTGGCTTCCAGAACTCCGAGATCGGCCAGAAGCTGTTTCTCGCCGAGAGCACCGTGAAGAGCCACCTCACCTCGGCCTTCGCGAAGCTCGGCGTGCGCTCGCGCAGCGAGGCCGCGGCGCTGTTGCTGGACACGCCGGGCGCGCGCGAGCTGCTGGCTGCCGACCCGGCCAGGTGAGCCCCGAGCACGAGCTCGCGCTGCTGCTGGCCGGCACCGCGGCCAGCCGCGAGGCGGCGCACGCCCGAATCGCCGAGCTGGCCGGAAGCGTGGACTACCGCGTTTTCGAGCGCTTCCTCGGGCTGCAGCTGCTGCTCCCCCTCGCCGCGAAGCGGCTCGAGGAGAGCAGCGCGGCGCCCGCCCCTGAGGCCTTTCGCGAGGCCGCCCGGCGCGAGACCACCCGCTGGCGCGAGCTGTCGCTGGCCCAGGGGGCCGTGACGCTGTCGCTGCTGAGGGCGCTTGACGCCGCCGGCATCCCGGCCGCGCCCATGAAGGGCGCCCTCCTGGCGGAAGAGATCCACGGGGATCCGGGGCTGCGCTTCTCCTCCGACATCGACATCCTCGTGGACGACTCGAAGCTCGACGCCGCGCTGGCCGTGCTGCGCGAGGCTGGCTACGGCTCCTCGGCCGACGCCGCCTGGCAAGACGGGCGCCCGCACCTCCACCACGCGCTGCCCCCCGAGCGCCGGGGGCTGCCCCAGCTGGACCTGCACTGGCGCATCCACTGGAACGAGACCGAGCTGTCGCGCGGCCTCCTGGCCCGCAGCCTCCCCGACCCGCATGGCGGTCGCCGCCTCCAGCCGGCCGACGAGCTGCTTTCGCTGCTGGTGTTCTTCGGCCGCAACTCGTTCTACGGGCTGCGCCTGGCGGCCGACGTGGCCGCCTCCTGGGACCGCCGCCGCGCGGAGCTCGAGCCGGGCCTTCTGGCGCCGGTGCTGGACGCCCGGCCCGAGCTGCGCGACACCGTCACGGCCTCCGTGCTGCTGGCCTCCCGGCTCGTGGGGCTGCCCTGCGAGCTGCTCGGCCCCGGCAGGCGGCCCAGCGGCCGCGCGCGGCTGGCCGCCCGGCTGGCGAACTGGCAGATGGCGGGCACCGAGGCGGAGCGCACGGCCAACATGGTGAGTGTGGACTGGCTGCTCAGCCCACCGGGCCAGTGGCGGGCCTTCGCCCGCCGCCACATGTTCCAGCCCTCCACCCGGCTCGGGCCCAGGCTGCTCCACGGCTGGGCCCGCACCGCCAAGTTCGCCTACAGGCACGCCCGGGTCCGCTGGCGCGTGCGCGGCGGTGCCGCGTGGTGCCCGATGCCTCCGCCGCACAAGTAACCGGAAGGATCGGCCCCCCCGAACGTTGATTTTGCAAGGTGCCTGCCGCCAGCGCTGAATCACGCCTGTCCGTCGTCGTGGGGTCCAACGCGCCCCAGGACTCCCTCGCCGCCTGCCTCAGCTCGCTCGAGCGCCAGCGCGACGGCGCCGAGGTGATCGTCTGCGAGTCCGTGCCGAGCCCGAGTGCGCTGCGCGAGCGCTTCGACTGGGCCAGCTTCGTGGACTGCCCCGGCCAGCTCGTGCCGCAGCTCTGGAGCGAGGGCATCGACCGCAGCAAGGGCGAGATCGTGGCCCTGACCATCTCCCCGATGGTCCCGGCCGGCGACTGGATCGAGACGCTGAAGGCCCAGCACCGCCGCTTCGACGCGGTCGGCGGCGCCATCGACCCCGAGCCCGGCATCAGGATCCGCGACTGGGCCGAGTACTTCTGCCGCTATGCCCCGGACATGCTGCCCTTCGACGGTCACGAGTGCATGGACCTCCCGGGCGACAACGCCTCGTACAAGCGCGGCCTCCTGGAGGGCGCGCGCGACTCCTGGCGGGACGGGTTCTGGGAGCCCGTCGTGCATCGTGAGCTGGCCGCGGAGAACGTGGAGCTCTGGCATGCGCCCGAGCTGGTGGTCAGGCAGGGACGGTCCGCCGGCACCCTCGCCTTCCTCGACCAGCGGCTGCGCCACGGCCGGGCCCACGGGCGCCAGCGCGGCGTGCACTACAGCCGCGCGCGGAACCTCGCCGGCGTGGTGGCCGCGCCGATCGTCGCGCCGCTGCTGACGCTCCGGATCCTGCGCCAGGTGGGAAGCCGCCGCCGGCACCGCTTCCAGGCCCTGCTGGCCATGCCGCTGATCCTGGCCTTCAACGTTGCGTGGGCCCTCGGCGAGGCCCGCGGGCACCTCAGCGCGGCGGTGGCCAGGTGAGCTCGCCCGAGCTGTCCGTCGTGATCGCGTCCGTGAACGGGATGCCCTACCTGGCCGACTGCCTCGAGTCGCTCGAGCAGAACGCGCCCGACGCCGAAGTCGTGGTGGCCGACTGGACCGACGCCGCCACCCGGCGCCAGGTGGCCGAGCGCTTCCCCGGCGTCAAGCTGATCTCCTTCGACGAGCCGATGGCGGTGCCCGAGCTGCGAGCCGCCGGCATCGCCGCCGCGCACGCCCCGTACGTGGCCGTGATCGAGGACCACTGCGTGGTCCGCGACGGCTGGGCGCGGCGCCTGCTCGACGCCCACGGCGAGGGGCGCCCGGTTGTGGGCGGCCCGGTGAGCAACAGCGCCGACCGCCGCATCCGCGACTGGGCGGCCTTCTTCTGCGAGTACAGCGAGCACATGGAGCCCCTCGCCACCGGGCCCACCGAGTCGCTGACCGGCATGAACGTCTCCTACGACCGGACCGCGATCGACGCGATGGACGACCTCCTGCGCGAGGGGCGCTGGGAGACCTGGCTGCACCCGCGCCTGGTCGAGTCCGGCCTCGAGCTCTACGCCGACGGCGGCGCGACGCTCGACCACGCGAAGGACTTCGACTTCTGGCACTTCGTCTCCCAGCGCTTCCACTACGCGCGCTCCCACGCCGGGATGCGCAACCCGCAGCTCGGCTGGAAGCGCATCGTGTACGCGGCCGGCTCGCCGGCGATCGTGCCGCTGCTCTACAAGCGCATCGCGAGCAACGTGCTCGACAAGGGCCGCCACAGGGCGCGCTTCGCCCTGGCCACCCCGCTGATCCTCGTCTACCTGGGCGTGTGGGCCGCCGGCGAGGCCGTCGGGTACGTGTTCGGCGGCGGGCGCAGCCTGCTCAAGGTCAAGTGAGCGGCGGCATGCGCGTGGGCATCGATGCGACCTGCTGGGCCAACCGGCGCGGCTTTGGCCGCTTCACCCGCAACGCGATGTCGCGGCTGGTCGAGCTGGACAGCCGCAACACCTATGTGCTCTATGTGGGCTCCGACGCGCTGATGCGCAACGGGCTACCCGACCGCGCCGAGCGCCGGCTGCTCTCCGCCGCCCGCCCGGGCCCGGAGAGCGCCGACGGCAACCGCGGCGTCGTCGAGCTCCTGCGCATGGGCATGGAGGTCTCACGGGACCGGCTCGACGCCTTCGTCTTCCCGTCGGTCTACAGCTACTTCCCGGTCGTGGGCGTGCCCACGCTCGTCGGGGTGCACGACCTGATCGCCCACGACCTTCCGAAGCTGACCCTGCCCTCGAGGCGGACCCAGCTGCTCTGGGGGCTGAAGGAGAGCCTTGCCGTGCGCCGCGCGTCGCGGGTGTTCACCGTCTCGCTGACCTCCCGCGCAGCCGTGGCCACGCGCTTCGGGATCCCCTCCTCGCGCCTTGCGGTGGTGCCGGAGGCGCCCGACCCGGTCTTCCACCCGCGCAGTGCGGAGCGCTGCCAGGGCGTGCTCGAGCGGCTGGGCCTCGCGCCCTCGCGCTTCATCGTCTACGCGGCGGGGATCAGCCCCCACAAGAACCTGGAGACCCTGCTGCGAGCCCACGCTCGCCTCTGCAGCGGCGATGGCGAGGCGCCGCGGCTGGTGATCGCGGGCGACCTCGACGACGACAGCTACATGTCAGCCGCCGCCAGCATCCGCCGCCTGATCGCGGACCTGGGCACGGCGCCGAACGTGGTGCTGCCGGGCTTCGTGACAGACGAGGAGCTCGCCTGCCTCTACAGCGCCGCCGGGGCCGTGGCGAACCCCTCGCTGGCCGAGGGCTTCGGGCTACCGGCCGTGGAAGCAGCCGCCTGCGGCTCCGCGCTGGTGCTGAGCGACCTGCCCGCGCATCGCGAGACGCTCGACGCCGCCGCCCTCTTCGTGGAGCCGCGCGACGTCGATGGGCTCGCCGGCGCGCTGGAGCGGATCCTGGCCGACGACGACCTGCGCCGGCGCCTCGGGACCGACGCCCTGGAGCGGGCCGGCGGGCTGAGCTGGGACCTCTCGGCCGAGCGCCTGCGGACGCTCGTGACCGAGGTCGGAGGGAAGGGCTAGCCGATGCCGCCGATCCGCTTCTGCATGGTCACCACGTTCTATCCGCCCGCGAGCTTCGGGGGCGACGCCGTGCAGGTCGAGCGCCTGGCCCACCTGCTGGCCGGCCACGGGCACGAGGTCACGGTGGTCCACGCCGCCGACGCGTACCGCGCGCTGGGGGGACGACATGAGGTGCCGCCGCCCAGGCAGGGCCCGATCAAGGTCATCCCGATCACGACCCCGGCCGGAGCCGCCGCTCCGCTCGCCACTCACCTGAGCGGCCGCCCGCTGCTCTCGCGGCGCCAGCTCGAGCGTGCCCTGCGTGGCCCCTTCGACGTCATCCACTTCCACAACCCCTCGCTGATCGGTGGCCCGGGCGTGTTCGGCATGGGCGAGGCCTCGCTGCGGCTCTACACGGCGCACGAGCAATGGCTGGTCTGCCCCACCCACGTGCTCTGGAAGAACAAGCGCGAGGTGTGCGAGAAGCCGACCTGCAACCGCTGCGCCCTCACCTACCGGCGCCCGCCTCAGCCCTGGCGGCGCGGGAACTTCCTCGAGCGCTCGATGACCGAGCTGGATGCCCTGATCGCGCCGAGCCGCACGAGCGCGAAGCTCCACAGCCGCTTCGCGGACATCGTGCCGATCGAGCACATCCCCCACTTCGTGCCGCCGACTCCGCCGAGCAACGGGCACGTCGCGAGCCGGCCCTACTTCCTGTTCGTGGGCCGCCACGACTCGATCAAGGGCCTCGGGTCGCTGATCGAGGCCTTCCGCAACCGCCGCGGCCAGGACCTGGTGATCGCGGGAGAAGGCCCCGAGACGGAGGAGCTCAAGGCCAAGGCCGCGGACATCCCCCACATCCGCTTCGTCGGCTGGCAGGACCGCGAGCAGCTGGACGAGCTCTACCGACACGCGCTCGCTGTCGTCGTCCCGACCCTGGGGCACGAGTCGTTCGGCCTGGTCGCGGTCGAGGCCTTCGCCCGCGGCACGCCGGCGATCGTGCGCGGCTTCGGCGCCCTCAAGGAGCTGATCGAGGAGAGCGACGCGGGGTTCACCTACACCTCGGATGAGGAGCTTCAGCGTGCGCTCGACCTGATCGCGGGCGACGTGAGCGTGCGCAACGCGCTCGGCGAGCGCGGCCGCGAGGCCCACCGCGCGCGCTGGGCTCCCGAGGTGCACCTGCGCCGCTACCTCGGCCTGATCGAGGAGCTCGCCGCCTGGCGCGGCGCGGACGCGCTGGCCAAGACGGCCGCCGAGGCCGGTGGCGACGCCGACCGGGCCAGGCTGTTCGAGCTGGAGCTGCTGCGCTCTTGAGCGGCCGCGGCGCGCTCATCCTCACCTACCACGCGATCGAGAAGGGGCCGGCCCCCCTCTGCATCGACCCGGACCTGTTCGCCCGGCACCTCGAGGTGCTCGCCGATGCCGGCGCCACCACGCTCACGGTGTCGGAGCTCGCCGAGGCGCTCGAGCACGGCACCGTGCCGGAGCGCGCGGTGGCCATCACCTTCGACGACGCCTTCCGGAGCGTGTACGACCATGCGGCGCCGCTGCTCGCGGATGCCGGCCGAAGCGCAACGATCTTCGCCGTGGCGGGGGCGCTCGGCGGGCAAAACGACTGGCCCTCGCAGCCGGACACGGCGCCGCTGCGGCCCCTGATGGACGCCGAGCAGCTGAAGGCGGTCGCGGCCGCCGGGCTCGAGATCGGCTCCCACGGCGTGGAGCACGCCCCGCTGGTGGGCGCCACGCAAGAGCTCGCGCAGCGCGAGGTGGTCCACTCCCAGGAGCTGCTGTCGGAGCTCCTGTCGAGCCCGGTGCGCACCTTCGCCTACCCCTACGGGGCCGCGCCGTCGGCTCACGCTGACGCCCTGGTGCGCCAGACCTACGCGGCGGCGGTGGCCACCCGGCTGTCGGCTACGAGCCCCGGCGACGACCTCTACGCGCTACCGCGCGTGGATTCGCACTACCTGCGCAGGCCCGAGCTGCTGCGCCGCGCGGTGGTCGGCTCGGCGCGGGGGTACCTGATGCTTCGGCGCGCGGGCGCCGGCTCGCGCCGGCTGGCCCGCAAGGACTACCGGGAGCCGGCGCCGGCCTGAGCCGGTCCGGCGACTTCGCTAGAGCCCCAGTCGAGCTCGATCCGCTCGCCCGTGGCCGCCGAGCGGTAGGCGGCGTCGATCACGGCCAGCACGTCGCGGGCCTCGCGGCCGCTGCTCGGGGGCTCGACGCCCTGCTCGATCGCGGCGGTGATCCTGCGAAGCAGCGCGCCCGTGGCATGCATGCCCGCCTCACGCGGGCCGCGCGCGAGCGTCTTGCGCTGCAGTCCGCGCTCGCTCCAGGCGAGGCCGCCGGGGCCGTAGTCCACCCGGACGCCGGCGCGCTCGCCGCGCTTCTTGCCGATCTGGACCGTCATGCGGCCGCCCAGCGACGCGCGCAGCGAGGCGTGCTCGCAGTCGGCGCGCAGGTCCACGTAGCGGGTGCCGGTGCGCGAGAGCCGGTTGATCGTGAGCTGAGCCAGCCGGCCGCCGGAGAACTCGAAGTTGACCAGGTGGATGGCGTCCGCGCCGCCGGTGAGCTCGGGGTCTCCCAATCCGCTCGAGTGCCGTGCCCAGACGGCCTCCGGGCGCTCGCCGAAGAGCTGGAGCAGCAGGTCCACGAGGTGCACGCCGCCCTCGAACAGCGTGCGGTGGTTCATGGCCGCCCGCCAGGCCACGGGCTCGTCCCACGGCGCCAGGTCCATCAGCTGCCAGATCTGGCAGAACACGAGCCTGCCGACGTCCGGCTTGCCGATCTCGTCGGCGATGGCCTTGAAGATCGGCTTGTCGCGGAACTCGTGGTTGACGGCCACGAATCGCCCCGCCTCCGCGGCGACCGCGAGCACGCGGTCGGCCTCGTCCAGCGTGCTCACGAACGGCTTCTCGCAGATCACATGCGCCCCGCGCTCGAGGGCGCGGATGCTGAGCGTGGCGTGCGAGTCCGGGGGCGTCGCCACGATCACGATGTCGGGCGCCGCGCGCTCCAGCATCGTGTCGAGGTCCGGGTAGGTGTCGACGCCGGTCTCGCGCCCGAACGACTCGCGCTGCTCCTGGGAGCTGTCGCAGGCGCCGACCAGGACGGCGCCGGGCACCTGCTTCAGGCCCGGCACCTGGAAGGAGCGCGCGGCCCAGCCGAGCCCCACCAGTCCGAACCGCATCAGATCTGTCGCGTTGTCGCAGGCATTGTCGATGACTAACGCCTGGCCGGGCCCAAAACTCACCGGCCCGGCGACCGGGCCAGGACCGAAGGCTCAGCCGATCTTGAAGCGGACCACGTTCCGCCTGGTGCCGTGCGCCTGCTTGCGCCGCTCCAGGTTGCGGGCGTGATCCACCGAGCGGACCAGCGCGATGTACCGGCCTCGCGGCAGCCCGTGCTTGCTGGCGAAGCTCCAGCGGTAGCGGCCCGAGCCGCGCGACTTGACCTTGGCCTTGAGGAACTTGCGCTTGCTGCAGCTCATGGTCCGGCCGAGGCTCCTGCTGCCGAGCTGGCGACAGCGCTTGCCCTGGATGCGGGCCACCGAGATCGCGACCTTCGCAACCCCGCTGCAGCCCTTCTCCGCCACCGTGCCGCCGATCTTCAGGCGCTTCCCGCGTCGTTTGGTGCGGCCGGTGCCGCGGCTGTAGTAGGACACGGGCGCGCTGTGGTCGGTGCACGACTGCACCCTCCGCACGCGATGGTTCTCGGAGTCCGCGATGAGGAAGCCGGAGCCGTAGCCCAGCACCGCCTTCGGAGCGGAGAGCCGCGCGCTCGTGGGCGAGCCGCCGTCGCCCGAGAAGCCCTTGACGCCCGACCCCGCCGCCGTGGACATGATCCCGCCGGCCGAAACCTGGCGCACGCGGTTGTTGTTGGGGTCGGCAATCAGGACGGCGCCGCTCGCCAGCGCCGCGGTGTTGTACGGGGGTCCCAGCGACGCGGACGTCGCCGGGCCGCCGTCGCCGGCGCTGCCGTTGAAGCCGTTACCCGCAACCGTGTTGATGATCCCGGAGGCCGACACGCGCCGGATCCGGTGGTTGTCGGTGTCGGTGATCAGGTATCCGCCTCCCACCAGCGGCTCGACCCCCCAGGGCGAGTTGAGACCGGCGTTCTTGGCCGCCCCGCCGTCGCCGCCGAAGGCGCTGGTGCCGATGCCGGCCACGGTCGTGATGATGCCGCTGGTGGAAACGAGCCGGACGCGGTTGTTGTCGCTGTCCGCGATCAGGTAGCTGCCGTCGCCCAGGGTGGCGAGCCCGCGCGGCGCGGCGACCCGGGCGGTCAGGGCCGGCCCCCCGTCGCCCGAGAAGCCGGCGATGCCGGTGCCGGCGACCGTTCGGATCGTCCCGTTCGCGAAGACCTGGCGGATGCGGTTGTTCCCCTCGTCGGAGATCAGGAAGCCGCCGTCGGGCATGGCGGCCACGGCGTGCGGAAGGTTGAGTCGGGCGGACGTGGCCGCACCGCCGTCGCCCGAGTAGCCCTTCACGCCTGTGCCGGCCACCGTTCGGATCGTCCCGTTCGGGAAAACACGGCGGATCCGGTAGTCGAAGGCGTCGGCGAAGATGAAGCTGCCGTCGGCCATCGCGGCGAATCCACGCGGGTGGTTGATCGCCGCGGCGGTCGCCTGGCCGCCGTCGCCGCTGCCGCCGGCCACGCCGTTGCCCGCGATCGTGGTGATCGTGGTCGCGGCGGAGGCTGCAGCCGGCGCGAGGGCAGCAAGAGCCACCGCCATCGCAAGCACCAACCGAGCTGTTCCCCTGCGCGTCTTCATCCCGCCCATCGACAGTAATAACACGAAGCCCTAGTGGACGGAGCGGTGCTCCGGGCGCTTGCGCGCGCGGAACACCAGCTGGGTCGCCAGCCTGTCGCCGAGCGCGGGCCTCGTGCGCTCCAGGCGCCGGCAGAGACGCAGCGCGGCGCCGGGAAAGAGCTCGTCCAGCGGGCTCGGCACCGCGTGGAACCCCACCTGCTCGACCGCCTCCACCGCGAGGCCCGACCCGGCCAGCAGCTCGCGCAGGCGCTCCACGCGGATCCGGGTTCCCGCCGGCGGCGCGGCCCGTACCCCACGGAGGTGCCGCTTCACGGCGCGCGCCGCCGGATAGATCACGAAGCGCCGCCAGATCCCGTACAGCGAACGCGGATTGGGCGCGCTCAGCACGGCGGTCCCCCCCGGCCGCAGCACCCGTGCCAGCTCGGAGACGGCAGCCGGAAGGTCCTCGACGTACTCGAGCACCCCCGTGGCCACAACGGCGTCGAAGCCCGCGTCCTCGAACGGCAGCGCCTCCAGGCGGCCCTGGAGCAGTCGTGCGCTCGCGTCCGGCAGGCGCTGCCGCGCCGTCGCGACCATGCCCCCGCTCAGGTCGGCCCCCGCCACGTCCCAGCCGCGCCGGCTGAGCTCGGCCAGCAGCCGCCCCGGCCCCATCCCCGCGTCCAGCACGCGGCCGGGCTCCGCGCCGAGCAGCCGCAGCGTCGCGTCCAGGCGGGCGCGCAGCGCGTGACCACCCGGGGTCCGCGCGTCGAAGGCGGCGTCGTAGAAGCCGGTCTCGCCGTCGAAGAACGACGCGACCTCGGCGCCACCCTCCATGGTCGGCTCAGCTACGGGTTGCAAGGGCCATCAGCGTGTGTCCGTACGGGAGCTTGCGCGAGGGCTTCGCGAGGTAGCGGGCCTCGGCCGCCAGGACCCGGTAGCGCGCCTGCGACGGCGCCGAGTCGTCGAGCGCCGGCAGGCCGTGATGCTCCTCGCTCGGGCCGCGCGGCGAGCGCCCGCGCGCCGCCGCCCAGAGCGAGCCCGCCATGTTCACGAAGCTGATCCGCTCGCAGCACAGGCCGGCGGCCTCCAGGTCGGCCCGCAGGGCGGCAGGGTCGTAGGCCCGCCACTCGGATCCCTCGCGCCAGCCGTGCCGGGCGCCGTTGGTCCGCACCACGAGGGCGCCGTCGGGACGCAGCACGCGGCGCAGCTCGACCAGGCTCGGATTCAGTTCGGGCTCGCCCACGTGCTGGAGCACGTCGTTGCACACCACCACGTCGAAGCGGCCGTCCTCGAAGGGCACGTCGTGGAGCGGCGCCAGGCGCAGGTCGGCGGACGGCACGACGCGCCTCGTGAAGTCGATCGCGTCGGCGCTCAGGTCCACGCCACAGAGGCTGTCGAAGCTGCCGAGCTCCCCGGCCCAGGACAGGAAGCCGCCGGTGCCACAGCCGGCGTCGAGAAGCTGCTGCCCCCTGCGCTCGAGCCGATCGCCCAGAAAGCTCGCCGCGATCGTCCGCATCCCCCGGTGCCACCAGTGGGTGCGGTCGATCTCCGACATGTGCGCGTAGTAGTCCGAGGGGACCTCTGGCAGCTGCAGCGCGTTCTCGCTCATCGCCGCGCCACCCTCTCGAGCACCTCCATCGTCTTGCGGGCCGTCTCGTCCCAGCCGAACCCGGCGGCGCGGCCGGGGCCGCGCTCGCTCAGGGTTCGGTGCAGTTCTTCGTCCTCCACCATGCGGCGCAGGGCGCCCGCCAGCGTGGCCGCGTCGGCGTCAGGCAGCGCCACTACGTCGTCCACCAGCCCGGCCTCGCGGATCGCGGGGTAGGCCACCGTGATCACGGGGCAGCCGCTCGCCAGGGCCTCGAGGGCTGTGGTGGGGAAGCTCTCCTGGACCGTGGGGAGCACGAATGCGCGGGCCCCGCGGTAGAGCAGGGCCAGGTCGTCGTGCTCGACGTGCTCGACGTGTCGCACCCGGTCGGCGATGCCGAGCTCTGAGATGATCGCCTCCAGCGGCACGTCGCCGCTGTTCGGCCCGGCCAGTAGCAGGCGCAGGTGCGGATGGTCGGCCACCACCGACGCGAAGCCCTCCAGCAACTCGGGCACGTGGCGGCGCGCGGAGAGCTTGCCCACGAACAGGAAGTAGTCGGCCGGCTCGCCCAGGTGGCGCTCGACGGCGGCGTCGACCTGCCCCTGCTCGCCCGCCGCGGCCGGCCGGAACGAGCTGTCCACGCCGGGCCAGATAACAGTCACCTTGTCGCGGTCGACACCGAGGTAGCGCTCGAGGTCCGACATGCTGGCCTCGGAGTTCACGATCACGGCGTCCGCGTGGCGGGCGCTATAGGCGAAGTGCCAGGAGTAGGCCCGCGCCCACAGGCCCGGCAGCCTGTGGGGGCCCTCGAGAATGCCCAGGTTTGCGACCACGGAGCGGCCGCGGTAGCCCGGCGGAAGCGTGTACGGCGCGTACATCACGTCGAGCTCGGCGGCCTTTGGGCGCAACCGCGCGAGCTGCCAGCCGATGCCGCCACCCCCGCTGGGCTCCACGCGCAGCGACAAGCGGCTGTCGTCGGGCAGGCCCTCGATCGGAGCTGGGCTGAACAGGCGGACCTGGTCGAACGGGCTCGGCTGGCCGGCCCAGGAGTTGAGCAGATACTCGAGGTATCGTCCCACCCCCGTTCGCTTCCCCGCCAGGCGGCTGGCATCCATACCTAGCACCACGTTAGCCACGCTAGAGCAGCAGGTGAGCCGAGTCGCTCGGGTAGGGCGAGTACACCAGCCGCTTGCCGCGCCTGTGCAGGACGCGGCGGGCGCCAAGCGCGAGGCGCCGGCCGGGGTCGCCGAGCGCGACGCCGGCGGCGGCGCACGCCGCGCGCGGGTCGAGCACGGACAGCCGGTTCACCTTCAGCGCCTGGGCCAGACGCCGGCGCGCCCGCGGCGGGTCGCCCTGGTCGAGGGCGTCGAGCGCGGCCGAGAGCAGCGCGCTGGAGCGCTTTCGCCGCTGCAGCCGCGGCGGTAGGCGGAGCTGGGGCTGCTCGCGCTCGAGGATGGTATCGATGTGCTCGAGCAGGCGGTGGTACTCGTCGCCGCGGTAGGACGTGTAGCTGACCTGCTCGCCGTGGCGGCGCCAGTAGGAGTCCCACACAGCCAGGTAGCCGGCCGGGTAGCTGGCCGCCAGGCGCAGCCACATCTCGTAGTCGTAGATCGCCGGGAAGCTCGCGTCGAAGGCCGGGCCCACCGCCTCGTAGGCGGCGCGCCTGACCACCACGTTGTCGGTCGAGATCAGGTTGTGGTGGAGCATCAGCGGGATGAACTCGTCGATCTCGTACCTACCCGCCCGGATCGGCAGCTTCGAGCGCGCGATCTCGTTCCCGTCCGCGTCGATCTCGGCGAACGACGAGAACACGAGGCCGCAGTCCGGGTGGGTGTCGAGGAACTCGACATGGCGCTCGAGAAACCTCTTCTCGATCAGGTCGTCATCGTGCAGCAGGTACACGTAGGGCGCGTCGCCGCACTGGATCAGCTTGGTGGAGTTCCCAGCCGGGCCCAACTGGGTGCCGGTGGCGAGGTAGCTGATCCGCGGATCGTCGAGGTACGGCGCCACCGCCTCCTCGACCGGACCTCCGCCGGGCCCGTCGTCGGAGATCCAGAGCCGCCAGGAGCCGAACGTCTGGGCCAGCACGGACTCGATCGCCTCGACCAGGTAGCGCGGCCTGCCGTGCGCCGGGATGCCCACGTCGACCACGGCTGTACGGGAATCTGACACGCTGGTGGCTCTATCCATGGCAAGTCTGGGGTCGGCCGTGCGTTCTTCAAAAGCCGACCATGCTCCAGTTACAAACAACGAAGGCCGATACCGTGCCCTTGCGTGGCCGGGGCCCGCGGTGACCGCGGCGACGGAGACCCCGGTGGCCGTCCGGCGTACGGTCCTCGGGATCGGCGTCACGAGCCTGGGCCAGGTGGTCGTGGGCGTGGCCAGCGGTGCACAGGCCATCCTCGTGGCCGCCATCTTCGGCGTGACCGTCGACACCGACGGCTTCTTCGCCGCCTACGGCATCTACTCGCTGGCCGTGCTGCTCGCACAGAGCTGGCGCGTGACCCTCGTCGCCCGGCTGGTCGAGTCCGACTCGCAGTTCGCCTCGTTCAACCAGTTCGTGGGGGCGGCGGCGCTCCTGTTCGCGGCCTGCGGCGTGCTCTTCGTGGCGTTGGGCGACCCGCTCGCCACGCTGCTCACCGGCAACCTGCCGCAGGAGGCGCACGACACGGCCCGCAACGCGCTGGTGATCCTGTGGCCCGCGGCCGGCGCCCAGCTCGTGGCCGCCCTCGCGGCAGCCATGCTCGGCGTGTTCGGCGACTACGGCCGTGCCGCGGTGTGCTACGGCGTGGGCGCCGTCGTCTCGATCGGCGGCGTTGTGGCCCTGCAGCCCGCCCTCGGGCTCACCGCCCTGCCCGTCTCGATCCTCATCGGGACCGTGATCTCGGCCGTCCCGCTGGTCCTCGCGCTGGTGCGCGCCGGCTGGCGCCCCGCGCCGGCGCTCGTGTTCCGGCTCAGGGAGAACGCCAAGGCGGCCGTCGTCGCGATCGTCGCTTCGCTGACAAACGTATTCGTCTACCTGGTCTTCGTCGTGTCGATCGCCGTGGCCACGCGGCTCGGCGAGGGGCAGGCCACGATCTACACCTACGCCTATTTCGTGCTGGGGCTGATCACGACCCTCGTGGGCTCGTCCGTGATGATCGTGCTCGCCGCGCCGCTCGCGGCGCAGTGGGACCGCCGGCCGGAGAGCCTGCGGCCTTACATGGACGACGTCTTCCGCACGGGGCTCATGATCGTCACGCCGGTGGCGGCCGCGGCGGCGCTGGTGGGCGACGACGTGGCCTCGGTCGCACTCCCCCAGTTCACGAGCTCCGAGGTGCACTCGCTCGTTGTCATCTTCCTGGTGCTGTCGCCTTCCCTCGTGTCAGCCGTGGCGGCCACGGTGCCCTCGCTCGCTCTCTTCACCCAGGGCCGCTACCGAGCCACCGCGGCGATCGCGCTCGCGGCGCTGGTCATGCAGGGGCTGCTCTCGCTCGGCGCCCTGGCGCTGGACAGCCTGGCCGCGCTCGCGGCGGCGAACGCCGTGGCCTCGATAGCACGGCTGGTGGGCACTTTCGTCGTGCTCTACGGCCGCGAGGTCGGCGCTGTCGGCCTCCGGCTCCTGCGCCAGTTCGCGGCTGTCGCCCTCCCCGCAGGCGCTTGCTTCGCGGTGCCGGGCCTGCTCCTGCACGGCAGCTCGGTGGGCGACAGCGTGGCGTTCGTCGCCGGCCTGATCCTCTACACGGCATGGATCGGCGCCTTCATGCCGGCGCACCGGCTCCTGGCGCTGCGGCTGCTGAGCTCCCTGCGCCGGGCCGACAGGCCCAGCCCCGCCTGACCCCCGGAGCGACAACGTGAGCCCGAAGCGCCTGCTGCTCGTCACGCACCATCCGATCGACCCCGCCGGCGGCGCGTCCGCGCGCTGGCGCTCGCTCATGCAGCACCTGCCAGCGCTGGGCTGGGAGGTGGACGTGGCGAACGACCCGCTGCAGCTCTCCGTGGCGGCCTACGCCGAGCGGCCCGAGGATCGCCTGCGCGTGGACCGCCGCGCCCGCTTCTGGTCGCGCGTGGCGCGCCTCACCTCGCCGCCCTTCGCGCTCGCCGGCATCCAGCGCGGCGCCATGCCGCTGCTCACGCCCGCGATTGTCGCGCGCGGCGCCCGCAGCCTGCGCTGCCGCATCGAGCGCGGCGCCTACGACGCCGTGCTGGCCACCGGCCCGCCGATGACCGCTCTGCTCGTGGCCCGGGCCGCCGCGCGCGGTGGCTCGCCTCCCCTGCTCGTCGAGCTGCGCGACCTGTGGGCTGGGAACCCGCTCTTCGACCGCCGCGGCGGCCTGCTGAACCGGCTCGAGGAGTGGATCTTCGGGCGGGCGGCCGCCGTGATCGCCTGCACGCCGGAGGCCGTGGCCGACCTCACAGGCCGCCACCATTCGATCGCCGGCCGCTGCGTGGAGGTGCCGAACGGCTTCGAGGCACAGCTGCTCGAGCGCCGCGCGGTGCAGCCCCCCGACCCCGGCTCGCGCATGACGATCCTCCACTCGGGCACGCTCGCCCCGGCGCGGCCGCTGCGGCCGCTGCTCGAGGTGATGTCCCGCGAGCCCTACCGCTCCTCGTTTCGCCTCGTCCACCACGGCTATGCGCCGCCGGCGATGCTCGCCGAGCTCGAGAGCCTCGGAGGCTCCTGCGAGATCGAGCTGCGCGAGCCGTCGGGCTGGGCGGACGCCGTCGACCAGATCGCGCGGGCCGACGTCGCGCTGATCGCCAACACCTACGCAGGCGGCGATGCCACCTCGGTCCCCGGGAAGGTCTACGAGTACCTCGCGCTCGGCAGGCCGGTGCTCAGCCTCACGGAAGGCGGCGCAACCGAGAGGCTGCTCGGGCGCCTCGGCGCCGACCGCTTCTGCGGCCGCATCGGCGACCCCGCTTCGATCGCCGCGTCGCTGGACCGGCTGCGCGAGGAGCCGTGGCCGGCCCCGCTCGGAGAGACCGAGCTCGCGCCGTACACCCGCCGCACGGTGGCGGAGCGGATGGCCCAGCTGCTCGACCGCGCGCGGGGAGGCTCGTCATAGAGCTCTCGTTCGCATGCCCGGTGTGCGACGCCACCCGCTGGGAGACCGTCGCCAGCTACGACTACCGCGCGCACGACGAGCAGCTCTCCGACTACGAGCGGCTGCGGCGCCGGGTGCTGTTCGAGGTCTGGCTGCCTGACCGCGACAGCGCCACCTTCGAGGCGCGCCTGTGCCTCCAGTGCGGGCTGATCGCCTACGCCCCGCGGCCCACGACGGCGGACGTCGGAGCCAAGTACCGCTTCCTCCAGGAGACGGAGAAGGATATCGGCGGCTCGGCCGGCTCGGCTCGCGGGCGCGACCGCGACCGGCGCCGCGCTGAGGCGATCCTCGAGATGGTGGCCCGCCACCGGCCGGTGCGCGGCGCGCGTGTGCTCGACTTCGGCGGCGGCGACGGCAAGCTGCTCCAGCCCTTCCTGGAGGCGGGGGCGCGCTGCTCGCTCGTGGACTACAACGTGCGCCCGCTCCCCGGCATCGAGAAGCTCGGCGACACCCTCGAGGAGGTCGACCCGGGCGCTCGCTTCGACGTGATCGTGAGCAGCCACGTGTTCGAGCACCTCGCCGACCCGCGCGGCACGCTGGACAGCCTGCGGGCGCGCCTGGCCAACGGAGGGGTCGTCTTCGGCGAGGTGCCGATGGAGGTGTGGAAGGGCATCCCGATCGCGCGCGACCCCGTCACGCACGTGAACTTCTTCACGCTGCCGAGCGTCGAGGAGCTGTTCGTGCGCGCGGGGATGGACGTGGTCGAGAGCCGAGAGGGAGCCGGCACCTACGGCGGGTACCGGCTGGTGGTGGCGCGCGTGCTCGCCACACGGGGATCCGGCGGAGGGCGGCCCTCCGGCCCCGACCCGGTGGCCGCCACGCGGCGCCTGCTCGCGCCGGGCCTCGGCGCCGAGCTGCGCCGCACCTCGCAGACCAGGCGCCTGCCGCGGGCGGGCATGGTGCTCAGCCGCCTGCGCGCGCTCGCGCGGCGCTAGCGGCCTCAGGCGTCTAGCCGGTACCAGAGGGCGCTGCGCGGCAGCGGCTCGCCGGAGGCGACCGCCTGCGGCGAGGCGCTGAACGTGTCCTCGGCGGCTGCGGGGGCGGGCGGCCCGGCGTGGAGCGGCGGCCTGACCGCCACGAACTCGAGGCCGCGCAGGTGCACGTGCGGGTAGAGGTCGATCTGCGCGGCGCGACCGAGCGGCTCGCCCGCGAGCACCAGCGTGCCGAGCTCGGCCAGTCGCTCGGTCGCGTCGCGCAGCACCTGTGGGTCGCCCGTGGTGTCCACGATGGCCGCGGGGGCCTCGCCGCCACCGCCCTCGGCGCGCGTGCCGAGCAGCTCGCGCACCGCAGCGGCCACGAACCCCGCGCCGATCACCTCGACGGGCGTCCCGCCGGCGGCCGCGGCGGCCTCCACGGCCACCGACCGCAGCGCGAGCGCGGCCGCCGCGTCAGGCTCCATTCCGTCGGGCAGGGGGAAGCTCGGCCCGCCGTCGCGCCGGATGCTGCCGTCGGGCTCGACCACGATCGCGGGCAGGCCGGTGCCGGGCGGGGCCGCCGCCCAGTCGCCGTCCACGTAGGCGCGCGCGCCGGGCGCCAGCTCCGCGCGCAGCACGGGCCCTTCCTCGGTGGTGATCACGCCGACGGCGCCCGGACCTCGGCCAGCAGGTCCGCCGGCCGTACGCGGCGGCCGCTCTCGTCCGAGCGGTAGGCGGCCTCCATCACGGCCTGGACCACCAGGCCGTCCTCCCCACCCACCTCGGGCGGGCGCTCCTCGGCGAGCGCCGTGGCGAAGCGGCTCACGTACGCGGCCCTGATCGCGATCGGCGGCGACGACCCGAGCGGCTGCCAGCGCGACGTCCTGACCCCGTCCACCGCGCGCAGGGTGTAGATCCTCCCGGCCGGCTCCAGCCTCACCTGCCCGTCGCTGCCCCAGAGCCGCAGCTCGACGGAGCTCGCGCCGCGCATCGCGGTGCAGCTGAACAGCGAGGCCAGGGCGCCGTTGCCGTAGCGCAGGCTCATCGACACGCTGTCCTCGACCTCGGAGTCCGAGTCGGCCCTGGCGGTGACCGCCGCCACGTCCTCCGGGTCGGCCCCGCTCAGGTGCCGGATCAGGTCGATGTAGTGCGGCATGTTCATGATCAGCGTGCCGCCGCCCGCCTTCTCGCGCGACGCGCGCCAGTCGGAGTGCGCCCGCCCGGAGGGCCCGCCGACCCAGTACGACGGCGGCTTGTCCTCGAACAGCGTCACGTGCGCCCCGGCGAACTCGCCCAGGGCGCCGGCCTCGATCGCGCGGCGCGCCGCGAGCACCTCGGGCTGGTAGCGGTGCGGGAAGCACACCGACAGGCGCACCCCGGCGCGCTCGGCGGCCGCCACGATCTGCTGCCCGGACTCGAGGCTGTTCGCGAGCGGCTTCTCGACCACGATGTGGCAGCCGCGCGCGGCCGCCTCCAGTGCCAGCGGCGCATGCAGGTGGTGCGGGACGGAGATGAAGACGGCGTCCACGTCCTCTCGCTCCATCAGCGCCTCGGCGCTGGGCGCCGCCTCCGCGCCATACGTGCTCGCGAGGTCCTGCGCCAGGCTCGCCACCGGATCGAAGCAGGCCACGAGCTGCGCGTTCGGCGCCGCCGCGACGGCAGCGGCGTTCGCGACGGCGATGTCGCCGCAGCCGAGCATGCCGAAGCGGGTCATCCCCGCGGCGCCCGCGAACGGGTCCTCCTGAGCCGCGGCCGAGCGCCGGCGGCCGCCCAGCGGCTCGCCTTCGGCCTCCACCCCGCGCCCCGACACGTCCGGCAGCCGCCACAGGCGGCCGTGGGTGAAGCGCTCGCGCTCGGGCAGCAGCGTCCAGTCGAAGCGCGCGCCGGTGAGCTCGCGGCTGGTGGCGAGCTCGCGGTAGAACGCGCCCGCCTCGCGCGGGTCCACGCTCCGCTCGAGCAGGTCGGCCACCTGCACGCGGCCCGCGGCCACCAGCTCGAGGAAGCCCTCCGCCTCGCGCGCGCGCATGTCCACGCCGGCGCGGCCTCCCTCGGCAACGAGCGTGTTCACGTGGGCGCCGACCACAGTCAGGCCCTTCTCGCGCAGCGCGTCGGCTCCCAGGTCGGAAGTCACGCCGCGCGGGGAGCCGAGCAGCGCGACCCGCGCGCCCGGGCCGGCCGCGCTCACGGCCACCGACAGGCCCTCGGGGTCGCCCGTCGCCTCGATCACTACGGGAGCGGCCAGCGAGGCGATGCGCTCGTCGTCCTCACCCGTCACGAGCAGCTCCGAGGCGCCGCCGGCCTCCACCACCCGCTGCTTGGAGCGCGAGCGCGCGATCACGGACACCTCGCTCGCGCCGGCGGCCAGTGCCAGCCGCTGCGCGAGCGCGCCGATCAGCCCGGCGCCCACCACGCAGGCCGGCTGGCCGGGCACCACCCCGGCCCGCCTGACGCCCTGGCCGCAGATGATCCCGAGGTGGACGAGGGAGGCCGCGGCCGTGTCGGCCCCGGCCGGCAGCGGGTAGACGAACTGGGCCGGCACCGTCGCGATCGAAGCGTGGTTGGCCCCGCTCACGGCAACGGCGTCGCCCGGCGCGACGTGTGAGACGCCCGCGCCTACGGAGACCACGACGCCGGCGGCCGAGTAGCCCGGGCGGTGAGGGAAGACCACTACGGCGCTGGGGAGCCTCAGGAACTGCGCCCGCTCGGTGCCCGGGCTCACGGCGCTGCTGAGCACCTCGACCGACACCTCGCCGCGCCCCGCCGCCGGGAGCTCGAGCGGCACCAGCTCGGCCACTCCGGCGCTCGGCCACAGCACCCCCCAGCCTGCCAGCAGGCCGACCCGGCGGTTCAGCGCCTGGGCCCGCGCGCGCAGCCACCACTCCGCCTCGCGCTTGGCCTCCGCTGTCATCTGAATCGAATAGCCGAGCTGTTTCAGGCGTACCGTCGCCTGATCCCCGAGCAGTCGCATGAGCCGATCCGGCGTGTTATCTATGGGAGGCACCTGGGGCTCGTCTGGGTTGGCCGGGGACACTAGCGCCGAGGATGATGCACGCACAGACAGTGAGCCGATGGTGACGCAGCCCTATCCCCCCGCCGGTCTGGCCCGCATCCGCGTTGGCGCGGCTAAGTGGCGACGCCTCGGGCCTTACCGCGGAACCGTAGAGGCGGCCAGGTCCGCGGCGGACGTGACGTCGAAGGCGCTGCGCCGCGGGCGACTGCGCGTGCGGCCCCTGCACGTGCGCCGGGGGGAGCTGGACGCCGCGCTCGGCGGCGCCGCGGCGGCAGAGGTGCTGCGCGGCCGGGTAAGGGACACGATGCCGGTCGTGGCCGACTTCGAGCGCCGCCTCGGCGAGCTCGACGAAGCCGAGCGCACCGACCTGCTGGCCCGCGCCGACGACGTGCTCGATCACCGCTTCGACGTGCTCGGCTCCGGTCCCACCGAGCTCGGCGACCGGATCGACTGGCAGCTCGACTTCAAGACCGGCAGGAGCTGGCCCGCCGTGCACATCTCGAAGGTGCCGTTCACCTACTTCGACTACTCGGACATCAAGGTGCCCTGGGAGCTGTCGCGCTTCCACCAGCTGCCGCTGCTGGCGGGCGCCTGGCGCCTGACGGGCGACCGCCGCTACCTGCGCGAGGTGGGCGACCAGATCGAGGGCTGGCTGCGGGCGAACCCGGTCGAGTACGGCGTGAACTGGTACTCGACCATGGACGTCGCGATCAGGGCCGCCAACTGGGTTGCAACGCTCGCCCTCTGCGCCGACGACGCGGCGCACGAGCCCTGGTTCACGAGCGCCCTCGAGAGCCTCCTGCTGCACGGGCGCTACATCCGGAGCTACCCCGAGTACTACGACATCCGCGGCAACCACTATCTCTCGAACCTCGTCGGCATCCTCACCGTGGCCGCCGTCTTCTTCGATGGCCCGGAGGGACGGGCCTGGGCGGAGTGGGCCACGAGCGAGCTGGTGCCCGAGATGGAGCATCAGGTGCGCTCCGACGGATGCGACCACGAGGCCTCGACCTCCTACCACCGCCTGGTCTGCGAGTTCATGATCTGCGCCACCCAGGCCGCGGACGCGCTGCTGCCGGGCAGCTTCCCGGACTGGTACCGCGAGCGGCTCGACCTGATGCTGGGCTTCGTGGCCCACTACACCCGCCCCGACGGTCTGGCCCCGCAGATCGGCGACGCCGACAACGGGCGCCTGCTGCCGCTCGAGGACTACGCGAGCACGGACTTCCGCTCCCACCTGCACCTGTTTCGCCAGGCGCGCCGTCCCTACACCCCCGCCACCAGCTCCGCGGCCTACCGCGCCGGCGGCTACTTCGTGGTGCGCGGAGGCGACCTCTACTCGATCGTCCGCTGCGGCGACACCGGGATGTACGGGCTCGGCGGCCACGCCCACAACGACCAGCTCTCGTTCGAGCTGATGGTCGAAGGCCAGCCGCTGATCGTGGACCCGGGGCCCTACCTCTACAAGTCCGATCCGGTGGCGCGCAACCAGTTTCGCTCCACGGCGTTCCACACCACGCTGCGGATCGCGGGCGCCGAGCAGAACGAATGGCCGCCGGCGCTCGTGTTCCAGCTTCCGGACCACACGCGCTCCGAGTTGCTCCGCTTCGAGCCGGGCCCGCAGCGCACGGTCTTCGAGGGCCGCCACCACGGCTACGAGGAGCTCGACCCGCCGGCCACCCACACGCGCCTGCTCGAGTTCGACTGCCCCGCTCGCCAGGTCACGATCCGCGACACGGTCAGCTGCGTGGGCTCCCACCCGCTGGTGTGTACCTTCACGCTGGCCCCGTGCCGCGTGAGCGTCCACGATGGGGGCGTCACGGCGGAGTTCGAGCGCTGCCGGCTGGTCATCGAGGCTGACGGGCTCGAGTTCGCGGTCGAGGATGGCTGGATCGCGCCGAGCTATGGCGTGCGCGAGAGGGCGCCGTTCGTGCGCGCCCGGCGGCTCGGGGTGCCGGGCGAGGACACCACGGAGCTGGTGCTGCGCGTCGAGTCCTGACCGGTACCGGCCAGTGGGTCGTGCGTGAGCAGCGGCACCAGGCCCTCCCGGCGGCAGAAGCCCACGATGGTGGCCTCCAGCTCGGCCGGGGTGTGCGCCGCGTCGCCTGCAAGCAGCCAGCCGCCTCCCTCCGCCCGCACAACGAGGCCCATGTGGCCGCGCGTGTGGCCCGGCAGCGGCACGATCGACAGGCTGCCGCCCTCGGTCAGGTCGAGCGTCCCCTCCACCAGCCGGGGCTCGGCGTCGGCCGGCCAGTGCTGCGGTAGATAGCCGCGCAGGCG
Organism: Solirubrobacterales bacterium; assembly: GCA_038215095.1. Taxonomy (GTDB): domain Bacteria; phylum Actinomycetota; class Thermoleophilia; order Solirubrobacterales; family Thermoleophilaceae; genus DATACN01. The sequence goes on along the minus strand of JBBQRG010000004.1, from coordinate 16,368 downwards.
CCCTTTGAGGCCCCGGAAGCGCTCCCACTCGGAGCGCGCCACCAGGATCTCGGCGCCGGCGAAGGGCTCGAGTCCGCCCACGTGGTCGGTGTGCAGGTGTGAGAGCACCACCCAGCGCACGTCCGCGGGGTCGTGGCCGAGGGCGCGCAGCTGGGCCGCGGGCTCGTCGTCGGCCGTCAGCTCGAAGCGCGCCAGGCGCAGATAGGGGTGCCAGCGCGAGATGTAGCCCGGGCGCGCGGCGCGCGCGCTCTGCCCGGCGTCGAACAGGCACAGCCCGCTCTCGTGCTCGATCAGGAAGAAGTTCACCGGGAGCGTGTCCTTCGCCCAGCCGCCGGGCAGGTAGCGCCGGGGGCCGCTCTGCGCGCGCTTCCCGCGGACGACGCCGCTCGTAAGGCAGCGCACCCGCGCGGCTGTGACGATGGTCATCGCTCGCCCAGCGAGCGCCCGCCGCGCTCTTCCGCGAGGCGCGCCAGGATGCCGACCGGCACGCCGGCCACCGAGATCAGGTGATGGACCAGGTGTAGGACCATCGCCGCCACCGTGGTCCGAACGCCGTAGCGCCGGGCCAGGAGGGCGTAGAAGGAGCTGTTGAGGCCGAAGAGCGAGGCGGCCGACGCGGCGGCGACCTTGGGACGGCGCGCGAGCAGGGCACCCACCCCGAGCACGGCGAAGCCCGCGCTCGCGCGGTGGCGCCAGCCGAGGTTGAGCGTCGAGCGCGGAGCGCCGCGGCGCTCGGTGAGCAGGCCGACCCACGGCACGGCCCGGCGAGAGAAGTCGGTGTAGAGCATCTCCCTGAGGTGCCAGTCCTTCAGGTGCGTGCCCTGGATGCGCGGGTTCAGCACGATCCGGGCCCCGCGCGCCGTCAGCCGCATGCCCAGGTCGATGTCCTCCACCGACGGGTACGGGAAGCGCTCGGGATCGAAGCCGCCGCAGTCCAGGAAGTCCTGGCGCTTCACCGCGCCGAGGCCCGACCAGAACGTGTCGGCCACGCCGGGCTTGGAGTGGTGCACGTGGTGGTGGAGCACGTTGCGGAAGATCGCCACGCGGCCGTTGGTAAGCAGGCCGTCGTCGTAGGAGCCGAACACGCCGGTCAGCCCGGGATCGCGCTCGAACAGCGCCCTGATACGGCTGAAGGCGTCCTGGTGCACCACCACGTCTGCGTCCACGAACACGAGCACGTCGCCGCTGGCGCGGTTCGCGCCCTCGTTGCGGGCGGCCGACGGGCCGCCGCGGAGATCCGGGTCCTCCACCACGACGATCTCGTCGGGGCCGTCGCGGGCGCCGCGAAGCGCGGCCAGGCACTGGTCGAGGGTGCGCGGCTGGTTCGTGGCCGGCACGACCGCGCTCAGCCTGACCGGGCGAACCGGCAGGTGCCTGCGCGCGGGCGTGCGGTCGAGCGCCACCGGCGCGGTCGCCACGGCGGCGCCGCCGGCGAGCGCAATGCTCGGCTTGGGGCTGCCGTTGGCGTGTCCGTTGCCGTTCCCATTCCCGTTGGCGTGCGTGGCCCCGTTCGCATGGCCGTTGCCGTTCCCGTTGGTGTGGGCGGCGCCGTTGGCGTGTCCGTTGGTGTGCCCGTTGCCGTTGCCGTTGGTGTGCGCGGCGCCGTTGGTGTGCCCGTTGCCGTTGGTGTACGTGTCGCCGCCCGCGTGGCCGTTTCCGTTGCCGTTGCGCTGGAAGCGCCGGCTCGGCATGCGGCTCATTCCGGCGCTCCAGAGGCGCTGCCGCGCGCCCACCGACTGCGGGGCCAGGCCGCGCCGTCCCTGCGCCAGCGCCACCGCGGTGCGCACCATGATCTTCACGTCCAGCCAGAGCGACCAGTTCGCCGCGTACAGGTAGTCGAGCGTCGGCAGCTCCTCGGGGGACTGGGCGCTGCCCCTCAGGCGCCAGAGGCCGGTCAGGCCGGGTGCCAGGTCGGCGAAGCGCTGGGGGCCCGGCGCGGTGCCGCCCCCCGCGGGGCGCGGATGCGGTCCCACCAGGCTGAGCTCGCCGCGCAGGACGCTGACCAGCCTCGGAAGCGCGTGCACGCCGAAGCGGCGCACCTTCGTTCGGAAGCTCAGCATCTCGAAGGGGCGCCCATGGCGGTCCAGGAACTCGTCGCGCACGAGCAGCGGCCCCGGCGTCCTCCCGGCGGCCAGCGCGGTCGCGGCCATCACGGGCGCTGTGAGCACCAGCAGCAGCCCACCCAGGACGAGGTCGACGCTTCGCTTCAGCAGCCGCGCGGTCCTCGTCAGCTGCTCCTCGTGCAGGCCCAGCAGCAGCAGGCCGTCCACCTCGTCGACGCTGGCCGACGAGCCGAGCGCCTCGAACAGGCCAGGCAGCACGCTCACCTTCACACCGAGGTTCTTCACCAGCCTGACCACGCTCACCATCAGCTCGGAGTCGCCGCGGCGGGACGCGATCACGACCCGGTCGATCCGCTCCTGGTTCAAGACCTCCTCGATCGGCGCGAGCGCCGCCGAGCTGTCGGGGTCGCTGCCGCGCTGCTCCAGCGGGAGCCGGCCCACCACCTCGGCGCGCACCGACCCGGTCAGCTCGAAGCTGCGGCTCAGCCGTGAGGCGGCCGACGCGTCGCCCAGCACTAGGCAGCGCTCCGTCCGTCCGCTGCGCGCCAGGAACCAGCGCACCGCGATGCGGGTCATCGTCAGCGAGGCGAAGAGCAGGGCCCAGAGGGCCACCAGGACGTCGCGCTCGAGTGAGAAGGACACCAATAGCTCGCCGCCAACCAGCACGAGCAGGCTGTAGGCGGTGGCGGCCTGGAAGAGGGCCGGCACCTCGTCCAGCGTGGTGCGGCGCAAGCGGTACTCGTCGTGGTCGTAGAGGCCGCTGATCTTGCCCGCCATGACCACCAGCGGCAGGCCGGCCATCAGCAGTGGCTGGGGCAGCGTGCCCTGAAAGATGAGCAGGCCAACGATGAACGCGAAGGCCGCGGCCAGGATGTCGCCCGCGGCCAGGCTGCGGCGGTAGAGCGCGTCGCGCTTGGCCATCCGCGGCGGCGCGCCGCCGAAGTCGAAGCCGTCAGGCCGCCGGCCGCGCTCGAAGCGCCGCCGCCGGGACTGCCCCTTGCCTGCCAGCGCACCAGAGGGAAGCGCGATGTCGATTGTTCGTGCCAACTGGCCAAGTAACGGGTCGGCAGGCTCAAAACTAACCCGAGGCGGCGTTGGTAGCTTGAGAGTTACGTGATGCCTCGGTGACGGTCAGGGCGGCCGTGGTGGGTGCCGGCCTGATGGGCCGCTGGCACGCTCACGCGCTCGTGCGGGCTGGGGGCTCCGTTGCGGCGGTCGTAGACCCCGATTCCGAGACGGCGAGCCGGCTCGCGGCCGCCCACGGCTCGGCCCCGACCTTCCAGCGCCTCTCGGAGGCCCTCGAGGCCGCCCAGATCGACGTCGTGCACGTCTGCGCGCCCCTGGAATCGCACCCCGAGCTGGTGCTCGAGGCCCTCGCGGGCGGGGCCGACGTGCTCGTGGAGAAGCCGCTGGCCGCGGATGTCGCAGCCACGGAAGAACTCGTCGAGCGCGCTCGCGCCGCTGGGCGCCTGCTCTGCCCCGTCCACCAGTACCTCTACCAGCCCGGCTTCCGGCAGCTCGAGCGAGTGGCCCCGGCGCTCAGCCCCTGGCTCCACATCGAGGCGACCTTGTGCTCCGCGGGGGCCGAGGGGAAGCCCGACGAGGCCGACGCCATCGCGGCCGACATCCTCCCCCACCCCCTGGCCAGCCTGGAGCGAGCGCTGCCGGGCGGCCTCGCCGGCCTCGGCTGGTCCGCCGCGCGGCTGTCCGCCGGGGAGCTGCGCGCCAGCGGGGCCGCCGGGGAGACGACGGTGTCGATCTGCGTGAGCATGGGCGGGCGCCCCACCCGCAACGAGCTGCGCCTGATCGGCTCGCAGGGCACGATCGAGCTCGACCACTTCCACGGCTACGCGTTCGTGGAGCGCGGCCGCCCGACCCGCGCCGGCAAGGCGCTCAGGCCCTTCGCGCTGTCGGCGCGGCGCGTGGGCGTCGCGGCCGCCAACCTCGGCGAGCGGGCCGCGCGCCGGGAGCCCGCCTACCCGGGCCTGCGCTCGCTGATCGAGAGCTTCTACGCGGCCGCGCGCACGCGCGGCGAGCCGCCTATCGCCTTCGAAGAGACGCTCGCCGTCGCCACGGCGAGGGCGGCGCTGCTTGAGCTGTCGGCCTCATAGGCCTCGGCGCGAGAGCACGAAGGGCACGGTGCGCAGGAGCACCTTGGCGTCGAGCCAGAGCGACCAGTTGGCGCCGTACAGGTAGTCGATCTTGACCATCTCCTGGAGCGGGATGCGCGCGGACCCGTAGATCTGCCAGAGGCCGGTCATGCCCGGCCGCACCAGCAGGCGCCCGCGCCGCCAGCCCTCAACCAGGGCGTCCTCCTCGATCACGAGCGGGCGCGGGCCCACCAGGCTCATCTCACCGCGAAGCACGTTCCAGAGCTGCGGGAGCTCGTCCAGCGAGCTGCGCCTGAGCAGCCTGCCGACCCGGGTGATGCGCGGGTCGTCGGCGATCTTGAACAGCCCCTCCGACTCGTTTTGGGGCTCGAGGTCGGCGCGCATCAGGTGAGCGCCCTCGACCATCGTTCGGAACTTGAGCATCTCGAAGTGCTCGTCGTCGCGGCCCATGCGCCGCTGCCGGAAGAAGACCGGGCCCTTGGTGTCGAGCGTGATGGCGAGCGCCACGGCCGCGAAGAGCGGCGCCAGGAAGATGAGGCCGAGGGCGCTCCCGACCAGGTCGACGCCCCGCTTGAGCGCGCGCGAGGAGCGCGACAGGCCGTAGCGGTGAACCGCGAGCAGCGTGACTCCGTCCAGCTCGTCGAGCTCCACCGACCAGCCCACGACCTCCAGCAGGCGCGGCAGCACGCTGACCTTCACGCCCATGGCCTTGATGGAGCTGATCGCGTCCACCACGTACTCGCCGTCGGTGCGGCTGGGAGCGAGGATCACGCGGTCGATTGCGTGCTCCTCCACCAGCATCGGCAGGGCTTCCTGCCACGCCGCCTGGACCTCGCCCGGCTGGTCCGGATGGCGGTCCCAGAAGGGGATTTGAGCCACCAGGCGCGCGTTCGCCGAGCGGCATTCGGCGAGCTTTCGCTCCACCGAGCGCGCGGCGCTGTCCGCGCCGAGCAGCAGGCAGCGCTCCTCAGGAGCGAGCGCGCGAGCCAGCCGCCGAGCGACGGCGCGCGCGGCCAGGATCCCGCCGAACAGCAGCACCCAGAGCGTGAGCAGCTGGTCGCTGCCGAAGGCCCCCATCCCGAAGATGAAGAAGTCCTGCAGCAGCCAGATCACGAAGGTGTAGAACGTGGCCACGCGGAACAGGGCGCCGGCCTCGTCGAGGGTGGCGCGCCGCAGCAGCGGCTCGTCGCGGTCGTAGAGCCCAGCCGCCTTGCTGATCAGCAGCACCGTGGGCACCACCGCCAGCGCGACGCCGTTCAAGCGGTCGTCGCCCAGCACCTGGACCGCGAGCAGCAGCGCAAGCGCCGCCGACACCAGGTCGGCGGCCCCCAGCAGCACCCGGGTCAGCAGCTCCCGGTTGAGCGCGGGCCTGCGGGGCGTGCGATGCGCCGGGAGGGCCAGCGATCCCGCGCTGCCCATCGAATCGAGCTGTTGGCTGTCCTGTGTCATCGCGCGCACGTGCTGGGGGAACAACGCGCGAGGACGCGTCCTTCTAGTGCAGAGCTGACGCGAAGCAGGAGAGGCTTAGCGGTTTGACCGCAGAGCGCGGCGAATGGCCGCACCCGACGCCGCCATGACGCCACCGATGGCACCGGCGAACGCCGCCGGGAAGCCCGTGAAGGGCAGCTGCGCGGCGTGACTTCCGGCAGCTCCGCCAGCGGCGCCTCCGCCTCCGCCCCCGGGGCCGGCTCCGCCACCGGCAGAGCCGGGGCTCACGTCGCCGGCGGGCGCGCCGCCACCGCCGCTGCTGTTGAGATTGCCTACGTCGCCCGAGCCGGCGTTGTGCACGTTCTGCACTCCCTGGCTGCCGCCGGGGCTGGGTCCGCCGCCCAGTGGGCCGGTCACCGCGGCGATCGTGCCGCCGATCCCGTGCGGGGAGAGCAGCGAGATGTCCGCCGTCAGTTCCTCGAGGGTTCCGTAGTCCTCGATCTGGGGCGCGACGTACAACGTTTGAGCATCCGTGACCATTAGAAAACCGAATCTACACCCGAAGGTGGACAAATGCCAGCCATAAGTCAATCTTCCCTCGGGCTTGGCAACTGTTGTTGACCCTTGTCCATCACAAGTTGCAAAACTGCGGACACGCCGGCCACCACGCCGACGGTCCCGAGCGCGTCGAGCGCCTCCTGGGCCTGGCGGCGCACCTCGTAATCCACGTCTGAGACAGCCCGGATCAGGCCCTCCACGGCGCGGACATCCCTGATCTCGCCGAGCGCCCACGCGGCCGCAAGCCTCACGTCGGGCCGCTCGTCGTCGAGCGACTGCACGAGGCCGGGTACGGCGCGGGAGTCCTTCAGGGCTCCCAGCACGGTGGCGGCGCTCTCACGCAGGTCCGGATCGCCGAGTGCGTCAACGAGGTCGTCGACGCTGTGGTCGCCGAGCCACGCCAGCACGATCTCGACGTTTCTGCGGTTGCCGTCGGCGTCCCTGAGCAGGTCCATCGTCAGCGCCACGATCTCCGCGGGCTTCGCGCCGTTCTCGCCGCCGTTGTTGGTCAGCCTGACGATCGACTCGCGCGTGATCCCGTCCAGCACGGTCGAGCCGTTGCTTTGGGCGACGGCTTGCACCATGCGCTCGGGGACGGTGCCGTCGTCGAGCTGCTGGAGCAGGCTCAGCGCCTCGAGGCGCGCATCGCCGAAGGGCGGCGCCGGCCACGAGATGACGGCGTGGATCAGGTAGTCGGGCGCTTCGGGATCGAGCGCGGCCAGCGCCTGCACCGCGGCCTGCCGGACGATCGGCTCGGGGTCGTCGAGGCGTTCCCGGATCGGCTCGATCGCCGCCGGGTCGCCCAGCTCCGCGAGCGAGATGGCCGCGTCGGCGCGCCGCTCGGCGCCCAGATCGACCAGCCCGTTCTCGTCCTCCTCGAGATCCTCGTGCGTCAGGTCCGCGAGGAGATGCCCGATCTCGCCCTTGCCTCTATCGCCGTGTCCAAAGCGCGGTCTCCGCATGCTCAGTAACAAACGCGAGGTCCCCACACGAACTTCTGGCGTCTTCGCGCGGAAATTCAATCCTCCGAAATTCCGACCTTTACCCGGGGCCCTGCCGTGTCAGATCGCGGCCGGTTCGGGAGTTAATCCCGTGTAAATGGTTGCAACGGTCACAACCGCAGTGGTCCCGGTGTCCCCTCAGCCCGCGAGCGGAGGCCGCCCGGCCGCCTTCGCGCCCGTCGCGAACCGGCCCCTGCTGCTGCACGTGGTCGACTCGTTGAAGGACGCGGGCATCGAGTCCATCCTCTTCGCGGCCGACACCCGGCTGGCGCCCATGGTCGAGAGCGTGACCGAGGGCGTCGAGGGCCCGGACCTCGAGCTGCGCATGACGACTTTCGACGAGCTCACCCTCGCGGGCGCGCTCGCGGAGGCGCGGAGCATCTATGGGCCCGTGCACGTTCTCGTGCAGTTCGCCGACAGCCTGGGCCGCGATCTCGGCCAGCACCTGGGCGCCGCCGGGGCGGACGACCACGACGCGCTGCTGCTCGTGACCGAGCGCGAGTCGCAGAACGGAACGGTCCACCACCTGAACGGGCACCTGGCGGCACTACCCGGGCTCGCACCTGGCGCCGGCCACTGGTGGCCCGCCGGCCTGGCCGTGCTCGGACCGGCCGCCGCGGACTGCGCCGGCGCCCTGCCCGCCAGCGCCACCCACGACATGGAGCTGGTGGCCCTCGCTCGCCAAATGGCCGACGCGGGTGGCCGCCTCGAGGCACGCTGGGCGGGCGACTGGTTTCGCATGCGCGCCAACCCGGGCGCGCTGCTGGAGGCAAACCGCTTCGCGCTCCAGGGCCTGCGGCGCAGCGTTCCCGACGGCGTGCTGGAGGGCGAGAGCGACGTCCAGGGAGCCGTGGCCATACATCCCACCGCCCGGCTCGAGGACTCCGTGGTCAGGGGCCCGGTCGTCATCGGCGCGGGCGCCCAGCTCATGAACGCCTACGTCGGGCCCTACAGCGCCATCGGCGACAACGTGATCATCGACGGCGCCGAGGTCGAGCACTCGATCATCCTCTCGGGCTCGCGCGTGACCCACCTCGGCGAGCGGCTCGAGGGGAGCGTGATCGGCCCGAACGCCCACGTCTTCCGCGATTTCCGGCTGCCGCACGCTCTTCGGCTGAACGTCGGGGAGGGCGCAGAAGTCTCCGTTCACTAGGGCGGGTACACCCGCGTCCCCCATCCCGGGTACACCCGGGTGCGATCTTGTTGCCAATCCGCGCGGATGCCTTGCGGAACCGGACGATCGCGGCTATAGGTAGGGACGTCATCATTTCCTATCTCCGCTCGCGACTCGCAACTCTTGGAGGCATCTGTGGCAGGGCAGGCGCACGCTAAGCGGGGAGACGCAGGCTTTTCACGAAGCCGGCGCTTCACCCGCACAACGAAGGAACCGACGGAGAGCCTAGATCTCGTCCGGCGGGCAATTGCACGCGCCAAGGAAGGCGACACCAGCGCAATGCACTACTTGTACGTGCGTTACGCCGACGACGTATACGGCTACGTCAACAGCATCGTTCGGGACCCGCACGACGCGGAGGACATCACCCAGACGATGTTCGCCAAGCTCATGCACTCGATCGTGCGCTACGAGGAGCGGGACGTGCCTTTCTCGGCATGGATCCTGCGCGTGGCGCGGAACGCGGCGCTCGACCACATCCGTGCGCGCCGTCAGATTCCGGTCGAGGAGGTGCGGGCCACCGAGGAGCGCGACGATCAGATCGGCTTCGAGCGCTCGCAGTCGCTGCGCACCGCGCTCGACCAGCTGCCGGAGGAGCAGCGCGAGGTTCTCGTGCTGCGCCACATCGGCGGCCTCTCACCCACCGAGATCGCCGACACGCTCGGCAAGACCGAGGGTGCGATTCACGGACTGCATCACCGGGGCCGCAAGGCTCTGCGTGCGGCCCTGATCGAGCTCGAGTCGGCCCCGGTCACCCTCGCCAACAAGTTCTAGGCGAGTAGCCCCGCGGGGCGCTACTGCTGACGCTGGTCGTCCGGGCGCTGCTCGGGCGCCGGCGTTTCGGCGGGCGGCTCCATGCTCACCAGCAGGGCGCGCCTGACCGAGTCCACGGCTTCCATGAGCTGGCCCTCCTGCGACCTGCGGCGCTGGCCGGAGCCTGAGGAGCCACCGGATCCGCCGGAAGCGCCGAGCTTCCGCTCGAGCCGCTCCGCCTGCTTGCGCGCAACCCGCTCCTGGCGCTGGACGCGCTCCAGCTCCGCTTCCTTTGCGGCAAGCTGGCGCTTCAGCTCCACGCTGGCGTCGTCGGTCGCGGGCTGCTGTGCCTGCTCGAGTTCGTTGGTGCGCTGCTCCAGCGCCGCCTGAAGCTCGGCGATCCGCTGCTCCTGCGCGGGGTCCTGGCGCGGCTGGGGGGCGGGCGCCGGGGCGGCGGCGCCGCCGGACTTGCTCGCCTTCGCGAGCTGGTCGCGCAGCTCCTTCGCCTCCACCTCTGCCTCGCCGAAGCGCGCCAGTGCCTTCTGGCCCTGCTCTTCGGCGTGCAGGCGGCGCTTCTCGGCCTCGGCCACCTTGTCCTCGGCCTGCTTGCGCTTGGCATCGGCCTCGCGGATGTGCGCCTCGGCCTGCTTGCGCTTCTCGTCGGCGGCGCGGACCTGCTCCTCGGCCTGCTTGCGCTTGGTGTCTGCCTCCTGGGCGAGCCGCTCGGCGTGCTTGCGGCCGGCGGCGAGCTCCTCGCGCGCCTTCTGGGCGTCGGTGCGGGTCGCGTGTAGCTGCTTGTCGAGGGCGTCGTGGCGCTCCTGCGCCTCGCGCTTGGCCTGCGCCAGCTCGGCCTTCGCGGCTTCGCTCCTCGAGCGGAGGCCCTTCAGCTCCTCTTCCGCCTTGGCGAGCTTCGTCCGGACGCCCTCGGCGTCGGCGAGCTTGCCGTCGCGCTCCGTGATGCCCTTCTCAGCCTGGGCCAGCTTGGTCTTGACGGTCTCGACGTGGGCGCGCGACTGCTTCAGCTCGGAGTTGCGACGCTCGGCCTCGGCGGTCAGCGTCTTCACCCGCTCTTCGGCCTGCGCGCCCTGCTTCTGCGCCGGCTCCAGCTTCTCGAGCTCCTTCGAGGCCTTCTGCAGGCTCGCCTTCGTGGCCTCGGAATCGGAGCGGGCCCGCTCGAGCTCGGCACCGCGCTGCTTCAGCTCGGTCTCCGCGCGGCGCAGCTGCTCGGTCAGCGACGTGGCCGTCTGCTCGGCCTGCTGGGTCGCCTGCGTGAGGCGCGCCTGGAGGTTGTTGTGTGAGCCCTCGAGCTTGACCACCCGCGCGCGGGTCACCCGCAGCTCGGAGGACCTGGCCTCGAGCTGGCTCTCGAGCTCGCCGCTGCGGCGGTGGAACTCGGCGCGCTTCTGCTTCAGCTCGTTCGAGAGGGAGTTGATGCGGTTGCCCGACTCGGCCTCGGAGCGCTCGAGCCGCGCGGCGGTGGCCGTGACCTCGGCCTGCGCCGACTTCAGCTGCTTGGAGGTCTCGGCGACCTCGCGGGCGGCCTTCTGGGCCTCCTCGCGCGCGGCCTGAAGCTCCTTGTGGCGCTGCCCCAGCTCGCTCTCGAGCTCGGCGCGCCGCTTGTCGGCCACCGCGGCCGCCTGGCGGCCCCGCTCCAGCGCGTCGGCGCGCTCGGCCAGGTCCGCCTTGTCGGTCTTGGCCTGCTCCTCGAGCTCGCCCACCCGCCGCTCGGCGCCGGACAGCCGCTCCAGCACCCCGGCGGCGACCTGAGCGCGCACCTGCAGAAGCTCGTCGATCGGCCGAAGCGCCTCGAGCGCCGACCGGTTGGAGGCGATCGCGACCTCGAAGTTGGCGTTTCCGGCTGCGTCGTCCTTGCCGTCGGGCCGGATCAGGCGGAGCGCCTCGGTGGCCGCGGTGCGCAGCTGCTGCGGGGCCTCGGCGTCGCCGTTCAGCTTCTCCGTGAGCGCGCCCAGCTGCTGCCGGAGCGCCTGCACGGACTCGTTCTGGGCCTTGCCGAGCTGCTCGAGCCGGGCCCGCAGCTGCGCGTCGTGCTCGCTGCCCAGCGCCTCGCCCAGCCGCTCGCGAGCGGCGTTCAGTCCCTTAGCGGCCGTGTCGATTGCGCCCGCCAGCTGCGCGCGCGCCTGCTTGAGCGCGGCCGCTGCGTCGAGCTCGGCCTTCTCGGCTTCCCGCAGCGTGGAGACCCGCTCCTCGAGCTGGGCGCGGGCGTTCGGGTCGGACAGCGCCGCCTCGACGGCTTCGCGCGCAGTCAGGACCTTGGCGCTGGCGGCGCTCAGCTCCTGCTTGCGGGCCGAGACCTGCGCTTCCTCCTGCTTGCGCGCCTCCAAAAGCTTGTTCGAGGCGGCCCCGAGCTCGTCGAAGCGCTTCTTCAGGTCTGCGCGCCAGGGCTGCGCGGCGATCTCCTCGAGCAGCCCGCGGCGGGCGGCGGCGATCTTCTCCTCGGACTCCTTGGAGAGCGCCTGCGCGCGCTTGCCGGTCGCGTCGAGGTCCTTGGCGCGGGCGCCCTCGCGCTCGACGAGCTTGCCGAGCCCCGTGTCGAGGCCCGCGAGACGCTCTGCCACCTGCTCCCTGGAGGCGCGGGCGGCCTTGAGGGCCTCCTCTGAGTCCTTCAGCCGGCGCTCGGCCTCCGTGCCGAACTTCGGCAGCAGGTCCGTGATGGCCGCAAGCGTGTCCTCGGGGTTCGCCGCAGCGCCCTCGAGGGCGGACATGGCCTCGCGCACGCGGTCGCCGCCCTTGCCCTCCAGGAGGGCCTTCTTGAGCAGCTCGCGGGCGGCCACCGCCTCCTCGCTCAGCTTGGCGGGCGGCTTGGCCTTGACCGGCTTGGCCGGCTTGTCCGCCTTGGCGCGGCGCGTCCGGCGCGGGAAGCGCGGCTGCTTGGCAAAGCGAGAGCGCGCGGCCTCGTCGGTACCGTTGGTCGAAACCCGGGCGGAGTTGCCGTTGCGGAGGGTCAGCATCAGCTTGCCGTCCGCCGGCACGTTGCTCAGCGGCGGGTCCACGCCGATGCTCGCCTGCTCCAGGGCGCTGGCTACACGCGCGAGGTTCTCCGCGGAGAGATCATCGATCTCGAAGGTCTCCTTGATGTGGAGGATGTGCGCCTCCACCGGGCCCTCTTGCGACTCGAGGTAGTTCCGGATGATCTGTTCGGGCCGCGCGTCAACCTGAGCCATCCCTCGACTAACGGTGCGTCTAGTCGGTCTCTTCCGGCGGATCTCCAAGTGATCTGAGAATCCTTGCGGCGATCCTCCCGGACTCCACATCGGCCATGTAATAGAGCACCACGTGCTCGAGCATGCGCTCCTCGTTGGCGCCCCGCTCCCCCTCGGCCTCCTCGGCCAGCGTCGCCCAATCCTCGTCGCTCAACTCCACCTCGATTGCGTCCTCGCGCTCGGCCTCGGGGCTCGAGGCGAAGCGCGGCAGGTGCCGGCCGGGGCGGCCGCTGCCGCTGTCGGCGGCGTAGTACACGATGGCCTGGTGCAGAAGGGCGCCCACGGTGATCCCGCGCGCGGACGCCTGCTGCTCGAGGCTCGCCCGCGTGAAACCACCCAGGCGAACCTGCTTCTTCCGGCCAATCCCTGTCATGTACGCGGGCACGGCTCCTTTACCACCGTGAGCATCGGCAACCGTCGTCCGAACCTTCAGCCGGAAGCCACCCCCCTGCCCGCGTGTTGCCATGTGGCGACCGTCGCTGAATCGTTGTTTGTAGACATGTGTCCACCCTTAACGCACGTCAAACACGGTCCCAGAGCGGCGAAAAGCTCACTTGTGCCTTGACATAACGCTTTCCCGTCCTAGTCTGTGCAGAGGTGCGTGCGCTATTGGCAGGTGGCGCTGTGGTGGGGTGCTTGGCTACCTGCGTAAGTGCGTGGGCGTCTCCGATCAGCCCCTCCGACGTCACCGTTCCGCACGTTCAAGCGCCCGGCGTCCCGGCGCTCCCGGCGGTCCCCAAGCCGCCCGTCCAGCTCCCCGCCGTGCCGAAGCTGCCGGTGCCGGCGAACCCTGCCGGCGGGTCGGTGCAGGTCGGCGGCTCGCCGAGCCTTCCCCCTGCTGCCTTCGGCGGCTCGCCCAATGGCGGCGGCGGTGGCAGCGGTAGTGGCAGCCCCAGCGGCGGCAGCCCCACTGGCGGCGGCGCCCCCGCCACCAGCGCCGGCCCGGGCGCCGCGCCCGCCGGCGGCCGGACCCAGACCCGCGAGAGCCGCGCGCAGCTGCGCCGCCGCCGGGCCGGCGAGCGCCGCTTCCGCAACACCGTGAAGCAGCTCAGCAGCTGCCTCCCCGCCGCGAACGGCTTCGAGCGCCGGGTGCTCGCGCTGCGCGCCGGGCTCGGCCATCGCCCCGCCCGCTCGCGGATCGCCACGGCCAGCAGGCTCCATGCTTCGATGGGCCGCGTCGCCCGTGCCGAGCACACGGGCGTGCGGCGGCTTCGCCACGCGCACAGCTCGGGCGGCTGCTCGCCGGCCGCGGGCGCGGGCGCGACGTCGTCCGGCGGAGGCACGTCGCTCGTGGGCCGCGCCATCGCGCAGGTCGCCATCACCCCGACGAGCACCATCGCCGCGCTGCTTCCGGTGGGCGACCTGGCCGCCGGCAGCGTGCTGGCCGCGCACGCATCCTCGGACGGCAAGCCGGTCGCCGCGGCGAGCCTCGGCGACACATCGGGCAACAACGGCTCGGGAGCGTCTCCGTTCCTGTGGGTCCCCGCCCTGCTGATGCTGCTCGGCGCGCTCGTCCTGACCCGCCTCCGCCGCCGAGGCCACAAGCTGCCGCCGCCGCCCTGGGCTCGCTGATTCCGGAGTAACCGAGCGGCCCGGGCGGGGTTTTGCCTTGCTCGTGCCCCCGTCCCCCGAGACCGCGGCCGAGCGCGCGGCCGACCTCGTCGACAGGCTGCCGCTCACCGCTGCGCCCAAGAAGCGCATGCTCGTGATCGTGAACCCGTACGCGACCACGGTCTCGAGCCGCCTGAAGAACCTCGTGGTCTACGCGCTCCAGTCGCGCTACCGCGTCCACGCGGTGGACACCGAGAAGCGCAACCACGCGACCCAGCTCTGCCGCGAGGCGGCCGAGGAGGGCTATGACGTAGTGGTGGCCTTCGGCGGCGACGGCACCGTGAACGAGGCCGCCAACGGCCTGGCTGGCTCACGCACCCCGCTGACCTGCCTGCCGGGCGGCGCAACCAACGTCTGGTGCCGCATGATCGGCATCCCCCGCGACGTGGTCGACGCGACCGAGCACCTTTTGCGCATGGCCGACGACTTCCGGCCCTTCCCGGTCGACCTGGGCCTGGCCGGCGACCGCCACTTCACCTTCTCCTCGGGCGTCGGCCTCGACGCCCGGGTGGTCGAGCGCGTGGACGAGCACCCCTACCGCAAGGCCAAGTTCGGCGCCTGGTACTACACCTACGCCGCCATCTCGACCTTCAACAGCCGCTACCTCGTGCACCCGCCCCGCGTGCGGCTCGAAGCCGGTGGGCGCGAGCTCGAGGGAGTCACGGTCGTCGTCCAGAACGCGGACCCGTTCACCTACTTCCGCGGCCGCCCGATCCGCATCGCCGAGGGCGCCGCCCTCGACAGCGGAACGCTCTCGCTCGCCGTGCTCCGAAACGCCCGCGTGGCCCAGCTCGCGACGCTGATCCCCCGCATCTTCTCCGCGCGCGCGAGCACCGTCCTGCGCCACCGCCAGATCGAAGGCCTGGCCGGCCTGGAGCGCGCCACCGTCAGCGGCATCGACGGCCCCTTCCCACTGCACGTCGACGGCGACTACATCGGCGAGTTCGACCAGGTTGAGTACGGCATTACGCCGGGCGGCCTGCTGGCCGTGGCGTAGACCGGCCGCCGGCTAGCGCCGCGAGACTCGCTCGCAGTTGCTCGAGACGACGTCGCGACGGTCCGCCGTCACTCGGTCCCGGCCACTCCCGCAGTTCACGCGGTCCCGCTGGCCGTCCCTGGAGTTGATCGCGTCGTTCCCCGAGCCCGCGGTGATCCGATCGCGGCCGCTGGCGCCAATCAGCCGGTCGTTGCCCGACCCCCCGTCGAGGCGATCGTTGCCCGACCCGCCGTCGAGGCGATCGTTGCCCGATCCGCCCGTCAGGCGATCGTTGCCACTCTGCCCCGCCAGCGAATCCCTGTCGGCGCCGCCGCTGAGAACGTCGTTGCCCGATCCGCCAAGGATGGCGTCGCGGCCCGCTTGGCCGACAATGCCGTCGTTGCCGCTGCCGCCGTCGCCCCGGTCGTTGCCGGAGCCACCCGAGATCCGGTCGTTGCCGGAATCGCCGAAGAGCCGGTCATTGCCGGCCTCGCCGACAAGCAGGTCGTTGCCCCCCCAACCTTCAGCACGGTCGTTGCCGTCCCCCATGAACAGACAGTCGTTGCCGCCGAAGCCGTCGGCCCCGTCGTTCCCCCCGGCGGCCACGATCAGGTCGTTGGCCGCGGTGCCGTTCAGCTGCTCGCCATTGGAGCTGCCGACGATCGTGTTGGTGGCGCCGGGACAGGCCGGGAGGTAGTCCTGCCCCTGCGCGCCGGGCGCCGTAGCCGCAGCCAGTCCGGCCGCCAGCAGGCTTATGAGTAGACCCTTGCGCTTCATGAACGGATTCCTTCGCCCCTCGTCCGGTGGACCCTCCCGCTACAACCCCGGGGCCCAGGAAGAGTTCTGGTCCAGAAAGACGAACGGCCCGCCGAAGCGGGCCGCTCGCTCGTATCGGTCCTTCCGCGCCCTGTGTTCTAGCGGATCCGGTGAACGTGCTCGCAATCGCGCGAGATCCGGTCGCGCCGATCGGCCTTCACGGTGTCGTTTCCGCTGCCGCACTTGACCCTGTCGCGGTGGCCGTCGCGGCTGTTGATCTTGTCGTTGCCGCTGTTGCCGTTGATCTTGTCCTTGCCGGTCCCGCCGGTGATGCGGTCCCTGCCGGAGCCGCCGCTGATGCTGTCGTTGCCGCTGTCGCCATTCATGCGGTCGTTGCCGGAACCGCCGGAGAGCCCGTCGTTGCCCGAGCCACCCACGAGCCGGTCGTTGCCGCTCTGGCCGAATTCCCGGTCCTTGCCGCTCCCGCCGCTCATACGGTCGTTGCTCGAGCCGCCGAGGAGCCTGTCGTTGCCCGAGTTGCCGGACACCGAGTCCCTTCCGGAACCGCCTTCGACTCGATCGTTGCCCGAGCCGCCGGTGACCCGGTCGTTGCCCGCGTCGCCGAATACCCGGTCGTTTCCGCCCACGCCCGGGACCCACGGCAAAACACTTTAGCCGAACCGGCACAGGCGAAAGGATGGTGCCCGAGCCCCATA
>JBBQRG010000003.1:0-75419 GCA_038215095.1 Solirubrobacterales bacterium | reverse complement strand
GCGCTTCCAGGCGAGCCGCTTCTCCGCGTAGTCGGGGGTCCAGATGTAGTACGGCGACAGCGCGTCGATCGTGCGCGGGTCGGTGATCAGGTAGCTCGCCGACACCTCGGCCCAGGCGCGGATCCGCACCCGGTCGGGCTGCGGGATCCCACCGTCGCGGGTGAGCGCCGACGCGGGCGGCTCGGCGTCCGGCCAGACGCCCTCCTCGAGTGCGCGGCCCAGCTCAGGGAGGTGGGAGTCCCGCACCAGGTCGTTGCGCTGGTGGTCGAAGGTGGGGTAGAGGAAGAACTGGTCGTGCTCGATCTCGAAGTGCTTGTTCTCCTCGCGGATGCCGCCCTTGCGCAGCGTGAGCAGCTGCTCGCCTTCGGCGAGGGCGCGCACAGTCACGGCCCATTCTTTTAGAGCGATCGGCATGTCAGAGAGAACTCCGGTCCCGTGCCAGGGGCGGCAGACGTCCGAATCGGCACAGGGCGGCTCATAGTGCCAAAACGTCACGCTTCTTTCAAGGGAAATTGCGTGATTTCTGGTACTTGGGGCAGCTCCGAGCCCGCATTAGGCCCGCTTTTCGGCCTCGGTCACGATCGCGGCGAAGTCCTCACCGCCGTGTCCGTCCTCCACCGCGTCGGCATAGAGGCCCTCCACCAGCTCGGCCAGCGGCGGGTCCAGGCCGAGATCGCGCACCTCGGCCAGGCAGTGGCGGATGTCCTTGAGCATGTGCTCGAGCTTGAAGAGCGGCTCGAAGTCGTGCTCGAACATGGGCTTGCCCTTCAGGCCGAGCACCGTCGAGTTGCCGGCGCTGCCGGCTGCGACCGCGAGAAAGGCGTCGGGGTCGAGCTCGGCCCTCCTGGCCGCGGTGACGGCCTCGCCCAGCACGGCGGCGTGCGTGGCGCCCATGGTGTTGGTGAGCACCTTCGCGGTCTGGCCGTGGCCCTGGGGCCCGACGTGCACGATGTTCTCGCCCATGGCCTCGAGCAGCGGCTTTGCCCGCTCGAAGGCCTCGTCGCTGCCGCCGGCCATGATCGTGAGCGTGCCGTCCTCGGCCTTCGGCCGCGAGCCCGACACCGGCGCTTCCAGGAACAGGAGGCCGCGCTCGGACAGCCGCTTGCCCAGGTCGCGCGCCGCGCTGGGCGCGATCGTCGACATGTCCACGCACACGGCGCCCTCGTTCAGGCCCTCGGCCGCGCCCTCGTCGCCCAGCAGCACCGCCTCGACCTCGGGCGAGTCCACGACCATCGACACCGCGGCGTCCGCGCCCTCGGCGGCCTCGCGCGGCGTGGCGGCGGGCGTGCCGCCGTGCTCGGAGGCGAACTTCTCGGCCTTGCCCTCGCTGTGGGTCCACAGCGACAGCTCGAACCCCGCCTTCAGGAGGTTCTGCGCCATCGGGCCGCCCATGATCCCGAGCCCGAAGAAAGCCACCTTTCCGAATTCACCTGTTGCCATGCCCACCACCTCCGGGTGTCTCGAGTCGTAACCGGTCGCCGCGCTTGAGGGTGCCAGACGCTTTCGGCTCGAGCTCCTCGCCGTTCAGGAGGTTCCTGCCCGGCTTGCCGTCCTCGCCGCCGTCGGCGCCCTTCGGGGCGTGGCGGCGGCGCTCGGTGATCAGCGAGTAGCGCATCTCGTCGAGCGCCTCCAGCTCGCGCACCACGCCGTCGCCGCCGCGGTGCTTGCCGGCACCGCCCGAGTCGCGCCGCAGCGAGTACTCCACCGCGCGCAGCGGGAACTCCAGCTCGAGCGCCTCGATCGGGGTGTTCAGCGTGTTCGACATGGCCACGTGCACTGCGCTGGGGCCGTCGGCGTCGGGGCAGGCGCCCTGGCCTCCGCCGAGTGTCTCGTAGTAGGTGAAGTCGTCGTTACCGAGCGTGAGGTTGTTCATCGTGCCCTGGCCGAGCGCTCGGCCGAACGCGGCCAGCACCATGTCGGCCACGCGCGACGAGGTCTCCACGTTGCCGCCGACGACCGCCGCCGGCGGGCGGGCGTTCAGCAGCGAGCCCTCGGGCGCCTTGACGGTGACCGGGCGATAGGCGCCCGCGCAGGGCGGCACGTCGGGGTCGGTGAGGACTCGCAGGGCGAAGTAGCAGGCTGAGAGCGTGACCGGCATCGGGCAGTTCAGGTTGCCGTCGTACTGGTCGGCGGAGCCCGCGAAGTCCAGCTCGATCTCGTCGCCCTTGACCGTTGCCTTCAGCTTCAGCTCCAGGTCGCCCTCAGCGGTCTCGAGCACGTCCGTGGCCTCGCGCTCGCCGTCCTCGAGCTCCTCGATCCGCGCGCGCGTGCGGCGCTCGGCGTAGTCGAGCGTCTCGGCCATCGCCTGGCGCAGCGTGTCGAGGCCGTAGCGCTCCGCCAGCGCGGACAGACGCTCGGCCCCGGTGCGGTTGGCGGCGAGCTGCGCGCGCAGGTCGGCCTCGCGCTGGCTCGGGTTGCGCATCTTCCCGGCCAGCTCCTTCATCAGCTCCTCGGTCAGGCGCGACGGCTCGATGACCACGCCCTCCTCGTCGAGCGTCTTCGAGTCGGCCGGCATGCTGCCCGGCTGCTCGGCGCCCACGTCGGCGTGGTGGGCGCGGCTGGCGGAGAAGCCGCTCAGCTCGCCGTCCACGAACACGGGCGTGATCACCGTGATGTCGGGCAAGTGGGTGCCGCCCTTGTAGGGGTCGTTCAGGACCCAGGCCACGCCGGGCTCGTGATCCTCGCCGAGCACCGCCTCGACCGAGGCCGGCATCGCGCCCAGGTGAACGGGCATGTGCTCGGCCTGCATGACCATCTGGCCGTCGCGGTCGAACAGGCCGGTGGACGCGTCGCGGCGCTCCTTGATGTTGGCCGAGTGCGCTGAGCGCACCAGCACGGAGCCCATCTCCTCGCAGGCGGCGCGCAGCGCGCCCACCATCACCTGAAGCGTGATCGGGTCGAGGCCGTCGCTCATTCGTCCTTCTCCAGCACCACCGCGTCCGGGCCCGCCTTCGCGCTCCAGCCGGGCGGCACCACCAGTGTCGCGCCCGGCAGCTCGAAGATCGCCGGGCCCCCGGTCTCCGCCTCGCCCTGGCCGAAAACCCTGGCCTTAGCGGTCTCGCCGCCGAAGCGCACCTCCCGCGTGCCGCGCTCCTCGGCGTCGCTGGGCTCCGATGGCCGCGGCTCGGCGCCGGGCAGCGCGACCGCGACGCGCACGGTCACGAGCTCGAGCTCGGCGTCCTCGTCGCGATAGCCGTAGCGCTCCTCGTGGGCGTCGTCGAAGTCCTCCCGCAGCTTGGCCGGATTGGGCTCGGGCTCCCCGTCTACCGACAGCTCGAAGGCCTGGCCCGCGTAGCGCAGGTCGTAGGTGGCGCGCAGCTCGGCATCTGGCTCGTCGAGCTCCTCGCGCCCGCGCTCGGCCAGCCGCTTCACTACCTCGGCGGCGCGCTCGCCGGTCAGGTCGTCGCCGCCCAGCAGCACACTCTCGGCGAGGTCGCGGCGCCGCTCGGACACCACGAGGCCGAGCGCCGACAGCACCCCGGACGCGTTCGGCGCCACGATGCGCGTCATTCCGAGCTCCTCGGCGATCGAGGCGGCGTGCAGCGGCCCCGCGCCGCCGAACGCGACGAGTGCCAGGTCGCGCGGGTCGATGCCGCGCTCCACGGTGAGCACGCGCACCGCCTGAGCCATCTCCGTACCGGCCACGCGCACGATGCCAGCGGCGGTCTCCTCCAGCGAGAGCCCCAGCTCGCCTCCGAGCCCGCCGACCGCCTTCTCGGCCGCTGCGCGGTCCAGCTCCACGTCGCCCGCCAGCGGCGAGTCGGAGTCGAGGTAGCCCAGCAGCAGGTTGGCGTCGGTCACCGTGGGCTCCTCGCCGCCGCGGCCGTAACAGGCGGGGCCGGGGTCGGCGCCCGCCGAGCGCGGCCCCACACGCAGGGCGCCACCGGCGTCGCGCCACGCGATGCTGCCGCCGCCCGCGCCCACCGTGTGCACCTCGACCATCGGCAGCGCCAGCGCGCGACCTCCCACCTCGCGCCCGCCGCCCACCTCGACGCGGCCGTTCGTAGCCACCGACACGTCGCACGACGTGCCGCCCATGTCCAGCCCGACCACGTCGCCCGTGCCCACCAGCTCGGCCATCCGCGCAGCGCCGACGGCGCCGCCGGCCGGTCCAGACAGCACCGTCCAAGAGCCGTGCGCCGCGGCGCTGGCGGCGTCGGCCGTGCCACCGCTCGAGAGCATGACCTCCGGCTGCGGCAGCCCCTCGTCCTCCGCGCGCGAGGACAGCCGCTCGAGGTAGCCGCGCAGCAAGGGGGAGAGGGCGGCGTCCACGATCGTGGTGGCGCAGCGCTCGTACTCGCGGAACACGCCGGCGGTCTCGTGCGAGGTCGACACGTGAACCCCCTCGCAGGCCTCCGCCACCAGCTCGGCCGCCCGCCGCTCGTGCTCGGGGTGGCGAAAGCCCCAGAGCAGGCAGACCGCCGCGGCCTCGACGTCGAGCCCCTCGAGCGACTCGCGCAGCGCATCCTCGTCGAGCTCGTCGATCACCCCGTCAGGGCCGGTGCGCTCCGGCACCGGGACCCGCAGCTCGGCAGGGACGAGCGGCGGCGGGTGCCCCACGCAGAGGCGGTACAGGTCGGGCCGCGCCTGGCGCCCCAACTCCTCGAGGTCGGTAAAGCCCGCGGTAGCCAGCAAGGCAGTGCGAGCCACCTTCCCCTCGAGCAGCGCATTGGTGCCCACCGTCATCCCGTGCACGAAGCGCTCCACATCGCCCGGATCCGCGCCGGCCGCCTCAAGCGTCTGGCGAACGGCGTTGACCACCCCCTCGGATTGATCGTCGGGAGTGGTGGGCGACTTGCCGGTAATCAGGCGCGAGCCCGTAAGCAGGACAGCATCCGTGAAGGTGCCGCCTACGTCCACACCGAGAATCACGAGCCCAAGCTACCCGGGGACTGGCCACCGCTAGCGTCGGAGGCACGTGTGGCCGCGGGCAGGAGGCCTGTCTAGTTGCGTGCTAAGGGGCGCGTTAGGCAATCCAAACGAGAAAAGGCGACCCATCCGGGTCGCCTTTTCGAAGTTTTTGCCCCCTGCGCCGTCGCCTGGGATGGGCGGCGGCTCGCGGGGGCAAAATCAGTTACGCCGCGACCGTCCCGAAGTCCTCCTCGAGATGCTTGTGCGACGGGCAGTACTTGCTGCCCGGCAGCGGCACGCGCTGGCAGGGCGTGCCCTTCCGCGTGCTGGCGTGGCAGCAGAGCGGGCTGCCGTCGAAGGTGACTCCGGCGCGCGCCTGGCTCTCCACGTACTCGGTGGCGAGCAGGACGTGGCGCTGGATCACGTTCAGCACCCGTGTCTGCTCCGAGATCGGGAAGAAGGTGCGGACGTCGTTGAAGAGGGTCTTCACCGGCTTGGCGAAGTAGTGCCGGTCGAGAGCAAGGCGCTCCATCGTGGCCTCGCAGGACCGCAGAAATCGCTGCCGGGCGAGGCACACGTCTTCACCCTTGGTCGTCGTGACCGACTGGCCTAACTCCCTGTAGAGCGAGCGACTGAACTGGTACATCGGGTCCTCCCTATTGACCCTGCGTCCTTGCGCTTTCTTGCACTTTCACTTATGCCCCCCGGATGTGGCGATTGAAACGAGCTTGCATGAAGCACGGGGGTAGCGTGCGTTAAGGGCACGTTAACGGGACCCCATCTGGGCCTTTGCGCCAGATTTTTGGGTCAGCCGTTATTCGTACGGCCGCAGTAGCCAATCCATGCGGCGCCGCGCGTAGAGCAGCGGCGCGCCCTCGCCCAGCCGGCCGTGCTCGATGTCGCCGATCAGCACGGTGTGGTCGTGGTGGGGGAAGCTCGCCGAGCGGCGGCAGCGCAGGTACGCGAGCGTGCCCGACAGCTCCGGCACGTCGGCGTCGAAGCTCCAGTCCAGGCCGGCGAACTTGTCGTGGGCGGTGCTCGCGAAGCGCCGCGCCAGCTCCAGCTCGTCGGAGCGAAGCAGGTGCACGCCGAAGCGCTCGGAGGACTCGAGCGCGTCGTGGCAGCGCGACACGTGGGCGATCGACACGAGCAGCGACGGCGGGTGCGCGCTGTAGGAGGACACCGACGTGGCGGCCAGGCCGCAAGGGTCGCCGCCGGGCTTGCGGGTGGTCACCACCGCGACCCCCGAGGCCAGCGAGGCCATCGCCTCGAGGAACAGCTCCTGGGTTGGCTCCTCGGCGTTCATTCCCATCGCGCCGGCCGCGGTTCCGCGCCCGGCCGGACAAGCGTATGCATGCCGTCGAGCGCCGGGTCGGTGTCGGGGAAGTCGGTGCGCTGGTGGGCGCCGCGGCTCTCCTCGCGCGCGAGGCAGACGGCGGCGATCAGGCGTGCCAGCGGGAACGGGTCTCGCGCCAGCTCGCCCAGCCCGGCGGCGCTGCGGCGCAGCCCCGCGTGGCGCCAGAGCGCTTCGCGCGTGGCGGGCGTCGGTGGCCCGGGCGCCACGGCCGCGGGGGGCGGCTCCGGCCGCGCGCCAGGGTCGGGCTCCGCGCACGCCGCCAGCGCGGCGCGGCGGCCGAACACGAAGCACTCCGCGAGCGAGTTGGTCGCCAGCCGGTTGGCGCCGTGCAGGCCGGTGCAGGCACACTCGCCGACCGCGTAGAGGCCCGGCAGCGTGGCGCGGCCGTTTAGGTCGGCCGCGACGCCCCCCATCGTGTAGTGCGCGGCGGGCGCCACCGGCACCGGCTCGCGCCGCGGGTCGACGCCGAGCTCGGCGAGGCGCTCGGCGATGTTGGGGAAGCGCTCCAGGTCGATGGCACGCATGTCGAGCCCGACGGAGCGGGCGCCGCTGCGCTCGAGCTCGGCCTCGACGGCCAGCGCCACCTCGTCGCGCGGAGCCAGCTCGTCCACGAAGCGCTCGCCCTCGGCGTTCAGCAGCGTGGCTCCCTCGCCGCGCACCGCCTCGGTGATCAGGAACCCGTCCGCCGGTCCGCCGGCCGCGAGCGCGGTGGGGTGGAACTGCATGAGCTCGAGGTCGGCCAGCTCGGCGCCGGCGGCTGCCGCCAGCGAGAGGCCGCCGCCCGTGGCCCCGGGCGGGTTCGTGGTGCGGGCCCACAGCGCGGCCATTCCGCCGGTGGCGAGGATCGTGGCGCGCGCCAGGACATGCAGAGGCTCGCCGCCCGGCCCGAGCGCCACGAGCCCGGCGCAGCGCCCGCCGCTCGTCCACACGGCGGACGCGGACGCGGGCTCGAGCACGTGGATGCGCTCGTCCTGGGCCGCCAGCGCCGAGAGCTCGCGCGTGATCCGGCGCCCCGTGGCCGCGCCGCCCGCGTGCACCACGCGCCGGCGTGAGTGGCCGCCCTCCAGGCCGAGCGCGAGCGCACCGTGGCGGTCCGCGTCGAAGCGCACGCCCAGGCGCTCCAGCTCGCGCACGCGCGCGGGCGACTCGTCGCACAGCACCCGCACCGCGCTCGGGCGGGCGCAGTGGCGCCCGGCCACGAGCGTGTCCTCGGCGTGGCGTTCGGGCGAGTCGTCCTCCGCCAGCGCCGCCGCGATGCCGCCCTGGGCCCAGTAGCTGGCGGTCTCGGCCAGCGGCGAGCGCGACACCAGCGCCACGCGTGTGCCCTCGCTCGCCGCGACCAGCGCGGCGTAGATGCCGGCTGCGCCGGCGCCCACCACGGCGACGTCGACCCGCAGCGGCGTGGGAAGGAGCGGCTCGGCCATCGGGCGGCGTTACCGTAACGCGATGCCGGATCCGCTCCTGTTCAGCCATCCCTCGTCGCTCGAGCACGACACGGGCTATCACCACCCCGAGCGGCCGGACCGGATCCGCGCCATCGAGGCGGAGCTGGAGCGGCGCGACTGGCTCGGCTGGGAGCGGCGCGAGTCGCCGGCCGCCGAGCTGGAGCAGATCCTCGCCGTTCACCCGCAGTCGCACGTGGACACGGTGCGCGAGCTGAGCCGCCGCGGCGGCGCCTTCGACCTGGACACGCCGCTCAGCCCCGGCTCATACGAAGCCGCGCTGCATGCGGCCGGCGGGGCGGTGGCGCTGGTGGAGGAGCTGCTGCGCGGGGAGGCGCCCACGGGCTTCTCGGTGGCGAGGCCGCCGGGCCACCACGCCGAGCGCTCGCGGGCGATGGGCTTCTGCCTGTTCAACAACGTGGCGGTGGCGGCGCGCCACGCGCTCGACTCGCTTGGCGTGGAGCGCGTGCTGGTGCTCGACCCCGACGTGCACCACGGCAACGGCACGAACGCGATCTTCCACGCCTCGTGGGAGGTGCTGTTCGCCAGCATCCACCAGTGGCCGTTCTACCCGGGCACGGGGGCGCTCGAGGACGTGGGCGAGGGGGAGGGGGAGGGCTACTCGATCAACCTGCCGGTGCCGGCGCGAACGGGCGGCGACACCGTGCTCGCGCTGATCGAGCACATCGTCGCGCCGGCGGCGCGTGAGTTCCGGCCCGGCCTGATCCTGCTGTCTGCGGGCTTCGACTCGCATCGCGACGACCCGGTCGGCGGCTGCCTGCTCGAGACCGAAGACTTCGCGGAGCAGGCCCGCGCGGTGCGCGCGCTTGGCGACGAGCTGGGCGCCCCCGTCGGGGCGGTGCTCGAGGGGGGCTACGACCTGAACGCGCTGGCCGCGTCGGTCGCGGCGACGATGGAGGGCCTGGCGGAGGGGGGCGAGCCGCGCTCGGTGCCCGCCGACGAGCTCACGCTGGCGGAGGCTGAGCGGGTGCGCCGCCACTGGGCGCTGTAGGTATGTATCGGGCGTAGGCGCCGGGGTACCGGCCGCGCAGGTTGGCGGCGTCGGTGAGGGCGCCGGCCTGGTCGGGGCGGACGCCCGAGAAGACGAGCCAGAGGGTGCCCAGATCGGGGCGCTCGGTCGGCGAGATCACGCCCGCGTCGACGCCGGCGTCCTGGAGGCTCCGCGCGTAGTTCTCGGCGATCGTCCGATCGGCCGAGCCCAGGAGCACGACGGTCCAGCCGGCCTTGGCGGCCGGCCAGGCGCTGGCGGCGGCGGCCAGCTGGTCGCGCGCGCGCCGCTGCGCCGTGCGCTGGATGGCGTCGGGGCCGGACGGCGGGGTTGGCGCGGCGGCGGGCGTCCGGGCCGCGGCGGCAGGGGCCGCCTCGCGTGAATCGCCGCCGCCCCCGATGAGGGCCTGCGCGATGAACACGATCGAGATCAGGCTGACCAGCGCGAGCGCGGCGATCGCGGCGATCACCGGCCGCCCGGCCTGCTGCTTCTGCTCCAGGGCGAGCCGCTCGCCGCAGCCGAGGCAGACGAGCTGGCGCCCCTGCGCGAAGGCCCCGCACTCCGGGCAGCGCTCCCGCCGGCGCGACCCTGCGCGAGCGGAAGCCGGGGCCGCGGCTACGGGCCGTCCGGCCTGCGTTGCTCCAGCCATTGGCGCGCAATTCGCCGTCCGGCCCGCAATTTCCTCTGCGCGCGCGGCACGAGAGCCTGCGCGGTGCCGGAGCCGGCCGACGGTGACGGGGTCGACCACGGCGGCTGCCCCCACGCCGCCGCGAGCTCCGTGGAGCCATCCGTACGGTGCCCGTCGGGGGCGTCCTCGTCCAGCTCCTCCTCGTCGGGTTCGTCGTCTTCGTGCTCGTCGAGCGCCGGGTGGCCGGCCGCGTTAAGCGCGGTGACCTCGATCGTGTCGCCGAAGTCGGGCTCGCGCATCGGCGGCGCGGGCTGGCCCTCGCGCTGCGCCGCCTCGCTGGCGCCGGCGGCGGCGCCGCACGCCGGGCAGAAGCGGTCGCGCGAACCCATCAGCCGGTTGCAGGCCGTGCAGGCGGCCACGAGCCCGACGGCCGTGAGCTCGGGCAGCCCGAGGCCTTCCTCGAGCCCGTCGGCCAGGCCGCGCACCTCCCGGTCCACGGCGCGCAGCTCGATCTCCTTCGCATGAAGCAGCTCGGGCTCGCTGCGGCCCTGGAGGCGCAGCTCGAACACGATCGCGCCGAGGTCGAGCAGCAGCGCCTCGCGCACGCGCTCCTGGCGGTCCAGCCGCCTGCGCAGGCGGCTTCGCTGTCGCAGTCCCTTCAGAGACTCGAACGATAGGAGTGCGTCCGGTCGGAAATCAGCGGCCGAGCGCGTCCGCCGCCGCGCCCAGGATCCCGTCGCGCCGGCGCTCCATGGGGAACTCGCGCAGGATCCGCTCGCGCGCCCGGCGCGCTCCGTCGGGGCCCAGCTCGAGCGCCATGCGCACGCCCTCCGCCACCGCGTGCGGCTCCTGCGAGTCGATGAGCACGCCCGCGTCGCCCACCACCTCCGGCATCGCCGTCACGTCCATCACCACCGGCACGCAGCCGGCCAGCATCGCCTCCGCCACCGCCAGGCCGAAGCCCTCGTGGCGCGAGGCCTGCACGTAGACCGCCGCCCGGCGGTAGGCGTCCAGCAGGTCCTCGTCGGACAGCCAGCCGGTCAGCTCTACGTTGTCGCCGGCGCGCGCCCGCAGCTCCTCCACGGCGTCGTCGAGCCACTTGCCGGCGAATGTGAAGCGCACGTCGGCCAGCTCCTTCGCCGCCTCGACGAACGGCAGCTGCCCCTTCTGCACGAGCGTGGTGTGGTCGATCGCCCCCACGGTGAGCGCCTCGCGCTGCTTCGCCGCGGGGGCCTCGCCGAAGGGATCCGGCACGCCGTGGTGCACCACGCGGACGCGCTGGGGCGGGATCGGCGTGTTGCGCTCGATCTCGCTCAGGCTGTAGTTCGAGTTCGTCACGAGCCGCGTGGCGCGGCGCATGATCCAGCGGCTGGCCCAGCGCCTGATCCCGCCCTGCTGGTAGCCGTAGCCGATGTCCGGCATGTTCGCCGTGTCGAAGCCGCCGATGATCATCACCGACGGCTTGCGCAGCAGCGCGGCCAGCGTGACGGGGAAGAAGGTGTGCCAGGAGGCGAACCAGCCGAACACGAGGTCGGCGCGCAACACGCCGCGCACCACCGCCAGCGGGTTCGGCCAGCGGCCCGGCTGGTAGAGGTCCTCGACCTCGTAGCGCTCGGCGAGGATCTCGCGGTCGATCGCCACGAAGCTCGCCTTGCGGCTGTGCACGTAGAGGACGCGCTGCTTCACGCTTCGGCCACGGCGGGGGCGCGCGCCTCCACGAAGGCCCGGTGCCACTCGGACAGCTCGAGCAGGCAGTAGAGGATGCTCTTGTGGTCCGCGCTCCCGCTGCGGTGCTCGTCCACCAGCTTCCGCGCGGTGCCGGAGTCGATCAGCTCGGACACCGGCTCGCCCTCGCCGTAGCGGCGCCCGACCTCGTCGCCCAGCGACTCGCGCAGCCAGCCGTCGTAGGGCGTTGCGAAGCCGTGCTTCTTGCGCCCCGCGATCTCGGGCGGCAGCAGCCGGCCCATCGCCTCGCGGTGGAGCTTCTTGCCGGCGCGCGGGGCGACGCGCATGGAGGCCGGGATGCGCTCCACGAAGCGCATCAGCTCGACGTCGAGGAAGGGCACGCGCAGCTCGAGGCTCGCCGCCATCGACATCTTGTCGTTGCAGATGAGGATCCCGTCGGGCAGGAACATGTGGGTGTCGAGGTAGAGCGCCTGCTCCAGCAGGTCGCGGTCGCCGACGTCGGCCAGGACCGCCCCCGCCGACGCCAGCCGCTCGCCCTCGGCCGCGTTGCCCTCGCTGCCCGTGAGCTCGGCGCGCTGGCGGTGGTCGGTGATCTCCACAAGGCGGATCAGCCGCTCGGACGGACCGCGGCCGCCGAGCATGTGTGCCATGCGGCGGGCACTCGCCGCGCGCGGCAGGATGCTCGCCGCGGCGAGGGCGGGGGCGGCCATCCTCGGCGGGAACAGCCTCAGGCGCGAGAGCACGGTCGCGGCCTGGTGGCGGCCGTATCCGCCGTGGGGCTCATCGGCGCCCTGGCCCGCGAGCACGACCTTCACCTCGCGCGCGGCGAAGCGCGACAGCTGCATCAGCGCGCCCGCGGAGGGGATGCCGCAGGGCTCCTCCAGGCGCGGCACGCTGGCCGCGAGCTCCTGCAGGAAGCCCGTCTGCTCCATAGCCGTGTCGTGGTGGTCGGTGCCGAGCGCGCGGGCCGTCTCCGCCGCTGCCGCCCGCTCGTCGTACTCGGGTCCCGCGCCCGGGAAGCCGATCGTGAAGGTGTGGGGTGGGCCGGCGGAGCGCTGCGCCATCGCGGCGGCGACGGCGGCCGAGTCGACCCCGCCCGACAGCAGCTCGCCGTAGGGCACGTCGGACATCATCTGCCGCTCCACGGCGTCCACGAAGTGCCCCGCCAGCGCGTCGGCCAGCTCCTCCTCGCCGTCTCGCAGCCGGGCGCCGGGCGCTTCCCGGTAGCTCCTCACGTGCGGCGGCCCGTCCTCGGGGACCACCAGCAGCGAGGCGGCGGGCAGCTTGCTCACGCCCTCGAAGAGTGTGCGCGGCGCGGGCACGAAGCGGCAGGCCAGGTAGTGGTCTAGTGCGACCGGGTCCACGCGCGCGCGGACGAGGCCCGCGTTCAGCAGCGCTCCCACCTCGGAGGCGAGCGCCAGCCGGCGGCCGTCGCGCAGCCAGTACAGCGGCTTGACCCCGAAGTGGTCGCGCGCGGCGACCAGGCGGTGGGTGTTCGCGTCCCAGAGGGCGAGCGCGAAAATGCCGTTCAGCCGCCTGACGAAGTCGAGCCCGTGCTCCTCGTAGGCGTGCACCACGACCTCGCAGTCGGAGCCGGCCGCGAAGCGGTGGCCGCGCGCCTCGAGCTGGGAGCGCAGCTCGCGGTGGTTGTAGATCTCCCCGTTCACGATCGCCGTGACGGCGCCGTCCTCGGAGCTGAGCGGCTGGTCGCCCCCCGCCACGTCGATGATCGCCAGCCGCGTGTGCGCGAGCGTGACCGGGCCGAGCTTCGTGACGCCGTCGCCGTCGGGCCCGCGGTGACGCAGGGCCTCGACCATCCGCCGCCCAGCCTCGGGGTGGGCGCCCCCGCCGGGGTCGAGGATGGCTCCGATTCCGCACATGGGCGGAACGTACCGACTGTCAGCGCAGCCGTCGGCCCAGCCAGAAGCCGGCGGCCGCTGCCGCGAGGCCACCGGCGACGGACACGGCTACGTATAGGGCGGCGGTCTGGGGGCGGCCGGAGTCGACCTCCATCACTGCCTGCACCGAGAAGGTCGAGAACGTCGTGAGGCCGCCGAGGAAGCCGACGCCGATGCCCTCGCGCAGGTCACGCGAGAACCACGGCTCGGCTACCAGCAGTCCGAGCATGAAGGAACCGGCGAGGTTGATGCCGACGGTGGCCCACAGCAGGCTGTCGTGGTGGAGCGTGAGGCGTGAGATGCCGAAGCGCGTCAGCACTCCGAGCAGGCCACCGATTGCCACCAGGAGCGTCGTCACGACGCTCCAAGTTGTCACACACGCGTATGGATCGGTCGGTCGCGCCGGCGGAAGCTGCCTCCCATCGTCAACGCAACGGGAGGTGGAGATCCATGTATCGCCTGATGGGCCGCGGACACGCGGCGGTTCTGCGACTGCGCCACGACATGACCGGCCAGGGAACGGTCGAGTACGTCGCCTTGATCCTGCTGGTGGCCCTGGTGATGGCGGGCGTGGTGGCCGCCATGAAGGGCTTCAAGACCGACCAGGGCCAGGAGCTCGGCGACGCGATCATCGGCAAGATCAAGGACGCGGTGCGGAAGGTGGAATTCTGAGAATTCCACCTTCCTCTGGAGAGCCTCCCGCTTCGCGGGCGCGCTCTCCAGCGCGCGGTGAGGCGAGCGGGCTGCCCGCGGAGGTCCGCGCCCCCGACGCGACCGGTGGCGATCCGACCTTCGCTGCCCGCTGCCCGCTGCCCGCTGCCCGGACGCGCGCCGCGGCGCCTGCGACCATGTTCGGCCGTGGCGCCTTCCGAGCGATCGCTTCCGGTCGCCGTCTTCGACTCCGGGGTCGGCGGCCTCACGGTCCTGCACGAGTGCCTCGTGTCGCTTCCGCACGAGGACTTTCTCTACCTGGGCGACACCGCGCGCTTCCCCTATGGCGACCGCGAGCCGGGCCAACTGCTGGCCTTCGCTCGCGAGCTCGCGGAGATCCTCCTGGCCGAGGGCGCGAAGCTGCTCGTCGTGGCCTGCAACTCGGCCACCGCTGCAGCGCTCCCGGTGCTGCGGGCCGAGCTGGCGGGGCGGGTGTCGGTTGTGGGTGTGGTGCGGCCCGAGTCGCGCCTGGCGGCGAAGGCCACGATCAGCGGACGCGTCGGGCTGCTCGCCACGCCCGCGACGGTGGAGAGCGGCGCGTACGAACGCGCCCTCGCCGAGGTCGCCCCGCATGCCGAGCTGCACGCCGTCCCGAGCGCCGAGCTCGCGCCGCTGATCCAGCTCGGCGGCGAGGTGGACGGCCGCGTGGTCGCCTGCGTCGAGGGCGCCTGCCGGCCGCTCAAGGCAGCGGGCGTGGACACGGTGATCCTCGGCTGCACCCACTATCCGCTCGTGCGGCCCGTGCTCCAGCGCGAGCTCGGGCGCGGCGTGTCGATCGTCAGCTCGGGCGAGGCGATCGCCGCCGAGGTCGAGGCCGAGCTGCGCGCGGCGGGGCTCGAGAACGATCCGGACCGCAGGGGCAACTACCGCTTCCTCGCCTCGGGCGACCCGGCGGCGTTCAGGCGCCTCGGCACCCGCTTCCTGCAGCTGCCGATCGAGGAGGTCGGCCACGTGGAGGTCGAGCTCGGCGGCGTGAGGCGGGCCGCGTGAGCGACACCCGCAACGACGGCCGCGGCCCCGGCGACCTGCGCGAGATCACGATCGAGACCGGCTTCGTGAGCACAGCCACCGGCTCGGCGCTGATCGCCGCGGGCGGCACGCGCGTGATCTGCACGGCCTCGGTCGAGGAGGAGGTGCCGCGCTGGATGATGGGTAAGGGCCGCGGCTGGGTCACGGCGGAATACGGGATGCTCCCGGCCTCAACCGGCGACCGCAAGAAGCGCGACGTGTCGAAGGGACGGCCCGATGGCCGCTCGGTGGAGATCCAGCGGCTGATCGGCCGCTCGCTGCGCGGGGTGATCGACTTCAAGGCGCTCGGGGAGCGCACGGTCTGGATCGACTGCGACGTGCTGGAGGCCGACGGCGGCACGCGCTGCGCGGCCATCACCGGCGGCTACGTGGCGCTCGAGCTGGCGCTGCGTCGTCTGGTCGGCGAGGGCAAGCTCGACCGCGTGCCGCTCACCCAGTCGGTGGCCGCTGTCTCGTGCGGTGTCGTCGGCGGTGTGGCGCTGCTCGACCTCGACTACTCCGAGGACTCGACCGCCGAGGTCGACGCCAACGTGGTCATGACCGGCGACGACGGGCTCGTCGAGGTCCAGGCCACTGCCGAGCGCACGCCGCTCTCGCGCGCCTCGCTGGACGAGCTGCTGGCGCTGGCCGCCGCGGGCATCGAGCGCCTGCGCGGCGCGCAGCAGGACGCCGTCGGCGCCGCCGCGGGCTGAGGCGCCCATGCGGCTGGTGCTGGCGACGAGGAACGAGCACAAGGTCCGCGAGCTGGGCGACCTGATGCGCCCGCACGAGCTCGAGCCGCTGCCGGCGGGCGTAGAGCTACCGCCCGAGACCGGCACCACCTTCAAGGCCAACGCGCTGATCAAGGGCCGGGCCGCGGCCGCCGCCACGGGGATGCCGGCGGTGGCCGACGACTCCGGCATCGAGTCGGCCGCGCTGCGCGGAGCGCCCGGGGTGTTCAGCGCCCGCTTCGCCGGCGATGGCGCCAGCGACGAGGAGAACCTCGAGAAGCTGCTGCGCGACGTGCCGCCCGGCGCCGACCCGGGCCTGGCCTACGTGTGCGTGCTCGTGTACGTGGAGCCGGGCGGCCAGGAGATCGTGGTGGAGGGCCGCTGCGAGGGCGAGCTGACCCACGAGCCGCGCGGCGACGGCGGCTTCGGCTACGACCCGGCGTTCGTGCCGGCCGACCGCGACGACGGCCGCACGATGGCCGAGCTCTCGCCCGACGAGAAGCACGCCATCAGCCATCGCGGGCGGGCGGCGCGCCAGCTTCGCGAGAAGCTCAACAGGCTCGAGCCCGGGCTGCCCAGGTTGCGCAACCCGTTCGAGTTCGGCGAGCGCAAGCGGAGAAGGCCGAAGTGAGCCACCTCTTCTCGAGGAGTGGAATCGTGAACGCGCCGGGCCCGAGCGGCTCCGCTCCGGCACCCACGAAGACGCGCGCGGCGGCCGTCTCGATCCTGTCGAACTCGCTGCTGATCGCGCTCAAGCTCGCCGCCGGCCTGATCACCGGCTCGATCGCGATCGTGACCGAGGCAATCCACTCCTCGATCGACCTGCTCGCCTCCGTGATCGCCTTCTTCTCGGTGCGGAAGGCCGACGAGCCCGCCGACGAGTCGCACCCCTACGGCCACCAGAAGGTGGAGAACCTGGCCGCGGCGATCGAGGGCATGCTGATCCTCGTCGGCGCCGCGGTGATCGTGTTCGAGTCGGCGCGGCGCCTGGCGTCGGGGGCGGAGGTCGAGAAGCTCGGCTTCGGCATTGCTGTGATCGGCTTCTCCGGCGTCGCCAACCTGGCCGTGTCCACCTATCTGTCGCGCAAGGCTCGCGCGACGGACTCTCCGGCGCTGGAGGGCGACGCCGCGCACCTGCGCACCGACGCCGGCACCTCGTTCGGGGTGCTGGTGGCGCTCGTGCTCGTCCAGGTCACGGGTATCCAGCAGCTCGACCCCGCGGTCGCGCTGGTCGTGGCGGTGGCGATCGTCTACTCGGGCATTCGCATCCTGAATCGCTCCGGGAGGGTGCTTGTGGACGAGGCGCTGCCACAGGACGAGCTCGAGGCGGTGCGGACGGCGATCGACGCCGCGGCGCCCGGCGAGGTCGCGGGCTTCCACAAGCTGCGGGCGCGGCGCGCCGGCAGCCGCCGCTACGTGGACATGCACGTGCAGTTCCGCGACGGCACCACGCTGCAGCGCGCCCACGACGTGAGCCACGAGCTGCAGGCCGAGATCAAGCGGCACCTCCGCGGCGCCGACGTGCTGATCCACCTCGAGCCGGAGTCGGCCGCGGACCGGCCTTCAGATCAGGTTCACAGCGGCGGCGGCGCCGACCGCGAGCAGCACGCCTGAGTAGCCCGAATAGCCCGAGAGGATGAGCAGCAGGGCCGCGACCAGGCAGATCCCGACGGTCACGAGCCATGAGATTCGCGATAGGGGCACCTGAGTATTGTGACCTCGATGGCGGCCGAGACGCTCAAGCCCGAGCAAACGCCCGAGCGGCTCTGCACCCTGTCGGTTGACGCGCACACCGCCGTGCTGCTCGACGCCGCGGGCGCGCTGGCCGCCAGCACCGAGCCCGACGCGGCCCGCGCGCAGGAGCTGGGCGAGCTCGCGCGCGGGATCTTCGAGGCCGTCGACTCCGGCACCCGCGGGGAGCCCGCCGAGCAGGTCGAGGCGCAGGTGCCCGGCGGTGCCGTGTTCGCCTCGCGCACGCCGCGTTGGACGCTCGCGGTCGTGGCGCGGCGCAAGGCGCTCCCCTCTTTGATGCTCTACGACCTGCGCTCGGTGCTGCACGAGCTCGAGGGCGGCCCGCCGATCGTCAGGCGCGAGGCGGCGGCGTGAAGGAGAAGAAGGGCGCATTCGGGCGCGCCACCGGGCTGGCCGGCGGGGCGGCGGCCACCATGCGCCGGATCGCGCGCGACCGCGAGCCGCGCGTGCTGGTGTACGACGCGGCCGGGCTCGCGCGGCTGCTCCAGCCCGAGGCCCGTGGCCACGCCCGCGTGCTGGAGCTCAGCGAGCGGATGGTCGCGCTGGCCGGCGAGCCGCCACCGGCGGCACCGGCGCTCGCGCCGAAGGAAGACACATGACCTTCGTCGACCCCGAGCTGGCGGGTCGCGTGCTCGAGGCCGCGCTGCAGCGCGGCGGCGACCTGGCCGAGCTCTACGCGGAGTCCCGCGAGGGCTTCCGGCTATCGCTCGACGACAGCAAGGTCGAGCGTCCGGTAGCGGGGCTCGAGCTCGGCGCCTGCGTGCGAGTGGTGGAGGGCGAGGCCAGCTACTACGGCTACGTGGACGGGCTCGCCGAGCCTGACCTGCTCCGTGCCGCGGGCTCGGTGGCCGAGGCCGTGCGTGGCGAGGCCGAGCATCCCGCCGCGCTCAGCGCCGCGGAGCCGCGCGACGTGCACCCGATCGCCAAGCGCCCCCAGGAGGTGGACGCCTCCACCAAGGCCGACCTGCTGCGAGCCCTCGACGAGCGCGCCCGTGCGGCCGGCGACGAGGTCGCGCAGGCGCGCGTGGGCTACGCCGAGGGACGCCGGCGCGTGCAGGTATTCAACTCCGACGGGCTCGCGGCGGCCGACGACCGCACACGCGTCAGGCTCAGCGCCCAGGTCGTGGCGCGACGCGACGGCCGAGTGGAGACCGGCACCGACACCCGCGGCGGGCACGCCGGCTGGGAGCTGATCGAGACCGACCCCGAGCAGGTGGCCGAGGCGGCCGCCCGCAAGGCGCTCACCATGCTCGACGCCGTGGACGCGCCCACCGGCCGGCTGCCGGTGGTGGTGGGCAACGGCTTCGGCGGCGTGCTGCTGCACGAGGCGGTGGGCCACGGGCTCGAGGCGGACGCCGTGCAGAAGCGCGCCAGCGTGTACGCGGGCAAGCTCGGCGAGCAGGTGGCCGAGCCTTTCGTGACCGCCTACGACGACGGCCTCAAGACCGGGGAGTGGGGCAGCGACGGCATCGACGACGAGGGCACGCCGACCCGCCGCACCACAGTGATCGAGAACGGCCAGCTCACCGCCTACCTCTACGACCTGCTGCGCGCGCGCAAGGACGGCGTCGAGTCCACGGGCAACGGCCGCCGCGAGAGCTTCCGCTACGTGCCGGTGCCACGCATGACCAACACCTACTTCGCGCCCGGCCAGGCCAGCCGCGAGGACCTCTTCGCGGGCGTCGAGCGCGGGCTGTACGCGGTCTCGTTCGGCGGCGGCCAGGTGGAGCCCGCCACCGGCGACTTCGTCTTCGGCGTATCCGAGGCCTACCTGATCGAGAACGGCGAGGTGACGGCGCCGGTGCGCGGCGCCACGCTGGTGGGCAACGGGCTCGAGGCGCTGGCGGCCATCGACGCGATCGCGGGCGACCTCGACATCGCCACGGGCTACTGCGGCAAGGCCGGGCAGAGCGTGCCGGCCGGGGTCGGGCAGCCGCACGTGCGCATCCGCCAGCTCACGGTGGGCGGGACCGGGGAATGACCGACGGCGAGCTCGAGGCCGCGGCCCGGCGCGCGGTCGAGGCGGCGCTCGCCGCCGGCGCCAGCGACGCCGAGGGCTTCACGGAGAGCGGTGTCAGCCGCAACGTGCACGTGTACGACGGCGAGGTCGAGAGCCTCAGCGACGCCGGTGGCCGCGGCGTGGGGGTGCGCGCCTTCGCCGAGGGCGGGCGCTCCGGCTACGCCTACGGCACCGACCTGAGCGAGGACGGCGTGACCAGGGTCGCGCGGGCGGCCTACGAGTCGGCAGCGGTGGCCGACGAGGACGAGTTCGACGGCCTGCCGGAGGAATCCGGCGCGACCGAGGTGGCCGGGCTGCGCTCCGCCGCGTTCGACGACTGGTCGACCGAGCAGAAGGTCGAGCTGGCGCTGGAGGTCGAGCGCGCCGCGCGGGCGGTCGAGGGCGTGACCCAGGTCGAGAACGCCGTCTACTCCGACGCCGAGGCCACGGTCGCGCTGGCCAACTCGCGCGGCTTCCAGTCCGGCTACGCGGTCACCGGCGCGTGGTCCTACGCGTCGGCTTTCGCCGGCGAGGGCTCGGACCTGATGACCGGGCTCGGTGTCGGCCTCGCCCGCGACCCCGGGCGCCTCGATGCCGAGGCGATCGGCCGCGAGGCCGGGGAGCGGGCCCGCTCGCTCGTGGGGGCGCGCCAGCCGGCCAGCCGCCGCTGCCCGGTCGTGCTCGACGCCTTCGTGGCGGCCTCCTTCGTCGGCTTCATCGGCGGCATGCTTTCCGCGGACGCGGTGCAGCGCGGGCGCTCGCTGTTCGCCGACCGCGAGGGCGACGAGGTGGCCGACCCGGCGCTGGCCATCGCCGACGACGCCACCGACCCGGACGGCCCGAGCAGCTCGCCCTTCGACGGCGAGGGCTCCGCCACGCGCCGCACCGCGCTGATCGAGGGCGGCCGGCTCCAGAGCTTCCTGTTCGACACGCGCACCGCGCGCAAGGGCGAGCGGGCGACCACCGCCAACGCCAGCCGCGGCTCCTACCGCTCGCCCCCGTCGGTGGGCACCAGCAACCTGGTCGTCGAGCCGGGTGAGGGAACGCTGGAGGAGCTCGTGGCGCGCGCGGGCGACGGCCTCTACGTGACCGACGTCGCCGGCCTGCACTCCGGTGTGAACCCCGTGTCCGGCACCTTCTCGGTGGGGGCGTCGGGGCGGCTCATCGAGAACGGCGAGTTGGGCCAGCCCGTGCGCGAGCTCACGATCGCGAGCGACCTCGTGTCGATGCTGCGGGCCGTGGACGGCGTCGGGGCGGAGGCGCGCTGGGTCCCCTTCGGCGGCAGCGTGAAGGCGCCTCCGGTGCTGATCGGGACCATGTCGGTCTCCGGCTCCTAGGCGAAATGCGCCCGGGTCAGCCCGGAAATTGCGGATTTCCCGCTTCCAGAGCGGGTTGCCGGACTTCGCTTGTCCGCGGGCATTGTTACGTTCCGCCGACCAATCAAGAAGGAGGAAAGAGTGACCAAGCAAGAATTCACTGATCAGGTGGCCTCTGAGGCGGGGCTCGGCAAGGCCGAGGCCGGCAAGGCCGTGGACGCCTTCATCGGCGTGGTCTCGGAGACCCTGCGCCGCGGCGGCGAAGTCAGCTTCACCGGCTTCGGCAAGTTCTCGGTGAGCGACCGTGGCGCCCGCCAGGGCGTGAACCCGCAGACCGGCGAGAAGATCCAGATCGCCGCGAGCAAGGTGCCGAAGTTCAGCGCGGGCTCCGGCCTGAAGAAGGCCGTTAAGGGCTGAGCAAGCCCCCAGGCAGAGTCCCAGCGCCCAGGGGGACTTAGGTGGCTCATTTCGCCGACCGGCTCGCGGCGCTCACGGAGGAGCGCCAGAGCCGCGTCGTGCTGGGGCTGGATCCGGACCCCGCCGCGCTCTGGCCCGAGGCGCTGGACGCGGCGGAGCCGGAGGATCCGCGCGAGGCCACGGCGGCCGCGGTGGCACGTCATTGCCGCGCCGCCATCGCGGCTGCGGGCGCGGCCTGCGTCGCGGTCAAGCTGCAGCTGGCCTGCTTCGAGCGGCTCGGCCCACCGGGCTGGGCCGCGTTGGAGGACGCCGCGGCCGCCGCGCGCGAGGCGGGGCTGCTCGTGCTCGCCGACGGCAAGCGCGGCGACGTGCCGGTCACGGCCGCCGCCTATGCGCAGGCCCTGGTGGGCCAGACCGACGGGCCCTTCGGAGCGGTGCAGGGGCTCGGGGCCGACGCCTTCACCGCCAACCCGCTGCTCGGCCGCGACGCGCTCGAGCCGCTGGTCGATGCGGCTGCGGCGGCGGGGGCGGCCTGCTTCGTGCTCGTGCGCACCTCGAACCCTGGGGCCGCCGAGCTCCAGGACGCGGGCGACCCGCCGCTGCACGAACGGCTCGCGCGGCTGGCCGACGAGCTGGGCTCCGCCCTGACCGGCGACTGCGGCCTGTCCTGCGTCGGTGCCGTCACCGGCGCCACCCAGCCGGAGCTGCTCGCTCGCCTGCGCGAGCTGATGCCGCGCGCGATCTTCCTGCTGCCCGGCGTGGGGGCCCAGGGCGGCCGCGTGGAGGATCTGGGCCCGGCCTTCGAGCCGCACCCGGCGGCCGGCCTCGTCACCGCGTCGCGTTCGATCGTGAACGCCCACGTCCAGCGCGGCGGCCAGCCTGCCGAGGCCGCGGCCGCCGCAGCGGAGGAGCTCCGCGCCGCCGCCTGGTCGCTCTTGAGCTGAGCCTGGGGGCCGGGCGCCCCCATATGCTGCCTTCGCCGCAGCCATGCCGGATCACGGAAGACGCAGCCCCGCTCGCATACTGGCCCCGCTCGCGCTGGGAGCCTTCGTGCTCGTCTTCCTCGCCATCGTCCTGAGCTCGGGGTCGGGCGGCGGCGGGGGAGGCCAGAGCACCCAGTCCGGCAGCAAGACGGCGGACACGAGCACCGCGCCCAAGCGCGACCGGACCACGACCCAGTCCAAGAAGCAGGCCGCCACCTACACGGTGAAGGTGGGCGACACGCTCGGCAGCATCGCCCAGACGACGGGCGTGCCGGTTGCGAAGCTGCTCGAGCTGAATCCGGCCCTCGACCCGCAGGCGCTCGTGTCCGGGCAGAAGATCAAGCTGCGCTAGTGAGGTCCCGCCTCTGCACGCTCGCGGCGGCGCTGGTGGCGCTCGCGGGGGTGGCGGGGGACGCCGCCGCTGCTCCGCCGCCCGTGAAGACGGCCAGGGCGGCAATCGTGATTGACGCCGCCGACGGGGCGGTGATCTTCGCCCGCAACGCCGGCGAGCGCCGCTCGATCGCCAGCACCACCAAGCTGATGACGGCGCTGCTCACGCTCGAGCGCACGCGGCCCTCGGAGGTCTTCACCGCGCCCCAGTACAACGCCGGCCCCGCGGAGTCGAAGATCAACCTGCGCGCCGGCGAGCGCATGCGCGCGGGCGACCTGCTGACGGCCCTGCTGCTCGAGAGCGCCAACGACGCGGCGGCCACGCTCGCCCAGGGCATCTCGGGCTCGCGCCAGGCCTTCGTGGAGGCGATGAACGAGCGGGCGCGCCAGCTCGGCCTGCGCGACACGAGCTACGCCAACCCCGTCGGGCTGGACGAGCCCGGCAACTACTCGACGGCCTCCGACCTCGCCAGGCTCGCCCGACACCTGCTCACGAGCCGCCGCTTCGCGCGCGTGGTGAACACACCCGAGGCGGTGCTGCGCTCGGGGGCGCACCGCCGCGTGGTGGACAACCGCAACGACCTGGTCGCGCGCTACCCGTTCGTGGACGGCGTGAAGACCGGCCACACGCAGCAGGCCGGCTACCTGCTGGTGGGCGCGGCGCACGGCCGCAGCGGAGCTCGCGTGATCACGGTGGTGATGGGAGAGCCCGGCGAGGCCGCCCGCGACTCCGACACGCTGACCCTGATGCGCTACGGGCTGTCGCGCTTTCGCAGCGAGCGCGTGCTCGACCGCAAGCGGGTGCTGGCGCGGGCGCAGGTGCGCTACTTCGGCGACCGGCGCGTGGCGCTCGTCCCGCGCAGCGGTCTGACCGTGACGGCGCGGTCGGGGCAGCCGGTGCGCAGGCGGGTGCGGGCACCCGCGAGGCTCGAGGGGCCGCTACCCGCGGGCCGCCGCGTCGGATCGGTGGCGGTGCTGCGCGGGGGGCGCCCGGTCGGCCGCGTCGATCTCGTCACGGCCGGCGCCGTGCCGGGTGCCGGGCTGCCGCGAAAGCTCCTGTCCGGGCCCTCCCTGGCGCTCGTCCTGGTGGTCGTCGTGGCGCTGCTCGGGACCCTCTTCATCGCTACCCTGCGCCTGCGGGTCCGCTTGCGGCTCGTGCGTGAATGATCATCACAGTCACACTCAACGCCGCGATCGACAAGACGCTGGCAGTGCCCAACTTCAGGCTGGGCCGCAGGCACCGCGCCGTCGAGCAGACAGCGATGGCGGGCGGCAAGGGCGTGAACGTAGCGCGCACGCTGAAGGCGCTCGGCCAGCCGGTGATCGCCACGGGGTTCGCCGGCGGCCCGACCGGCACGCGCATCATCGAGCACCTCACCGAGGAGGCGATCCTCAACGACTTCGTCCGCATCCGCGAGGAGTCGCGCATGTCCACGGCGGTGGTGGATCCCACGAACGGCGAGCAGACCGAGATCAACGAGCGCGGCCCGAAGGTCGAGCCCGGCGAGCTCGAGCTCTTCGTGGACAAGCTGCTCTACCTCGCCAAGGGCGCGGCGATCTGCGTGTTCGCCGGCAGCCTGCCGCGTGGCGTCGAGCCCGAGGTCTACGCCCATCTGGTCGAGGAGCTGAAGAAGCTCGGCGTGACCGTGATGCTCGACCTCGAGGGTGAGCCGCTGCGGCTGGCGACGCGCGCCGGCCCGGACGTGGTCAGCCCCAACGAGCTCGAGGCCGAGGAGCTGGTGGGCCACGAGTTCGCCGACGACGACGACCGCCGCACGGCCGTGCGCGAGATGATCGGCCTCGGTGCCCGCGAGGCGTTGATGACGCTCCCCGACGGTTGCCTGGCCTTGCTGGCCGGAGGTGCCGACGGACCGGGCGCGGTGTCGATGTACCGGGCCACGCTCGAGCCGCTCGAGCCGGTCTCGTCCGTGGGCTCCGGGGACGCCTTCCTGGCCGGCTATGTGGCGGCCCGCTACGGCGGCCGCCCGGCCGAGGACTGCCTGCGCTTCGGGGTTGCCTGCGGCGCCGAGTCGACCCAGCATTTCGGAGCCGGCGTGGTGGATCCCCGCGAGGTCGAGCGGCTCGCCTCGGAGGTCTCGGTGGAGACGCTCGAGGCCCCCGCCGTACAGGCCGCCGGGTAAACGTCATCCGCGCGCACCCGGCCGAGCCGGGTGCTTGCGGCGCGCCCCCGCAAACTGCGCAAATCCCCGTCTCCGGACGTCTGGAGCGCGTTGGTAGTGTCAAGGCTTCGTCCGCCGTCGAACCTAGGATGCCGCCATGGAAGTTGAGATCGGTCGGGGCAAGAAGGGCCGTCGCGCATACGGCTTTGACGACATCGCCATCGTGCCCTCGAGGCGCACGCGCGACCCGGACGACATCGACATCACCTGGACCCTCGGCCCGTACCGCTTCGAGCTGCCGCTGGTCGCCTCGGCGATGGACGGCGTGGTGTCGCCGGAAACCGCCGGCATCATCGGCAACCTCGGCGGCCTCGCGGTGCTCAACCTCGAGGGCATCTGGACCCGCTACGAGGACCCGGACGCCGAGCTGGCTCGCATCGCCGAGTTGCCCACGGACGAGGCCACCGCTGAGATGCAGCGCATCTACATGGAGCCCGTCAAGGCGGAGCTGGTCGCGGCCCGGATCCGCGAGATCAAAGATCAGGGGGTCGTTGCGGCCGCCTCGCTCACGCCGCAGCGCGTGCGCTCCCACTACGAGACCGCGGTCGAGGCCGGGCTCGACATTCTCGTCATCCAGGGCACGGTCATCTCGGCCGAGCACGTCTCCACCGACGAGTCGCGCCCGCCGGTCAACCTGAAGGAGTTCATCCGCGAGGTGCCGGTGCCGGTCGTGGTCGGCGGCTGCGCCTCCTACTCCACCGGCCTCCACCTCATGCGCACCGGAGCGGTCGGCGTGCTCGTGGGCGTGGGCCCGGGCGCCGCCTGCACCACCCGCGGCGTGCTCGGCATCGGCGTGCCGCAGGCCACCGCCATCGCCGACGTCCAGGCGGCCCGCTCGCAGCACATGCTGGAGACGGGCGAGTACGTGAAGGTCATCGCCGACGGCGGCATGCGCAACGGCGGCGACGTGTCGAAGGCATTCGCCTGCGGCGCCGACGCCGTGATGATCGGCTCGCCGCTCGCGCGCGCCTACGAGGCGCCGGGCCACGGCTTCCACTGGGGCATGGCCACCTTCCACCCGTCGCTTCCGCGCGGCGCCCGCGTGAAGACCACCCAGAACGGCTCGCTGGAGCAGATCCTGCTCGGCCCCGCGCACGAGAACGACGGCACGTTCAACCTGATGGGCAGCCTGCGCACGTCGATGGCCACCTGTGGCTACGAGGACATCCCGTCGTTCCACCGCGCCGAGGTGATGGTCGCGCCGTCGCTCCAGACCGAGGGCAAGCAGCTCCAGCGCGACCAGGCGATCGGCATGGGCGCCGTGTCCGCGGCCAAGGCCGCTCCGGCGTCCGACGGCGTGGTGAACGGCTCGGCCCCCTCCGCCGACCCGGCGCTCGTCGAGTAGTGGCGAACGCGGCTTCGGCGGTCGAGCGGCGAGAGGCGGAAGCCCCCGCGGCCCTGGATGAGGTCCTGGTCCTCGACTTCGGGGGCCAGTACTCGCAGCTGATCGCCCGCCGCGTGCGCGAGTGCGGCGTGTTCGCCGAGCTGCTGCCCCACGACGTGCCGGTCGAGGAGATCGATCGGCGCCGGCCCAAGGGCCTGCTGCTGTCCGGCGGGCCCGCCTCTGTCTACGCCGAGGGCGCCCCGGCGCTGCGCAAGGAGCTGCTCGAGCTCGGCATTCCCGTGCTCGGCATCTGTTACGGCATGCAGGCGATGGTGCTCTCCCTGGGCGGGAAGGTGAAGGGGGCCGAGGTCGGCGAGTTCGGCCGCTCGCACCTCACGGTTAACAAGCACGGCCGCCTGCTGCGCGACGTGCCGGCCGAGCAGAGCTGCTGGATGAGCCACCGCGACACGGTCTTCGAGGCCCCACCCGGCTTCGACGCTCTCGCCTCCTCCACGGAGTCGCCCGTCGCTGCCATCGAGAACGCGGAGCGCGGCCTCTACGGGATCCAGTTCCACCCCGAGGTCGTGCATACGCCCTACGGATCGAAGATCCTCGAGACATTCCTGCGCGACGTCTGTGGCTGCGACATGTCGTGGAGCGCCGCGTCGGTGGCCGAGGAGCAGATCGCCCGAATCCGCGCCCAGGTCGGCGACGCCAAGGTCATCTGCGGACTCTCGGGCGGGGTCGACTCGTCGGTGGCGGCGCTGCTCACCTACAAGGCCGTGGGGGATCAGCTCACCTGCGTGTTCGTCGACCACGGCCTGATGCGCAAGAACGAGGGCAACCAGGTCGTGGCGGCCTTCCGCGACCAGTTCAAGGTGCCGCTGATCGCCGTCGACGCCGAGGAGCGCTTCCTCGAGAAGCTCGCGGGCGTCACGGACCCCGAGACCAAGCGCAAGATCATCGGCGGCGAGTTCATCCGGGTGTTCGAGGAGCAGGCCGCGCAGCTCGGCAACCCGAAGTACCTCGTGCAGGGCACGCTCTACTCGGACGTGATCGAGTCCGGCGGCGGCACCGGCGCCGAGACGATCAAGTCGCACCACAACGTCGGCGGCCTGCCGGAGGACCTCGAGTTCGAGCTGGTCGAGCCGCTGCGCATGCTCTTCAAGGACGAGGTGCGGCAGGTCGGCATCGAGGTCGGCCTGCCGGAGCGGCTCGTCTGGCGTCAGCCCTTCCCGGGGCCGGGCCTCGCCATCAGGATCGTGGGAGGCGAGGTCAACAGGGAGCGCCTCGACATCCTGCGCGACGCCGACGCAATCCTCCAGGAGGAGGTGCGGGCGGCCGGCCTCTACCGCGACCTGTGGCAGTCGTTCTGCGTGCTGCCGGGCGACCTGCGCAGCGTCGGCGTGCAGGGCGACGGCCGCACCTACGGCTACGTCGTGGTCATCAGGGCCGTCACCAGCGACGATGCCATGACCGCCGACTGGGCGCGCCTGCCCTACGACCTGCTGGAGCGGGTGGCATCCCGCATGATCAACGAGATCCAGCATGTGAACCGGGTC
Source organism: Solirubrobacterales bacterium (assembly GCA_038215095.1). GTDB lineage: Bacteria > Actinomycetota > Thermoleophilia > Solirubrobacterales > Thermoleophilaceae > DATACN01. The sequence goes on along the minus strand of JBBQRG010000003.1, from coordinate 48,175 downwards.
ACGCTCGACATCACGTCGAAGCCCCCCGGCACGATCGAGTGGGAGTAGCCGGCTAGTCGGCCGGCCAGAAGCCGTCCACCGTCTCCACGTCGTTGCGCGGGTCGTCCGAGCGCCTGCCGAACACGAACAGGGTCGCGTCGTCGGGGCCCTCGTTCCAGACCGACCGCACCACCTCCGGCCCGCAGCGAACCACACTGCCGGGACCGAGGTCGAGGATCTCGTCCTCGAGCTTGAACTGCACCGTGCCGTCGATCACGAGGTAGATCTCCTCGTCCTCCTTGTGGCGGTGCCCGTAGCTGCCTTTGCCGCCCGTCTGGGCCGGCATTCGCCGCCACATGAAAGCGAGCTGCTCGTTGCCGAGATCCCCCGCGGCTGTCATGCGCATCTCGCCCGGGTAGTCCCCCGAGACGTCGGGGATCTCCTCCAGCTTCTTCACCGTGTAGGCGGCCATCCGCTCTCCTCTCGCCGGGGGTTTACCCTCCCGCCGTGGGCATCCTAACCTGGGTCATCTGGGGTCTGTTCGTGGGCGCCCTGGCGCGCCTGCTTCTGCCCGGCCGCCAGCGCCTGGGCATAGCGCTCACGATCGTTCTGGGCGTGGTCGGCTCGCTCCTGGGCGGCTTCCTCGCCACAGAGGTGCTCGGCATCGGCGACAGCAATGACGCGGACTTCGGGAGCTTCGTGATCGCGGTCGCGACGTCCGTGCTACTGCTGGCGATCTACGACCGCGTCAACCGGATGCTGCCCGACCGCAAGCGCGAGAAGCGCTCGTAGCTCGCGGAGCATCGACGCGCGATCCTCGACGACGTCGCCGTAGGTGTAGCGGCGGAACGTCGCCACGGGCGCGGGCCTCGCGCTCGCGGCGGCGGTCCTGCTCCCAGGCGTGGCGGCTGTGGTGATAGCGGTAGCTGTCCAGCTCAACCGTCAGCCGATGCTCAGGCCAGCGGCAGTCGACGTAGCGTCCGTCGATGCGCTTGTTCGCCTTTGGCCGCGGCAATCCGGCGCGGCTTAGCTGGGTGAGGAAGTCGCGCTCGAGCTTGCTGAGCGTGATCGGGGTGTCGCCGTCGAAGATCGAGCGGAGGTTGTGGGCGCCGGGTGTGTTCGGGCGCCGGTTCAATGCGGCGCGGACGCTGGCCGCGCTGACCCGGTGCCTCACCTCGGCCTCGTGGCAGGCGCGCGCCAGCTCGTCGAGCGAAAGGTGCCCGCCCAGGTCGACCACGGTCCGGGCGACGGTCGTGATCGGAATCGAGCGGTAGCGGCCGATGTCGCGGGCGTCGAGCCGGCGCACGCGCCGGCTTCGTACGCCGCGGACCCGCCGGTTGCGGGTCGTTGTGACCTCCGGCGCTGGTGGGCCGCCCTTCACGAGCCCGAAGAGATGAGCGGCGCCGAGCCCGCTGAGCACTGCGCCGTCGCCGCCGGCGAGAACGGCGGCGAGGTAGAGGGCCTCGGTGCTCGGGGCCGTGTGCCCGACCCGGTAGACGCCGGGGTGGACCCTCAGGAGCAGTCCCGCCCGCAGGCGCCGCTTCACGACCTCTTCGCTCAGGCCAACACCAAGCAGCTGGGTACGAGTTGCCAACCCGTGCTGGCGAGCGGCAATTTCCTGCGCTGATCCGGATAGGGGTCGGATTTCGACCCCCTAAGTGGATCAGCGGCTGAAATTCGCCCCGTTCACGACCAGCCGTCCCAGGCCTTCAGGGCCGGCAGCGGGTCGAAGGGGTGGCCGCCGCTGTACCAGCCGGGTGCCGACCAGAGCTCGAAGTGCAGGTGGCAGCCCACGGCGTCGCCCGTGTCTCCCACCGAGCCGATCCGCTGGCCGGTGTAGACGCGGTCGCCCGTGCGGAAGGGGGAAGGCTCCGCGAGGTGCATGTAGACGTAGTCGTTGCCCGTCACCGCGCCGTCGATGACCACGTAGTAGCCGGCGTTTCGCTGGTAGCCCGCGTACTTCACGCGGCCGCCGCGCGCGGCCACCAGGCGGGTCCCGCACTTGGCGAAGGTGTCCTGGCCCTGATGGCTGTGGCCGCTGCGCCCGGCGCCGAAGCGGCCCCCGGCACCGCCGAAAGCGTGCTTGCCGCGAATCGGGAAGACGTTCTCGTAGAGGTCGAAGGCGTCGCGCTGGACGGCGGCGTTCTGGGAGCTCTGCGCGGTCTGGCCGTCGGCTCCCTGGGCGGTGAGCCGGAACGAGTAGCGGCGTGGCGGCGCTGCCGCGTTGCCGAGCGCGCCGGTCCAGACGACCGTCTGCACCTGGCCGGGCGGGGCCGCCGCCTGCGGCCAGCTCTTGACCACTACGGCGTCGCTGTCGCGCACAAGTTGGACGCCCACGGTCGAGGGCGAGGCCACGCGGTAGGAGAAGGAGACCGCCCGGCGCGCCCCGATGAACACCTGCGTGCGGCTGGTGCCGGTCTCGAGCTGCGGGGCCCCGGGAGCGGGGGAGAGCGTGGCGTTGGGAGCCGGGGGCGGCGCCGGCAGGATCGCGATTGTGCGGGTGGACTTCGAGCTGACCCCGCCGCCTGTGAGCACCGACACGGGGCCGGTCACGGCGCCTACCGGCACCTTCGCATTCAGCCGGTGGGCGCTGCCGGCGCGCACCTTCGACTGGACGTCGTCCGAGCGGCCGCGGCTGCCGTGGAAGACGACCCGCGTAACTGTGTCGAGCGCGCTGCCGGTGATCTTCAGGGTGCTGCCGCCCTGCGCGCGCTTGCGGGAGCCGCAGGCGCGCAGGCAACTGACCTTGGCGAGCTGGGGCTTCGCGACCCAGACGGCGCCACCGCCGCCTCCAGACTGGGCCTGGGCGCCTCCGGCGAGAGCGGCCAGCACGAGGCCCAGCGCACCCGCTGCGACTGCGCATCGTCCCCCGAGGGCACGGCTGGTTCCCAACTGCTTGGCCTCTCTTTCTCCGGCCTACGGGGTTAGCTGACGGGCTCGCGTCGAAAGAGCGACGCTACGGCCGGTGAGGTGGTTGCCTCGCGGCCGATTCGCCCCGTCGGGAACCTGTTCGACGGTTCCCGATCGGTTCCCCCGTTCCCCTCGGCCACGGCAGGCCATGGGGATTCGGCAGGCTGTATTTAGGGGCGCGAGTATAGCTTCGGCCACGGGTGGTCACTGCCCGCGGCCTTGTGCCACACTTGGCGTCCGGCCGCCGGAGTCTCCGGCGGCCTCCTCTGCGTTTATGAAGACCTACGTAGCGAACCCGACCACACGCGAGCGCAACTGGCTCGTCGTCGACGCGAGCGGCCAGACGCTCGGCCGGCTGTCGACCCAGATCGCTGATGCCCTGCGCGGCAAGCGCAAGCCGGAGTACACCCCGCACGTGGACACCGGCGACTTCGTGATCGTGGTGAACGCCGAGAAGATCGCGGTGACCGGCAAGAAGCGCGAGGAGAAGCTCTACTACCGGCACTCCGGCTACCCCGGCGGCCTGCGCAGCCGCACGCTGGGCGAGATGCTGGAGCGCCGTCCGGAGGAGGTCATCCGGCTCGCCGTCCGCGGCATGCTGCCGCGCACCCGCCTGGGACGGGCCCAGCTGCGCAAGCTGAAGATCTACGCCGGTCCCGACCACCCGCACGAAGCGCAGAAGCCCGCGCCGATGGAGGTTCAAGCCTGATGGCCGACGACGAAGAGCGCCAGGACCACCCCGAGGGCCAGCAGCCCGAGAACGAGGGCGCCGAGGAAAGCGCGCCGTCCGCGGAGACGCCCCAGGAGGACGAGGCGCCCGCCGGGGACGACGCTCCCGCCGGGGACGACGCCCCCGGGGCGGGCGACACGCCCGAGGACGACGACGCGCCCGACGGCGGCGACTCGACCCCCGAAGAGGACGAGCCCGGCTCCGGCGACACGCCCGGAGGCGACACCGGCAACGGCGAGGAGCCCGCTGCGGAAGCGGCCCCGGCGGCCGAGTCGGCGGCTGACGCTCCGGCGGCTGACGCTCCGGCGGCTGATGCCCCGGCGGCTGACGCCCCGGCGGCTGACGCTGCCGCCGACGCTCCGCCGGCCGACGCTGCCGCTGACGCTCCGGCGGCTGACTCGCCGGCCGATGCCGGCGAGGAGGCTCCCGCAGCAGCCGCCACCCCGGAGGGCGGCGAGCAGCCGCGCCAGCGCGGTGGTCGCGACCGCGAGCAGGGCCAGCAGCAGGAGGAGGTCATTCCGGGCGCGCACCTGGAGCCCGACCTCGTGCTCGAGGAGCAGCAGCGACAGGCCGCCGAGGGCGGCGAGTACGCCGACGCGGGCGCCGCCTACGCCGACGACGAGGGCGACGCCGAGCCGGCCGCCGAGGGCGAGGAGGGCGACCAGCCCGTCGCCCGCGAGCCGCTCGACCTGGCCGCGGATGCCCGCTACGCCGCCACCGGCAAGCGCAAGACCGCGGTCGCACGCGTGATCCTGAGGCCAGGCGACGGCGTCTACACGATCAACGGCCGCCACCTCGACCAGTTCTTCCCGCGCGTTCGCCTCCAGCGGATGGCGCAGCAGCCGCTCGAGACCGCCGGCTACAACGGCCGCATGGACGTGGTGGCCCGAATCCACGGCGGCGGCGTGTCGGCCCAGGCCGGCGCGCTCCGGCACGGCATCGCACGCGCGCTCGTCGAGGCCGATCCCAACCTTCGCGTCGAGCTCAAGCGCCGCGGCTTCCTCACGCGTGACCCGCGTGAGAAGGAGCGCAAGAAGGCCGGCCTCAAGAAGGCCCGCAAGCGGCCGCAGTTCTCGAAGCGCTAACCCCTCCATGGCAGCCGGCCGGAAGCTCTTCGGCACGGACGGCGTCCGCGGTGTCGCCGGCGAGCTGATCACCGCCGAGCTCGCGCTCGCGCTGGGCCGCGCGGTGGCCGCGTCGTCTCCAGCCGAGGTGCCGCAGGTGCTGATCGTGCGCGACACACGCGAGTCGGGCGAGATGCTCGAGGCGTCGATCGCCGCGGGCGTGGCGGCGGCCGGCGGCCACGCGCTGCTCGGCGGCGTGCTGCCCACGCCGGGCGCCTCGCTGCTCGTGCGGCGCTACCGCTTCGACCTGGCGGCCGTGGTCTCCGCCAGCCACAACCCCTACCAGGACAACGGCATCAAGTTCTTCGGCCCCGACGGCATGAAGATCGACGACGCGCAGGAGGCCGAGATGGAGGCCCTCGTCGCGTCCGCGGATCCCCCGCGCGGCTCCGGCATGGGCCGGGTTCGCGAGCTGCACGGCGCCGGCGGCGACTACACGCGCGAGCTCGAGCTGCGCTTCCGCGGGCTCGACCTCTCCGGTCGGCGCGTCCTGCTCGACTGCGCAAACGGCGCCACCTACCGCGTCGCGCCGGAGATCTTCCGGCGCCTGGGCGCCCACGTGGAGACGATCGCGGTGGAGCCCGACGGCCGCAACATCAACGAGGGAGTTGGATCCACGCACGTGGAGGCGCTCGCCGGGCGCATCGAGGAGGGCGGCCACGACATCGGCTTCGCCTTCGACGGCGACGGCGACCGCGTGCTTGCCGTGGACCGCGCTGGAACCGTGGTGGACGGCGACGAGCTGATGGCCCTGGCCGCATTGCACCTGCGTGGGCTCGGCCGCCTTCCCGGCGAGGGCGTGGCCGTGACCGTCATGACCAACTACGGCTTCCACCGCGCAATGGCCGGCGCGGGGATCGAGGTGGCCACGACTCCTGTGGGCGACCGCCACGTGCTGGCCGAGCTCATGCGGCGCGGCTGGGCGCTCGGCGGCGAGCAGTCGGGCCACATCATCGACACCGCCTTCGTGCCCGCCGGGGACGGCACCGCGGCGGCCCTGCTGGCGCTCGAAGCGCTCGACGGCCGCGACCTCGTAGACCGCGACGCGATGGAGAAGCTGCCCCAGCGGCTGGTGAACGTGCGCGTGGCCGACCGCGACGCCCTTGACGACGCCGCGGGCATCTGGGAGGCGGTCGAGCGCGAGTCGCGCGGGCTCGAGGGCCGCGGCCGCGTGCTGCTACGCAAATCCGGTACCGAGCCGCTCGTTCGAGTGATGGTCGAGGCGCCGGGCGAGGACGAGTGCGAGGACATCGCCGGCCGATTGGCGAAAACCGTGGAGTCAGAGCTAGGCTGATTGGTCTCTCATGTGCGGAATCATCGGATACACGGGGCCACGCGAATGCCGTGACCTGCTGCTCACGGGACTCGAGCGCCTCGAGTACCGCGGCTACGACTCGGCCGGCGTGTCGCTGATCACGAACGGCTCGATCGACTCGGTCCACGCCGTGGGCAACCTGTCGAAGCTGAAGAGCGCGGTGGCCGACGGCAACGGCACGCTGCGCGGCTCGACCGGGATCGGCCACACGCGCTGGGCCACCCACGGCCGCGTGACCACCGAGAACGCGCACCCGCACTGGGACACCTCCGGTCGCGTGCACATCGTGCTGAACGGGATCGTGGAGAACTGGACCGAGCTGCGCGACGCGCTGCGGGCCGGCGGCGCGGAGTTCACCTCCGAGACCGACGCCGAGGTTGTCGCGCACCTCGTGGCCAGCAAGTTCGACGGCGACCTGCTCGAGGCCGTGCGCGCCGCCTACAACGACCTGCGCGGCCACTACGCCTTCGTCGCCATGTCTGCCGACCAGCCCGACGTGCTGGTCGGCGCCCGCAAGGAGTGCCCGCTCGTGGTGGGCGTGGGCGAGGGAGAGAGCTTCATCGCCTCCGCTATCCCCGCCTTCCTCGCCGAGACCCGCCAGGTGCAGCTGGTGGAGAACGGAGAGATCGTGGAGATCTCGTCCGAGGGCGCCCGCTTCGTGAACGCCGGCGGCGACAGCATCGACCGCGAGGTCGACGAGGTCGAGTGGGACGAGGAGACTGCCGAGAAGGGCGGCTACGAGACATTCATGCTCAAGGAGATCCACGAGCAGCCCGACGCCGTGGCCGAGACCGTGGCCGACCGCCTGCGAAGCGGCGGCATCGAGCTGGGGGACATCGGCATCTCCGACGACGAGCTGAGGGGCCTGCGCCGCGTGCTCGTGGTGGCGTGCGGCACGGCCTACCACGCCGGCGTCGTGGCCCGCTACGCCATCGAGGAGTGGTCGGACGTGCACGTCGGCGTGGACATCGCCTCCGAGTTCCGCTACCGCAAGCCGCTCTTCGACGAGCACGACCTGGTGATCGGCATCAGCCAGTCCGGCGAGACCGCCGACACGCTGGCCGCGATGCGGCTGGCGCGCGAGTGCGGCGCCAAGGTGCTGGCCGTCACGAACGTGATGGGCAGCCAGGCCACGCGCGACGCCGACGGCGTCCTGTACACGCGCGCGGGCCTCGAGGTGGGCGTGGCGGCCACCAAGACCTTCCTCGCGCAGGTGGCGGCCATGTACCTGTTCGGGCTGAAGCTCGCACAGGTGCGCGGCGCTCTCGAGCCCGAGGTGATGGAGCGGTTGATCGAGGACCTGCGCTCGATGCCGAGCGCGCTGTCGCGGCTGCTCGAGACCGTCGACGAGCCCATGCGCGCCGCCGCCGAACAGTTCAAGGACGCGAGCTTCTTCCTCTTCCTCGGCCGCCACATCGGCCTGCCGGTGGCGCTCGAGGGCGCGCTCAAGATGAAGGAGATCTCCTACATCCCCACCGACGCCTACGCCGCCGGGGAGATGAAGCACGGCCCGATAGCGCTGCTCGACGAGAGCACGCCGGTGGTCTGCGTGGCCACCCACTCGCCGGTGCTCGACAAGATGCTCTCGAACGTGTCCGAGGTGCGCGCCCGCGGGGCGCACGTGATCGCGGTGGCCACCGAGGGCGACGAGCAGGTGGCCGAGAACGCCGAGCAGGTGGTGTTCGTGCCGTCCACCGACTGGCTGCTGCAGCCGCTGCTGGCGATCGTTCCGCTGCAGCTGCTCGCCTACCACGTGGCCCGCGCGCGGGGGCTCAATGTGGACCAACCGCGGAACCTGGCGAAGACAGTCACGGTCGAGTGATAACCGAGAACGATCGCGCTCTCAGTCGCGTGCCCAGGCAGGCGGCCCGACCGCGTTGCCCCGCGCCCCCGACTGAGATCGATCGCGCTCTCGGCCGCGCGACAAGGTCGGCCGCTCGACCGCGTTGCCCCGCGCCCCCTACGCGAACGGGCTAGCTGCGTGGTTGGTGTCGGTCTTGATCTCCTCGACGTCGACCGCTTCGAGCGCGCTCTTGCGCGCCGGCCACGGCTCGCCGAGCGGTTGTTCACCGACGCCGAGCGCAGCTACGCCGCCGGCCGCGCCCGGCCCGCGCAGCACCTGGCCGCGCGCTTCTGTGCCAAGGAGGCCGTCGCCAAGGCCCTCGGCCTGACCGGCTGGAGCTTCCGCGACGTCGAGGTGATCGCCACCAACGCTGCGCCCGAGGTGCGGCTGAGCGGCGCCGCGGCCGCGCGGGCCCGTGAGCTTGGCGCCGAGCCGTCGGTGTCGCTGACGCACACGGACACGACCGCGGGTGCGGTGGCCATCCTCCGGTGAGCCTGCCCGACTGGCTGGAGCCGCTCTACGAGGCGGACGAGATGCGCGCTGTAGATACCTGGGCGATCGAGGAGCAGGGCGTGCCGTCGCTCGACCTGATGGAGCGGGCCGGCGCCGGGCTGGCGCGGGTCGCGGCCGGCGCGGCGCACGAGGGTCCCATCCGCGTGGTGGTGGGCAAGGGCAACAACGGCGGCGACGGGCTTGTGGCCGCGCGCCTGCTGCGCGAGGAGGGCCGCGAGGTCGACGTGCTCGCGATCGCCCCGCTCGACGAGCTGCAGGGCGACGCGCGGGCGAACCTGGAGCGGCTGGCCGGCGACGCGCCGCGGCCGTTCGAGGCCGAGGCGCTGGCGGGCTCGGGCGCCGTGGTGGACGCGCTGCTCGGCACCGGCTTCGAGGGCGAGCCGCGGGAGCCCGTGGCCGGCGCGATCGCCGCGATCAACGGCCAGGACGCCCCCGTGGTGGCCTGCGACGTGCCCTCGGGCGTGAACGCCTCGACGGGCGAGGTCGAGGGGGAAGCGGTCAGGGCCGAGGTCACGGCCAGCTTCCACGGCTCGAAGATCGGCCTGCACGTGATGCCCGGCGCCGAGCACGCGGGAGCGGTCGAGGTGGTGGAGATCGGCATTCCGCGCGGCGCGCCCGCGCCCGACGCGGCCGGGCTGATCTCGCAGCGCGTGCTCGGGCTGTACCCGCCGCGCCGGCGATCGGGCTCGAAGTTCCAGTCGGGCGTCGTGGTGGTGGTGGGCGGCTCGATGGGGCTGACCGGCGCGCCGGCGATGGCCGCGCTGTCGGCCGCCCGCAGCGGTGCCGGCTACGTGCAGGTGGCCGTGCCCGGTCCTGTGCAGCCGGCCATGGACATGCGCCTGCTCGAGCAGATGAGCCGCGGCCTGCCCGACGACGACGGCGCGCACACCCCCGAGGGGGCCGAGCAGGTCCAGGAGATGGCCGAGCGCGCGGGCGCCGTCGTGCTGGGACCCGGCATCGGGCGCTCCGACGGCGCCGGCGAGTTCGCCCGGCGGGTGGCCCGGGCCGTGCAGATCCCGCTGCTGATCGACGCCGACGGCCTGAACGCCCACGCGGAGGCGCTCGAGTCGCTTGCTGGGCGCGAGGGGCCCACGGTGCTGACGCCGCACGCAGGCGAGCTGGGGCGCCTGCTGGGCGTGGACTCGGAGGAGGTGGAGCGCCACCGGCTGCGCCACGTCCGCGAGGCCGCCGAGCGCAGCGGCGCCGTGGTGCTCCTGAAGGGCGACGACACGCTCGTGGCGGCGCCCGGCGGTCCCGTGGCCGTCAGCTCCGGCGGCACGCCCGCGCTGGCCACGGCCGGCACCGGCGACGTGCTCTCCGGGCTGATCGGCGCGCTGCTCGCGAAGGGGCTCGGGCCGTTCGAGGCGGCCGCGCTGGGAACGCTCGCCCACGCACGGGCGGGCAGGGCCGCGGCCTCCCGCCACGGGGCCGACCACGTGATCGCCGGCGACGTGATCGAGGCGCTGCCGGCGGGGCTGCACGAATGAGCGCCCCCGAGCGCGCCACGGCGCGCGTGGACCTTGGCGCGGTCGAGCGCAACTGCGCCCGCCTGCGGACCGAGCTGCCGGAGGGCACTCTGCTTTGCGCTGTGGTGAAGGCGAACGGCTATGGCCACGGCGCTGCGCCGCCCGCGGAGGCCGCACTGAGCGGGGGCGCGGCCTGGCTGGCCGTGGCCACGGCCGCGGAGGCGCGGGAGCTGCGCGGCGCCGGCCTCCTGGTACCGCTGCTCGTGATGGGGGCGCTGACGCCAGACGAGCTGGACGTGGCGCTGGACGCGGGCGCCGACGTGGTGGCGTGGCGCGAGGGCTTCGCCCGGGCGGTGGCGGAGCGCGCGCAGGCCGGCGCCCCGGCGCCGCGAGTGCACGTGAAGCTCGACTCGGGCATGGGGCGGCTCGGCACCGCAGACCTCGAGGAGGCGCAGGCGGTGGCCGAGCTGGTGGCCGGCGACGAGCGGCTCGAGCTCGCGGGCGCGATGACGCACTTCGCCACCGCCGACGAGCTTGGCGACGACCACTTCCCGGCCCAGCTCGAGCGCTTCACGCCCTTCGCAGAGGAGCTGAAGCGCCGCCACCCCGGCATCATGGTGCACGCTGCGAACAGCGCGGCCACGCTGCGCGAGCCGGCCGCGCACTTCGACATGGTGCGCTGTGGCGTGGCGGTGTACGGGCTCGACCCCTACGGCGAGGACCCGGCGGAGCAAGGCCTGGAGCCCGCGCTCCGACTGGAGTCGTGGGTCGCGGCCGTGAAGCCCTTCCGCGCCGGCGACAGCGCTGGCTACGGCCGCAGCTGGAAGGCGCCCGAGGACACCTGGGTCGGCACGCTGCCGATCGGCTACGGCGACGGCTGGCGGCGCGGCCTGTCCAACGACTGCGACGTGCTGATCCTAGGGCGGCGCCACCCGGTTGTCGGCACCATCAGCATGGACAACCTGACCGTGGACCTGGGACCTGACACCGACGTGGAGGTGGGCGACAGCGGGGTGCTGATCGGCTCGCAGGGCGACGAGCGAATCCTCTGCGAAGAGGTGGCGAAGCGACTCGACACGATCAACTACGAGGTGGTGACCGGCCTGCTGCCGCGCGTGAGCAGGCTGCACGAGCGATGATCGCCGCGCTGCGAGGAGAGCCCGCCTGGCTGGTGGGTGGCAGCGTGCGCGACGAGCTGCTGGGCCGCCCGGTCACGGATGTGGACCTGGCCGTGGCCGGCGATCCCGAGCGCGCCGCCCGCGCGCTGGCCGGCGAGGTCAGCGGGCCCGTGTTCGCGCTCTCGGAGGCGTTCGGCTCGTGGCGCGTGATCGACCGCCGGGGCGGGCGCGTGTTCGACGTCTCGCCGTTGCAGGGCGACACGATCGAGGCCGACCTGGGCGAGCGCGACTTCACGATCAACGCCATGGCCCGCCCGCTGGAGGGCGGTGAGCTGATCGACCCCCACGGCGGCCGCGCGGACCTAAACGGCCGCGTGCTGCGCGTGCTCGGCGCGCGTGCCTACGACGCCGACCCGCTTCGCCCGCTGCGCCTGGCCCGCTTCGCCGCCGAGCTCCGCTTCGAGCCCGACCCCGAGACCGAGCGCCTGAGCGCGGCCGCCGCGCCGCGCACCTCCGAGGCCTCGCCGGAGCGGGTCTTCGGCGAGCTGAAGCGCCTGCTCGCCGCCGGCGGCGCGGTCGAGGGCGTCGAGCTGGCCGACCGGCTGGGCCTGCTGGCGGCCGTGCTGCCGGAGCTCGCCGACCTCCACGACGTGGAACAGAGCCACTTCCACCACCTGGACGTCTACGGGCACACGCTCGAGGTGCTGCGCCGCCAACTCGAGCTGGAGGGGCGCCTGGAGGAGCTCTTCGGCGAGCTGGCGGCCCCGCTTCGGGCCGTGCTGGACGAGCCGCTGGCGGATGAGCTCACCCGCGGCCAGGCACTGCGCTTCGGGGCGCTGCTGCACGACATCGGCAAGCCGGCCACGCGCGGGGTGCGCCCCGACGGGCGGGTCACCTTCATCGGCCACGACGCCGTGGGGGAGGAGATGATCCGGGCGCTCTGCCGCCGGCTGCGCACCAGCGAGCGCCTGAGCCGCTTCCTGGAGGGCGTCACGCGCCACCACCTCGTGCTCGGCTTCCTGGTGCACGAGCGGCCGCTCGACCGGCGCACCGTCTACCACTACCTGAAGCACACGAGCCCGGTGGAGGTGGAGGTCACGCTGCTGTCCTGCGCGGACCGCCTCGCCACCCGCGGCAAGAACGCCGACGCCGCCATCGCCGCCCACCTGGAGCTGGCGCGCGAGCTGATGGCCGAGGCGCTGGCATGGCGCGCGGCCGGGCCGCCGCGCCCGCCGCTCCGGGGCGACGAGCTGGCGGGCGAGCTTGACATCGAGCCCGGTCCGGAACTGGGCCGGCTGCTGGCCGAACTCGAGGAGGCCGCCTTCACCGGCGAGGCCGTCACGCGCGATCAGGCGCTGGAGGTCGCCCGGCGCCTACGCCACAATCCGCCCGGATGATCGTCGACTGCGCGGTCTATGAGGAGGGGAAGCGGCGCCAGGGCGACCTCTCGCTGGAGCAGGCCAAGGAGGCGCGCGGCGACAGCGGCTTCGTCTGGATCGGCCTGTACGAGCCGAGCGAGGAGGAGTTCGACTCGATCAAGCGCGAGTTCGACCTCCACGAGCTGGCCGTCGAGGACGCGATCCACGCCCACCAGCGCCCCAAGCTCGAGGTCTACGGCAACACCCTCTTCGTGGTGCTGAAGACCGCGCGCTACGTCGACTCGGACGAGGTCGTCACGCTGGGCGAGATCCTCGTGTTCCTGGGCGAGAACTTCGTGATCACCGTGCGACATGGCGTGGCCAGCGCGCTCGAGGCGGTGCGGGAGCGCCTCGAGAGCGACCCCGAGCACCTCAAGCGCGGCCCGGGCGCCGTGCTGCACGCGATCGTCGACCAGGTGGTGGACGACTACTCGCCGGCCGTCGAGGGGCTCGGCGAGGACATCGAGCAGGTCGAGGACGAGGTCTTCTCTCCCGCGCGCACCAGCCCCTCGGAGCGGATCTACAAGCTCAAGCGCGAGGTGCTCGAGTTCAACCGCGCCGTCTCGCCGCTCACGGAGCCGGTCGACAAGCTGGCCCGTGGGCGCTACGAGCTGATCCACCCCGAGGTGCGCACCTACTTCCGCGACGTGAACGACCACCTGGTGCGTGTTCACGAGCAGGTCGAGGGCTACCGCGAGCTGCTCACGAGCGTGCTCCAGGCGAACCTGACCCAGGTCAGCGTGCGCCAGAACGACGACATGCGCAAGATCTCGGCCTGGGTGGCGATCGCCGCGGTGCCCACCATGATCGCCGGCATCTACGGCATGAACTTCGAGCACATGCCGGAGCTGCGCTGGACCTTCGGCTACCCGCTCGTCCTCGGAGTCATGCTGCTGGTCTGCACGGGCCTCTACAGCAACTTCAAGCGGGTCGGCTGGCTCTGAACCAATAGGCTGCCGCGCCGTGGCGGACGACGACTGCATCTTCTGCTCAATCGCGGCCGGCGAGGGGCCGGCTGAGATCGTCCAGGAGGACGAGCACACGGTCGCTTTCATGGACATCAGCCCGTGGACGCGGGGCCATGCGCTCGTGATTCCGCGCCGGCACTCGAAGAACCTGTACGAGGTCGGCGATGAGGACCTCGCCCACGTGATGGCGGCCGCCAAGCGGCTGGCCGGGCGGATGCGCGACCGGCTTCATTGCGACGGCATCAACCTGCTGAACTCGACCGAGCAGGCCGCCTGGCAGACGGTCTTCCACTTCCACGTGCACGTGATCCCGCGTTATGAGGACGACCCGCTGCGGCTGCCCGGAAAGCCGCAGGACGTGGGCGAGGACGAGCTGCGGGCCGTGGCCGACGAGCTCCGTGGCTAGCGCGCGCCTCGAGCGCGACGGGGACGTGGGCGTCCTCGTGATCGACGCCCCGCCGCTGAACCTGTTCGGCCGCGAGATGGTGGCCGACGTGTCGGCCGCGCTCGAGCAGGCCGACAGCGCCGGCCTGCGCGCGCTGCTGGTTCGCGCCGAGGGCGAGCTGTTCACCGGCGGCGCCGACGTGAACGTGTTCCACGGCCTGTCCGAGGAGGACGCGCGCGAGTTCGTGGCCGGCCTGCTCGGCATCACCCACCGCCTGGAGGGGCTGCCGTTTCCCACCCTCGCGTCGGTGCACGGGCTGTGCCTGACCGCCGGCCTCGAGCTCGCGCTCGGCTGCGACATGATCTGGGCCTCCGAATCGGCCCAGTTCGGCCTGGTGGAGGCCGTCGTGGGGCTGACTCCGCTGATGGGTGGCACCCAGCGCATGGCGGAGCGGGCGGGCCCCGCCCGCGCGCGCGAGTTCGTGATGAGCGGGGGCGTCTACCCGGCCGCGGAGCTCGAGCACTGGAACGTGGTCAACCGCGTCCTGCCGGACGGCGAGCTGGCCGAGAAGTCGATGCGCTTCGCCCAGCGCCTCGCCGCCGGGCCCACCGTGGCCCACGGCGCCACGAAGCGGATCGTGCGGGCCTTCCTCGAGCACGGCGTTCGCGGTGCCGACGAGCGCACCCCCGACATCGGCGCGCCGCTGTTCGAGACGTCGGACCTGCAGGGCGCGGTGAAGAGCTTCCTCGAGCAGGGCCCCGGCAAGGCGACTTTCGAGGGCAACTAGGCGACGGCCGCCCCTGATAGCGTTTCTCCCCGTTGGGCCGGCCCGTGCCGGCAGGAACCATTTCGCACGTGCCGAGATCGGATTTGCAACCGCTGGTTCGAGCAGGCACAAGCAGGAAGGGAAGGAACAGCGCGTGCCTACCGGAACCGTCAAGTGGTTCAACGACGAGAAGGGCTACGGGTTCATCACGCCCGATGACGGCGATCGAGACCTGTTCGTCCACTATTCAGGGATCGACGGGGGCGGCTTCAAGTCGCTGGCGGAGAACGCCAAGGTCGAGTACGAGGAAGAGGTCGGCGACAAGGGACCGAAGGCGGTGAACGTCCGGGCGATCTAGCGCCCGCTCGCCTCGTGCCCAAGGAAGAAAAGATTGAGATGGAGGGCGTCATCCTCGAGGCCCTCCCGAACACGATGTTCAAGGTGAAGCTCGACAACGATCACGAGGTTCTCGGTCACATCTCGGGCAAGATGCGGCGTCACTACATCCGCATCCTGCCCGGTGACCGGGTCAAGATCGAGCTGTCGCCGTACGACCTCGATCGCGGACGGATCACCTATCGCTACAAGTAGGAAGCCGCAACTAGGTGGCGAAACGGGTGTTTTAGCCCGGTCATGAGACGAGCCCTCCCACTCATCGCCGCACTGATCGTCCTCGCCCTGGCCCCGTCGGCCCAGGCCAAGGTGATCGAGCTGGGCGCGGACGCGAACCCCGCGACGACCCTCGCCAGCTGCCCGGCGAACTGCCAGGCGATCGGCCGCGTGTCGGGCTACATGGGACGCTCGGGCAAGGGCGCTGACCCGTTCCGGATCCCGCGGGACGGCAAGATCGTGGCGTTCACGGTCACGCTCGGCAAGCCCGACGCCAACCAGGTCAAGTTCTTCACCGACCTCTACGGGGGGCCGCCGCAGGTCCGCATCTCCGTGGTGCGGCAGGGCAAGAAGCGCAAGACGCGCCTGAACCACCGCCTGCTGCGCCAGTCGCCCCTCTTCAGGGTCGATCACTACTTCGGCTCGAGTCCCACCTTCGTGTTCGACACCCCTATCCAGGTGTCGAAGGGCAACATCATCGCGCTGACCGTGCCCACCTGGGCCCCCGCCTTCGCCGTGAACCTGCCGCGCAGCAACTGGTGGCGCTCCTCGAGGGCCAAGGGCAAGTGCGACGACGTCTCCCAGGCGGCCGCTCAGCACACTCCCGGCGCGATCCGCGTGTACGGCTGCACCTACTTCCGCGCCCGCCTGCTGTACACCGTTACCTACGTCCCGGACCCCCGTACCACCGACGGAACCAAGGGCTAGGCGCAACTGCGGTCTTGAAGGCCGCGCCCATCGCGGTAGCATCGTGAGGAGATGACCACTGAGGGGTGGATCTTCATGGTCGGCTTCCGCGTTTTCGACGTCGGCCTGCTGATCGTGTGGCTGATCTGGTTCTTCAAGCTGCGCGACGACGACGACGATTCGCGGGGAGACGACGGCGGCGGGGGCGAAGGCCCCGGGCCCCGGCCTGCCGGAGACGGCCCGGGCGGCGACGGCATGCACCTGCCGCTGGGCCGCTGGCGCCCCGGCCGATCGCGCGACCGCGACCACACTCCGCCGGCCCGCGTGCCGCGCCGGCGCGGCAGCGACCTGCCGGTCCCGGCGCCGGCTCCCGCGCGCGTCCGCAGACCCGGCCGCAGCCCCGCTCCGGCCCACCGGCAAGCCTGATAGCGTCCGGCGCCTTGGGGGGCCTGATCGATTTCGGCATGAACGACGAGGCTGTCGACGAGCGCACGCACGTCGTCGCCCCGTGTGGCGAGGTTGACGCGCTGACGGCGCCTCAGCTCGGCCGCCGCCTGCTCGGCTTGGCCGACGAAGGCAAGACGCGGGTCGTCGTGGACCTCTCGGACGTGACCTTCATGGACTCCACGGGGATCGGCGTGCTGCTCTACGCGCTCAAGCAGCTGCGGGTGCGAAAGGGCGGCCTCGTGCTCGTTTGCCCGACCGAGCGCATCATGCGCCCCTTCCAGATCACCGGCCTCGTAGGCCACCTGCGCATCTTCGGCTCGCGCGAGCAGGCGCTCGGCGGCCTGGCCGGCGCGTTCGCCTAGCCGCAGGTCTTCGGCCGGCTCTCGCAGTCCTTCTCGAAGCGCTCCGCGGGGCTGCCTGACGGCGGCGGCGTGTCGTTCTGGGGGCTGTCGGAGCCGCCCTGTGGCGTGCCGCGGGTGCTGCCGTTGCCCTCGCCGGGCGTGTTGGGAGCCGTGGCGGGATCCTGCGAGGTCGTGCTGGGCGCGGGCGTGGTCTGCACCGGAGCCGCCGGCACGGTCTCCGCGCGGGGCGCGGTTGGCTCCGTGCGGGTGGTGGTGGTCCGCGGCTTCTTGGCGGCCTCCTTGTCGCCGCCGCAGGCCGTCAGCGCGAGCGGCGGCGCCAGCGCGAGCAGGGCGAGGAGGAGGGCGATACGCGAGCGGGCCACGCTCGCAGGGTCAACTATCGCTCGGACGCTCGTCCGGGCGCTGGACCGCCGGCAGGCGGCGGCCGCAATGCGGGCAATCGTTCAGGTCGCGCTGCACGAGCTGCTCGAGGGAGCAGCCGCACAGGCGCAGGTTCTCCACCGAGTAGGGCAGGTCGCTGGGGGAGGGCGCCAGCGGCAGCAACGCGGACACGACCTCGAACTCCTCGCCACTGTCGCGGTCCACGTAGGTCTTGCCCGGCTCGACCTCGCTGATGATCTCGCGGTCGGAGCGGGCGCGCAGGCGGTATCGCTGACGGGCCGGCATGAAGGCGGGAAGAATAGGCCATGCGGCCCACAGGTAGCGTCTAGTCAAGGTGCGAATCCTCATCTTCCACGGCTACCTGCTGCGCGGTACGGGCAGCAACATCTACAACGCGAGCCTCTGCCGCGCACTGGCCGGCATGGGGCACGAGGTGCACCTGTTCTGCCAGGACCGCGACCCGCCGGACGTCGGCGCCGAGATCCACGTGCCCGACATCGGCGGGGTGCTGCCGCTGTACGTGGCCGACAGCTACGAGGGCTTCCGCGCAGTGCCGTTCCCGGAGCTGGGCGACGAGGAGATCGGGCGCTACCTGGACGCCAACGTGGACGCGGTCAGAGAGGTGGCCGAGCGGGTGGAGCCCGACGTTGCGCTGGCCAACCACCTGATCATGGGCCCCGTGGTCCTCGCGCGGGCGCTCGAGGGCCGCGTGCCCTACGCGGTGAAGGTCCACGGCAGCGCGCTCGAGTACGTCGTGCGCCCCCACCGGGAGCGCTTCCTGCCCTACGCGCGCGAGGGCCTGGCCGGGGCCGGCGGCGTGCTGGTGGGCTCGCGGCACACGGCCGAGAGCCTCTGGGAGGTGATGGACGAGCCGGGGCTGGCGGAGCGCACGCGCCTGGGGCCGCCCGGGGTGGACGTGGAGGCCTTCAGGCCGCTCGAGGCCGCCGATGCGGCGAAGCGCCTGCACGAGCTGGCTGAGCGCCTGGAGGGCGGCCAGGCGGCGTCCTGGGGCGGCGAGGCGGGAGCCGCCGCCGAGCTCGAGCGCCTCGACCCCGCCGACGACCGCATCGTTGCGTTCGTGGGCAAGCTGATCGTGTCGAAGGGCGTGGACCTGCTGCTGGCCGCCTGGCCGCTGGTGCTGGCGCAGGTGCCGGAGGCGCGCCTGGTGATCGTGGGGTTCGGCGAGTACCGCGATGGGCTCGAGCGGCTCCTGGGGGCGCTCTCGAGCGGCGACCTGGACGGCGCGCGCGAGGTTGCCGCACGCGGCCGCGAGCTGGAGGGCGGGCCGGCCGGCGAGCTGCGCCACCTGGCCGCCTTCCTGGACGGCCTGGAGGGCGAGCAGCGGCGCGGCTACCTCGAAGCCGCCCCGGGGCTGGCGGAGCGCGTGGGCTTCACCGGCCGCCTGGAGCACGAGGACCTGCCCAGCCTGCTGCCGGCCTGCGAGGCGCTCGTGATGCCCAGCACCTTCCCGGAGGCCTTCGGGATGGTGGCGGCCGAGGCGGCCGCCTGCGGGGCCCTGCCGCTGTCCGCGGCCCACTCGGGCATGGCCGAGGTGACCGCCACTCTGGCGCCCACGCTGGACGAGGACCTGCGCGAGCTGATGGCGTTCGAGGTGGGCGCGGGAGCGGTGGAGGAGATCGCCCGCAAGCTGGTGGAGTGGCTCCAACTGGACCCCGGCCGGAGGGACCAGGCCAGGGCTTCGCTGGCCGATCTGGCGCGACGGCGCTACAGCTGGGAAAGCGTGGCCCAGGGCGTGATCGCGGCGGCGCTCGGACAGCTCGACGACCTGCCCGAACCACCGGATATTGTTCCGGCCCCGTGAGGCCCCCTGGTCATCTCTCCCTGGCCGCGCTCGCGCTCGCAGCGGCCGCCGCGATCCCGCTTTCGGGCTGCGGCCGCCAGCACGACGCCGACCTCGTGAACGGCAAGGCGCTGTTCGTGCAGAAGTGCGCCTCCTGCCACACGCTCAAGCGGGCGAACGCCCAGGGCGTCCAGGGCCCGAACCTCGACCACGCCTTCCAGACGGCGCGCAGCGACGGGATGACGGAGGCCACCGTGCGCGGCATCGTGCACCGCCAGATCTCCAACGTGAGGCGCGACAGCATCATGCCGCGCAACCTCGTCACCGGCACGAACGCGCTGGACGTGGCGGCCTACGTGGGGCACGTGGCGGCCCAGCCGGGCCAGGACCCGGGCGCGCTCGCAAGCGCCGGCAAGCCGAAGGTCTCGAAGAAGCCCGTCACCGAGCAGGGCGGCAAGCTCCAGATCGACGCCGACCCCACCGGCGCGCTGGCGTTCACGGCCATCAACGCGCTCGCGAAGCCCGGCTCGATCGAGCTGGACATGGCCAACAAGGCCAACGTGCAGCACGACATCTCGATCAAGGGCAACGGCGTGAAGAAGAACGGCCCCAAGGTCGGCAAGGGCGGCACCTCGAAGGTCTCGGCCAGCCTGAAGCCCGGCAAGTACACCTTCTACTGCAGCGTGCCCGGCCACGAAGCCGGAGGCATGAAGGGAACACTGACTGTCAAATAGGCCGCGTCCCTTAGGGAACGCCAAGGCCGGCGGGCTGCCCGCGGCCACACGTGCCTCCTACGCAACCGGTGGCGGGCCCGTTTTGTCGGTCACCAGGCCGGCGAGCTCCTCGATCAGGCCCGGGCCGGCCGCCACCACGCCGAACGGCTCACCCTGCAGCTCGCGCACGATGCCGCCGGCCTCTTCCACCAGCAGGCCGCCCGCACGCCAGTCCCAGGGCTTCACGCCGCGCTCGTAGAAGCCGTCCAGGCGGCCCGCGGCAACCCAGGCCAGGTCGAGCGCCGCCGAGCCGGCTCGGCGGATGTCGCGCACGCGCGGGAGCACCCGCGAGACCACCGCAGCCTGCTCGGCGCGGTGCGACGCCTCGTAGCTGAAGCCGGTTCCGATCAGGGCACGAGCGAGCTCGGCGGCCTCACTCACCCTTACCTGCCCGCCGTTGACGAGCGCGCCCTCACCACGCATGGCGGAGAACACCTCCTCTCGAACCGGGTCCAACACGACGCCGAGCAGAGCGCCCTCCCCGTCCTCCAGCGCCACGCTCACGCACCACTGCGGAATCCCGTAGAGGTAGTTCACCGTCCCGTCGAGCGGGTCGACCACCCAGCGGCGCCCGCTCTCGCCCTCCTGACTCGAGCCCTCCTCGCCCAGCAGCCCGTCCTGGGGCCGCTCCGCCTCCAGCAGCTCACGAATGGCCCGCTCGGCCTCGCGGTCGGCGTCCGACACCGGGTCGGTGGCGCTGGTCTTGGAGTCGAGCCCCCGCACCGGCCCGCCGAAGCGCTCCAGCAGCACCTCAGCGGCGGCTCGCGCAGCGCGCTCGGCAAGCGCGAGGTCGTCGCTCAAAGCGCGCGAATGCCGAGCACGAGCCCGACGATCACAGCCATGACGACGGCGACGTAGAGCAAGAACCGGAACGCCTCCCGCTCGGACCGCAGCGGGTTCAGCATCAGAGGAGGTAGATCGTCGAATACACGAAGATCCACATGACATCGACGAAGTGCCAGTAGATGCCCGGCACCTCGACGCCGCGGTGCTCCTTCGCCGAGAAGTGCCCGCGGAAGGCGCGGACGGTCGCGAAGGCGAGCAGGTTCAGGCCCACGAACACGTGGGCGCCGTGCAAGCCGGTGAGGCAGTAGAAGATCGTGCCCTGCGCGTTGTCGTGCGGGGCGAAGCCCAGGTGCACGTACTCGTTGATCTGCACGGTGAGGAAGGTCAGGCCCAGCAGGAAGGTGGTGAGCATCCCCACCCGCAGCGCGCGGCGGTTCTCGTTGCGCGCGCCCTCGAGCGCCCAGTGCATCGTGAAGCTCGAGGAGATCAGGATCGCCGTGTTCACGCCCGCGATCACCTTGGGGATCTCTTCGCCGGAGGCAGGCCACGGGTCGCCGTTCACGACCCGGACGAAGAAGTAGGCCGTGAAGAACGCTCCGAAGAGCATCACCTCGGAGATGATGAAGAGGTACATGCCGAGCGTCTGGGCCTCGATGCGGGACGAGACGTTGGGCTCGGGCGGGTGCTCCTCGTGGGCGTCGTCGCCGTGCTGGTGCTTGAGGTCGCCGGCGATCGAGACGGACGCGGATTCCATCTAGCCCTCCTCGCTCACGATGTGCTCGACGGGGCGGTTGGTGGCGGCGCGCACCCGCTCGACGAGGTCGTTGCGCAGCCAGCCCGAGCGGGTCTCGGGGAAGGTGGAGATGAGCACGTCGTCGGCGCCGTAGTCCTGCATCGCGTTCTGGATGGCCGTATAGGGGTCCGGGTGGACGACCTGGCCCATCGCCTCGATGCCGGCCTCCTGGAGCTCCGTGAGCGTGGTGGCCAGCCGCTCGGCGGCCTCCTCGTCGTTGTCCTCGGCGCCCGACTGCGGCAGGATCACGAAGAACTGGTGCTCGCCCTCGGCGCCCTTCTTCTTGAGCGTCTCGATCAGGTCGCGCGAGTCGACCGTCTGGTTGGCCACCACGAGCGTGCGCTTGGCTCCCTCGTGGCCCTCGGCCAGGTCCACCACCACGTGCTCGACCGGGCGGCGCGTGGCGCGTGACACGCGGTCCACAAGGTTCTCGCGCATCCAGCCCGAGCGCGTCTCGGGGTGGGTGGAGAGGATGATCTCGTCGTAGTCCTCCTCGCCCAGCGCGTCCATGATCGCCGCGTAGGGGTCGGGGTCCATGACCTCGCCGTCGGCCTCGATGCCGACCTCGCGCAGCAGCGCCAGCGTCATCTCCAGGCGGTTCTCGGCGGCGTCGCGGGTGTGCTCCTCGTAGATCACGTAGCCGTGCTTGGGCTGGTTCTGCGGGCAGATCACGTGCACGGAGACGGGACCCTCGTCGGCGCGCTTCTTCACCGCGTCGATCAGCGGCTTGCCGGCCACGGTCTCATTGGCCACCACGAGGATGCGCTTGGGAGCCGCGTCGCTCATTCGTTGGGAGGCGGCGCTCCGCCGCCGCCGGCCGGCGCGGGCTGTGCCGATGCGGCCGCGGCCTTCTCCTTGAACACCGCGTGCACGGCGCCGGGCACGCCGTACTCGTAGGGGCCGCCCACCACCGTGGGCACCTCGTCGAAGTTGAAGGTCGGCGGCGGCGAAGACACCTGCCACTCGATCGAGTGGGCGCGCCACGGGTTGCCCACCGCGCGCGGCCCGTACCGCCACGAGGCGATCATGTTGTAGAGGAAAATCAGGAACGAGAGCCCGAAGATGAAGCTCGAGATGCTGATGAAGAGGTTCAGCGTGGCGAACTTCTCGGCGTAGTCGGCCACTCGCCTGGGCATGCCGTCGATGCCCACGAAGTGCATCGGGCCGAAGGTGAGGTTGAAGAACACGAACGAGAGCCAGAAGTGCAGCTTGCCGAGGCCCTCGCTGTACATCCGGCCGGTCATCTTCGGGAACCAGTGGTAGATCCCGGCGAAGATCGTGAACACGCTGCCGCCGAACAGCACGTAGTGGATGTGGGCCACCACGAAGTACGTGTCCGACACGTGGATGTCGAACGGGATGACCGCGAGCATGATGCCGCTGATCCCGCCGAGCGTGAACATCGTGATGAAGCCGAGCGCGAACAGCATCGGCGTTCTCAGGTGGATCACGCCTCTCCACAGCGTGGCCAGCCACGAGAAGATCTTGATGCCGGTGGGCACCGCGATCAGCATCGTGGTGATCATCATCGGCACCCGCAGCCAGGAGAACATGCCCGACACGAACATGTGGTGGGCCCAGACCGTGAAGCCCAGGATCACGATCGCCACCAGCGAGAACGCCATCATCCGGTAGCCGAAGATCGGCTTGCGGGCGTGCGTCGAGATGACCTCGCTGATGATCCCGAAGCCCGGCAGCATCATGATGTAGACGGCCGGGTGCGAGTAGAACCAGAAGACGTGCTGGTACATGATCACGTCGCCGCCGTGCCCCGGGTCGAAGAAGTGAGTGCCTAGCGCCCGGTCGAAGAGGACGAAGAACTGCGAGCCTGCGATGAACGGGGTGGCGATCACCACGAGCAGGGAGGTGGTGAAGTTGGCCCACACCAGGAGCGGCATGCGCCAGAAGGTCATGCCCGGCGCGCGCATGGTGATGATCGTGACCAGGAAGTTGAGCGCCGTAGCGATCGACGACGCGCCCGCGAACTGCACGGCGACCGTGAAGAAGGTCTGGCCGAGCGGCGTCTGCGTGGACAGCGGCGCGTAGGCGGTCCAGCCGGTGGCGAAGGCGCCGCCGGGGGCGAAGAAGCTGGCCAGCATCAGGATGCCGGCCATCGGCAGCATCCAGTAGGAGAGCGCGTTCAGCCGTGGGAAGGCCATGTCCGGCGCCCCGATCATTAGCGGGATCACGTAGTTCGCGATGCCGGCGAAGACCGGGATGATGAACAGGAAGATCATCAGCGACGCGTGCACCGAGAACAGCCCGTTGAAGGTGTTCGCGTCGACGAACTGGGTGCCGGGCTGCGCCAGCTCGGCACGCATCACCATTGCCATCAGGCCGCCGGCGATGAAGAAGAAGAACGTAGTGCAGATGTACTGGATCCCGATCACCTTGTGATCGGTGTTCACCCGGAAGTAGTCCTTCCAGGTGCGGGCGCCGTGGCCCGAGTGGTCCTCGGGGATGGTGGGCGCGCCTGAGGCCCAGCGGAACCAGTAGTCGAAGCAGCCGATGCCGACGAGGAAGCCGAGCGGCAGGGCGACCATCGCGATCGTGACGATCGCGGTCCAGTCGATCAGCGGGTCGTAGCCGTAGGCCAGCCGCGCCAGGGTGACGATCCCGAAGGCGAGCGCGAAGCCGCTCGGCTGGGACAGGGCGGCGCGATACCAGCCCGGGGCTCTGAGTCTGGCTGCCAGGGTCACTTGCCTCCGCCCAGAAGGTACTGGACGAGCGCGTCGAGTTGCTGAGGCGGTATGTCCTTCTTGAAGGTCGTGGGCATCACGTTCTTCGGGAAGCCCTTGACCGTGAAGGCTCGTGGGTCCTCGATGGACTGCTTGACGTAGGCCGCGGCACTCTTGCCCTTCTCGCGCTTGGCCGCGACGGCCTTGAGCTGATCGAGATTCGGACCGACGGTCCCGCTGGCATTGGAGGCCTTGAACGTATGGCACCCGGCACAGCCATTCGAAGCGAAGGCGGACTTGCCGGCGGCCGCGCCGCCTGCCTGCCCACCGCCCGCTGCCTGCTGCCCACCCTTGCCGTTCTTCTGCACCCACGCCTGGAAGGCCGAGCTGGGCATGACCGTGACCTGCTGGCGCATCGTCGAGTGGCCGAGGCCGCAGAGCTCCGCGCAGACCACGTTCCACGAGCCGACCCGGTTGGGCGTGAGGCGGATCTTCGTGGTCATCCCGGGCACGATGTCAGACTTCAGGCGGAACTCAGGCACCCAGAACGAGTGGATCACGTCCTTGCTGTGCAGCCGGAACTCGACCGGGCGGTCCTTCGGCAGCATCAGCTGGTCGGAGGTGACCTTCTGGCCGGGATAGTCGAAGTGCCAGGTGAACTGCTGCGCGGTCACGTTCACGATCATCGTGTTCGGCTTCTTCTTCTCGATATCGTTGAGGACGACCCAGCCGTACACCGAGAGCCCGGTCACGATCAGGAACGGCACCGTGACCCAGAACACCTCGAGCCTCGTATTGCCGTGGATGGGCGCCCCGTCGCCCATGTCGCCCGGGCGGGCCCGGAACTTGACGACCGAGTAGATCACCACCGACATCACGAGCACGAAGATCGGCACCGAGAAGACGAGCAGGACGTCGTAGAGCGTGTCGATCGTCGGCGCGGCGGTGTCGGCCCCCGTCGGGAACCAGTCCATCAGGAGCACGATCGCGGTGCCCACGATGGCGGCAAAAACGCCGAGGGCGATCATCTGGGCCAGGGGGTGCCTGCGCACGGCGCGCGAGTCTATTTAACGCCGACGACGGGCGCGAGCGTCAGGCTGCCAGGGTGTGTGATGCCTGGCGGAAGGCCGAGGGCGGGCGTCCGTGGTGGCGCCGGAAGGCCTTGGCGAATTGGGCGGGCTGGCGATAGCCGACGGCGCTGGCCACCCGGTGCACGGGCAGGGCGCCCTCTCGCAGGAGCTCCGCGGCGCGCGCCATGCGCACGCGCTGGAGGTAGGAGCGGAAGGTGGTCTCGCCGGCCTCGGCGAAGGCTCGCTGCAGCTGGCGCCGCGACGAGGCGAGGCGGTGGGCGATGTCGTCGAGGCCGAGATCGTCGCGATATTCGCGCTGCACGACCTCCGCTGCCTCGTGAAACAGCTCCCTGCGCCGCTCGATGGTCGACTCCCGCACTAACCATCCATACGCGGCTTCCACCCGATTGGATGCCTGCGATAGGGTCAAGCGCCAATTCGCACTAGGAACGGGAGGCTGAGTGCACGTAAAAGACGCGATGAGCGGCGTGGTCCTGACCGTGAACCCCGGCCACTCCCTTCGCGAGGCGGCCAGCTCGATGGCAGAGCGAAACGTAGGCGCGGCAGTCGTGATCGACCCGGAGCAGCCCGGTCCCGGCATCCTGACCGAGCGCGACCTGCTGCAGTCCGTCGGCGCCGGCCAGAGCCCGGACAGCGAGAAAGTGGAGGACCACCTCTCCGCCAAGCTCACGTTCGCGTCGCCCGAGTGGTCGCTCGAGCGGGCGGCCGAGGCGATGGTTCGGGGCGGCTTCCGCCACCTGGTGATCGTGGACGGCGGCGAGCTGGTGGGCGTGATCTCGATGCGCGACATCGTGCGCTGCTGGGTCAGCGATGGCGCCACCAGCGAGATGCCCGGCCCCGCGGCCGAAGTGTCCGGCTAGCTAGCCCTCGTCGTTCTCGTTGCCGGCGCGGCGCTCCGCGTCGGCGCGCTGCTCGAGCTTCTGGCGCAGGTACTCGGCCTTCGAGGCACGGGCCTCGTGCTGGTCGGTGGCGTCCTCGGTGGGCGCGTCCTCCGCCCGCTCGCGCTCGCCCTCCTCGCGCCGGAGCTGCTCGATGCGCAGCTCCTGGGTGGTGGGGTCCTCCTCCATGGAGCGAGCGTAGCGCTCAGTGCTCGAGCGGCAGGTCCGCCATCTCCCTGCGCACCGCGCGCACCCAGCGCACGAGCACCACGAGGAAGATCACCACGCCGATGCCCACGATGAACCAGTTCAGGACGACGCCCACGACGACGACCGTGATGGCGAACGCCATCAGCACCGGCAGGTAGGAGGGCTCGGGCAGGTGCACCGGCTCGCCGGGCTCCGGCACGTCCTCGTGCCGCTCGGGCTGGGCCTCGCCGGTCATCAGTAGATGTAGCCCGTCAGGAACGCCGCGGCGAACACCACCAGGATGATCGCGGCGGCCACCAGGCCGGTACGGAGGTTCTTCTGGGCCAGT
Organism: Solirubrobacterales bacterium; assembly: GCA_038215095.1. Classification (GTDB taxonomy): domain Bacteria; phylum Actinomycetota; class Thermoleophilia; order Solirubrobacterales; family Thermoleophilaceae; genus DATACN01. The sequence continues at coordinate 21,816 of JBBQRG010000003.1, read as the reverse complement.
CGGCGGTCCACGGCCGAATCTTGTATCAGATAGGCGATGGCCGACTTCCCGGAAGGCTTCCTCTGGGGCAGCTCGACGGCCGCCCACCAGGTCGAGGGCAGCAACGTGAACAACGACTGGTGGGCCTGGGAGCACACCGACGGCTCCACGGCCGTCGAGCCCTCCGGCGACGCCATCGACCAGTACCACCGCTATCGCGAGGACTTCGAGCTGCTGGCGGGGCTCGGCCAGAACGCCCATCGGCTCTCGCTCGAGTGGTCGCGCATCGAGCCGGCCTCCGGAGAGTGGAGCAGTGCGGCCCTCGGCCACTACCGCCGCGTGCTCGAGTGCCTGGCTGAGAACGGCCTCACGGCCTTCGTGACGCTGCACCACTTCACCAATCCGCGCTGGTTCGCCGAGCGCGGCGGCTGGCTGGCGGCCGACGCCGTGGAGCGCTTCGCGCGCTACTGCGAGCGCGTGGCGAGCGAGCTCGGCGGGCTGATGCCGTGGACCTGCACGATCAACGAGCCGCAGATCGTGGCGCTGTTCGGCTACCGCGAGGGGATGCACCCGCCGGGGCACAGCGACGAGGGCGAGTGGCGCCGGGTCACGCGCACCCTGATCGAGGCACACCGCGTGGCGGCGCCGCTGTTCGAGCGCGCCGGAATCTGCCTGCAGCTGCCCGCCTTCGAGGCGGGCGACCCGCGCCCGGCGGAGATGGTGGAGCCCTATCTCGAGGACCTGCCGGGCGAGTTCGCCGGCGTGCAGTACTACACGCTCATGCGCGAGCCGCCCGGCGCGCTTGTGGTCACCGAGAACGGCATCGCCACGGGCGACGACTCCAAGCGTGTGGACTACCTCGAGTCGCATCTCGGGGCCGTCAAGCGTGCGCTCGACGAGGGAATCGACGTGCGCGGCTACCTCTACTGGTCGTCGTTCGACAACTTCGAGTGGGCTGAGGGGTACCGGCCCACCTTCGGCCTCGTGGGCATCGAACGCGACCGCGGCCTGCGCCGCGTGGTCAGGCCGAGGGCCGAGGCATTCGGCCGCGTCGCGCGCAGCAACGAGCTGTCTGCGCTACGAGCGGTTTAGGCGCATCGGCACAAGGGGTAGGTGGCGGCCAGTGCTCCGGATCGACGCCAGCGCGCTCGACTACCTGATCATCGCCATCTACTTCACGGTGGTCATCGGAATCGGCGTCGCCGCGCGGCGCCTGATCAAGACGGACGTCGACTTCTTCCTGTCCGGCCGCTCGCTGCCGGCCTGGATCACCGGCCTTGCCTTCATCGCCGCCAACCTCGGCGCGCTGGAGATCCTCGGCATGGCGGCCAACGGCGCGCAGTACGGCGTCGCGACGGTGCACTTCTACTGGATCGGCGCCATCCCGGCCATGATCTTCCTGGGCATCGTGATGATGCCCTTCTACTACGGGTCGAAGGTGCGCAGCGTCCCCGAGTACCTGCGCAAGCGCTACAACGACCAGACCCACTTCTTCAACGCGATGTCGTTCGCCGTGGCGACGATCCTGATCAGCGGCGTGAACCTGTTCGCGCTCGGGCTGGTGCTCTCGCTGATGCTGGGCTGGTCGATCTCGGTGGCGATCCTGGTGGCCGCCGCGATCGTGCTGGTGTACATCACGCTCGGCGGGCTGACCTCGGCGATCTACAACGAGGTGCTGCAGTTCTTCCTGATCGTCGCGGCGCTGGTGCCGCTGGTGCTGATCGCCCTGCATGCCGTGGGCGGCGTGTCGGGATTGGCCGACCGGGTGCGCGACACCAAGCTCGGCGAGCCCGGCCTGCACGCGTGGAAGGGCCTCGGCATCGGCGGGAACAACCCGCTCGGCGCCAACTTCATCTCCACGATCTTCGGGCTCGGCTTCGTGCTTTCGTTCGGCTACTGGACCACCAACTTCGCCGAGGTCCAGCGCGCCCTCTCGGCGCGCAACCTCTCGGCCGCCCGGCGCACGCCGCTGATCGCCGCCTACCCGAAGATCTTCATCCCGGCGCTCACGATCATCCCCGGTCTGGTGGCGCTCGTGACGGTCAAGGGCCTGGGCGGCAAGAGCGACGCGCTCCAGTACAACAACGCGATCCCGCTGCTCATCTCGAAGTACCTGCCGAACGGGATGCTCGGCCTGGCGGTCACGGGCCTGATCGCCGCTTTCATGGCGGGCGTCGCGGCCAACGTGAGCGCCTTCAACACGGTCGTGACCTACGACCTCTGGCAGAGCTACTTCCGGCGCAACGAGTCGTCGGCCTACTACGTGCGCTTCGGGCGCATCGCGACGGTGGCCGGCATCGCCATCTCGATCGGCACGGCCTTCATCGCGAAGGGCTACTCCAACGTCATGAACTACGTGCAGCTGCTGTTCTCGTACTTCAACGCCCCGCTGTTCGCGACCTTCATCGTGGGCATGTTCTGGAAGCGCACCACCGCCTGGGGCGGCTTCTTCGGGCTGATCGCGGGTACCCTGGGAGCCTTCGTGACCCACCTGCTCTACTCAAAGGGCACGATCTCCTTCGGCTCGCCGATCGCCGCTGACTTCTGGGGCGCGGGCATCGCGTTCACCACGGACGTGATCGTCACCGTGGCGGTCACGCTCTTCACCAAGCCCAGGCCGGATAACGAGCTGCGCGGCCTGGTCTGGTCGCTCACGCCGAAGAGCGACCGCGAGGTCGCGACCGGTAGTGACAAGATCTGGTGGCGCAACCCGATCGTGCTGGCGGCCGGGGCACTCGCCCTCGTCGTGATCCTCAACATCATCTTCATCTAGGAGGCGCCGGTGGAGGGCACCGACCAGCCGAACCAGCCAGACCAGACGGACGAGCCGCAGGTCAGCGAGGAGGAGGCGAAGAAGGCCGCCAACCTGCTCGACATCCGCCGCATCATTGGCGGCGTGCTGCTGCTCTACGGGCTGCTGATAACGGGCGCCGGCATCTTCGGCAGCGACTCCGACAAGCACCAGGCGGCCGGCGTGAACATCAACCTCTACGCCGGGCTGGCGATCCTCGTGGCCGGCGTGCTCTTCCTCGTCTGGGCCCTCGTGCGCCCGTTCACGGAGATCGAGGAGGGCGAGGAAGGGCCGGGCTCGGGACGCCTGCGCCGGGCGCCGGGCACCTAGCCCTCGTCCTCCAGCAGCCTGGCGGCGGGGCCCGGGCGCACCTCCAGCGCGTCCCGCGGCGGCTCCGAGCCGGGCGGGAACAGCGCAAGGACCGAGCCGCCGAAGCCGCCGCCCACGATTCGCGCTCCGCTCGCCCCGGCCTCCTTGCAGGCGGCCACTGCGGCCTCCACCTCGGGCACCGACACCTCGTAGTCGTCGCGCAGGCTCGCGTGCGAGGCGTCGAGCAGGGGCCCGAGGCCGGCCAGCTCGCCCTCGCGCAGCACAGCCGCGGCCTGCTCGACGCGCTCGTTCTCGGACAGCACGTGGCGCGCGCGGCGGTCGAGCGGCGGCGGCAGGCGCTCGACGTCTTTGCGGGAGGCCTCGCGGAGGGACTCCACTTTCAGCAGCTCACAGGCCTGCCGGCACTCGTCGCGCCGCTCGTTGTAGCCCGACTCGGCGTGTGAGTGCTCGGCGCCCGAGTCGAGCGTGACGAGGAGCCAGCCGTCCAGCTCGAGGGGCACCTGCTCGGTCTCCAGGCTGCGGCAGTCCAGCAGCAGCGCGTGACCCTCGCCGCCAAGCAGCACGGCCAGCTGGTCGAGCAGCCCCGTATCGGCGCCGGCCCACTCGTTCTCGACGCGCGAGCAGAGCCGGGCGAGCTCGATCCGGTCGAGCTCGGGCCGGCCGGCAAGGTCCAGCAGCGCCAGCGCGAGTGCCACCTCCAGCGCCGCCGACGACGACAGGCCGGACCCGCGCGGCAGGTCGCCCTCGATCGTGAGCCGCGCCGCCGGCACGCGGTGTCCCGCCGCCTCGAGCTCGGCCACCATGCCTCTCACGAAGGCGCGCCAGCCCTCGGCCGGCGAGCGGTCGCCGCGGTCGAAGGCGTCGCGCTCGCCGACGTCGGCGGCCAGCGCCTCGAAACGCTCGCCGGGCAGCGGCTCGGCGCTCACGGTCACGCCGCGCTCGATGGCGAACGGCAGGCAGAGGCCGAAGTTGTAGTCGGTGTGCTCGCCGATCAGGTTCACGCGCCCGGGCGCGAAGGCGCGGGTCACCGGCGCGGAGCGCTAGCGCTGCAGGCGCTTGCCGACGTGCGCCGCCACGAGCCCGAGCAGCCCGAGGAGGCCGGGCACGCCGAGCGGGTCGCGCGCGGGCAGCCTGCGGGCCGGGCTCGGGAACGGCGGGCGCCGCGGCGTCCAGAACACGTGCAGTTCCTCGAGTCCCAGCTCATCGAGAATCCGGCTGGCCAGGATGAAATCGCGCTCCTCATGCCCCGGGGGCAGAGTGACGAACTGCACGCACCAAAGCTACGACATGGACCGGCGGCCAACGAGGAGCGCGGCGCCGGTGGCCCCGCCGAGGTCGCCCAGGGCCGCCAGACGCACGGCCGGCGGGCGGTCGTCCACGAAGAGGTGCGGCTGCATCGCCTCCTCGATCCGCTCCACGTAGGGCTCGCCCAGGCGCGTGCCCAGGCCGCCGCCGATCACCACGGTCTCGATATCGAGCAGGTTCACCGCCGAGGCGATGCCCGCCCCGAGCGCCTCGAGAGCGCGCTCGATCAGCTCGATCGCCAGCTCGTCCTCGGCCTTCAGCGCGCGCTCCCAGATTCCGCTGGCCAGCCGGTCGCGGCCGCGCTCCTCCATGATCTCGAACAGCACGGTCTCCCGGCCCTTGTCCACGAGCTCGCGCGCCCGCGCCTCCATGGCTCCGCGCCCGGCGTAGGCCTCCATGCAGCCGAGCCGCCCGCAGGGGCATTGGGCGCCGCCGTTCTTGACCACCATGTGGCCGATCTCGCCGGCGGCGCCGCGCCCCAGCCACGGCTTGCCGTCGAGGATGATCCCGCCGCCCACCCCGGTGCCCCAGAACACGCCCAGCAGCGAGTGGCTGTCCTCGGCGGCGCCGAGCTTGTACTCGGCCTCGACGGCCACCTGCACGTCGTTGCCGAGCGCCACCGGCACGCCGGCAAGCTTGGCGAGCTCCGGGCCCAGCGGGTAGGGCTCGTCGCTCCACTCGGGGATGTTGCGGGCCTCGGCCACCGTGCCGGCCTTCGCGTCCACGGCGCCCGGCGAGCCAACGCCCACGCCCTCTAGGTCACCCGACTCCACCCCTGCCTCGTCGGCCGCCTCGGCAAGCGCCTCGGCCAGCGCCTCCACTACCGCGGGGGGCCCGCCCTCGCCCGGCGTCGGCCGGCGCGACTGGCCGACGATCTCGCCGTGCTCGTCCAGGATCGCGGCCTGGATCTTGGTTCCGCCGAGGTCGAGCCCGCCCCGCACTCAGCCGCGCGCGGCGACGCGAATCGCCTCTGCAATCTCTGGCATCGAGGCGTCCTTGATCAGCACGTTCACCGCGCCCGCGCGCATCATGTCGATCGCGGCGTGCCCGCTGTCGGACGCCGTGAGCGCGATCACCTTCGTCTTTGGGCTGACGTTGGCGATGTCCTTCGCCGCCTGCGGCCCGCCGCCCTCGGGCATCACCCAGTCCAGCACGGCCACGTCCGGCTGGTGGTCGCGCGCCAGCGCTGCGGCCTCGGCGGCCTCGCTGGCAGAGCCCACGAGCTCAAGGTCCTCCTCGCGGCCGACCAGGCCCTCCATCACCGCCCGGACGATCGGGTCGTCGTCGGCTATCAGGACCTTGATCGGTTGCCCTTCGGTAGCCATCCCGCGCGCCAGCGTAGCCGCTGGAGCGGCGTTCGCCCCCGATTCGGGGGCGAACGCGCCGCGAATCAGTCGGTCTCGATCTCGTGGTTGGCGTGGAAGCGGCCCTGCGGGTCGTAGCTCGCCTTGGCCGCCTGCAGCCGCGCGTAGACGCCCTCGGCGAACGAGTCGCGCACGTCGGTGTCGCCCTCGGCGAAGTTGAGGTATTCCCCGGCCCTGTAGGGCGCGAGCGCGTCGTGGACCAGGCCGAGCTGGGCCTTCGCGGTGACGGCCGTCGCCTCGTCCATCACCACGCCGACCGCAAACGACACGAACGAGCCTGCCACCGAGCCGAGCGCGCCGTGGTGCTCCGCGGTGCGCGACAGGGCGCCGCCGGTCTGGCGCAGCTCGACGGCCACGAGCTGGGAGCCGGAGCCGGGGCCGGTCACGGCCAGCAGGTCGTCGAGACCCTCGGCGGGCAGGTCGCACACGACCTGGCTCGTGCTGGCGTAGGGGACCGGGTCCGGCGGGTCCATCGCCAGGTCCGCCAGCGCGGCCGGCGGGACCATCGCGAAGGTGTCCATCGCCGGGCCGAGCTCGCGCAGCGGCCGCATGATCTCGGCGCCCTCGGCCTGCGCGCCGAGGTAGGCGGCCGACACGACCGCGAACGACTGCCCGCGCACGATCTCCGGTATGTCCGGCAGCGGCGGGAACTGCAGCAGCTTCGCCGTGGAGGTGATCTCGTCGGGCGTGTCGGCCGTCCACTCGCGCCAGGCGTGCATGACCTCGGAGGCCCGCTCGTAGGGGAAGAACAGCGTGCCCGCGTAGACCTGCTCGAGCGGGAAGAGGTCGAACTCGATGGCGGTCACGACGCCGAAGTTGCCGCCGCCGCCGCGCAGCGCCCAGAACAGCTCGGGCTCGTGGTCGGCGTCGGTCCGCACCGGCTCGCCGTCGGCGGTCACGAGCTCGATGGCCGTGACGCTGTTGGTCTGGAGGCCGTGCTTGCGGGCGTACCAGCCCATGCCGCCGCCGAGCGAGTAGCCCACGACGCCGACGTCCGGCGACGAGCCGTGGAGGGCGGCCAGGCCGAGCTCCGAGGCGCGCGGCACGACTTCCTCCCACTTGCTGCCGGCCAGCACGCGGGCGCGGCGCGCCGACGCGTCGATCTCGACGCCCTGCATTGCCCTTGTCTTCAGTTCGCCAGCTCACCCAGCAATGCGGCGTCCGCGCCCGGCTCATCGGGGCGCAGGCTCCCGGCCACCAGCGCCGGCAGTCCCTCGAGCCGCCGGGCCAGGTAGAGCAGGAACCGCAGCGACGGCCGGTCGCACCAGTGCAGGTCGTCCACGGCCAGCAGCAGCGGGCTCTCGCCGGTCAGGTTCACCGTCAGCCAGTACAGGCCGTGCAGCACGGCGAACGAGCCGTCGCCGCTCAGCTCGCCCTCGCCGTCCACCGGCGCCTCGAACACCGTGGCAGCGGTGGCCGCGGCGCCGCTCAGCGCCTGCTTTCTCCGCTTCGGGTCCACCAGCAGCGGCTCGAACAGCTGGCGCACGACGCCGAACGGGAACTGACGCTCGAGCTCGCTCCCGCGCGCCGCCAGAGCCCGCATGCCCGCCTCGCCGGCGCGGCGCCTGGCCTCCAGCATCAGGGTGGACTTCCCGATGCCCGCGGGCCCCTCCACGAGCGCCAGCCGCGCGCGGCCGCCGGCGGCGTCGTCGATCAGCGACTCGAGCGAGGCGAGCTCGCCGTCGCGCTCCAGCAGGTTGCCGTCGGCGGTCACAGCGCCAATAGGCTAGGCCCTCAGGCTCGGACCGGTTATGGTCGGCACGTCATGTTCCGGACGGTGGTTGCCGGCACCGATGGCTCAGCCCGCGCCGACCGCGCGGTCCAGGAGGCAATCGACCTCTGCAAGAGCCAGGGAGCGCGCCTCCACCTGGTGGCCGCCTTCGGCGACACCGAGCGCCACTGGGAGTCGATCCAGACCAGCCGCGAGGTCGCCACCGTGGACCTCCGCACGGTCGCCGAGTCCGTGCTCGCCCGCGAGGCCCGGAAGGCCGAGGAGCAGGGCGTCGCCGCCGTGGACTGGGCCGCCCGCGAAGGCACCGCCGCCGAGGCCATCCTCGACGCCGCCGCGAGCGAGAGCGCCGACGTGATCGTGATCGGCAACAAGGGACTGACCGGCAAGAAGCGCTTCCTGCTGGGAGGCGTCCCGGAGAAGATCTCCCGCCACGCCAAATGCTCGGTGATGATCGTTAATACCGATAGCGACTCGCCGTAGGCGAGGCGCGCCCCTTAACGCCCGTCCAGGCCAGCGTGCTGCCCGCGGCCACACGCGCCCCCTACGCGACAGGCAGCCGCTCCTAGCGCGGGGCTAGCTACTAGTAGCTGCGCTTCGGCACGCATGCCAAGGACATTCGGGTGGAAGGGCGCGGCGGCGTTCGCCGGAGCGAGGGGCTCCACCCAGCGCAGTCCCGGGGGCTCGCAGGCGTCGTGGCCGATTCCCAGCGTGTAGGTGTCCAGCAGGCTTGCCCCGTTTGCCGCGGCCTGGTCGGCCAGCATCTGGTTGAGCTCCTTCTCCTTGGCGCGCAGGTAGGGCACGTCGGCGAAGGCCACCGGGATCTGCGGGTAGCAGCCCTCGGGGAGCCCGGGGGCCAGCGGCTGCTCGGGGAAGATCGGCAGGTAGTTGACCACGTAGACCTTGGCCTGCGACGAGCGCTGGTGGATGCCCTGGATGACCGCGGCCACCTTCGGGGCGGTGGCCTGGATGCGCTTGCTGATCTCGTCGCCGGCGGCGGTCACGTAGTGGTCCTGGCGGGGGTGCCCCTGCGGGCTCGACGAGGCGCAGCTGCGGATGATCTCGGTGAAGCCGATGTCGTTGCCGCCGATCTGCTCGGTGACGAGCGCCGTGTCGCTCGCGAGCGAGTTGAACTGCGGCGGATTCGGCCCGGGCGAGACGTTCTGCGTGGTGGTCATGTGGTCGGTCTTGGCGCCGCTGCAGCTCGGGTCGCGCAGCGTCAGGCCAAGCTGGGGCGCGGCGAGGTGCGCGTAGTTGTTGCTCGACTTCAGGCAGCCGAACGGCGGCAGCTGCGCCGGGATCAGCGGGCCCGCCGCGTACGAGTCGCCGAGCGCGACGTAGGTGGGCGCGGCGCCGGCGGCGGGCGCCGCCACGGCCAGCGCGGCGACCACGGCGACAACCAGGGCGGCGGCTCGTGTGCGCGCGCGGGAGAATATCGCCGCGCTTTCTACCCGTTATCCGCTCGAGTTAGTCTCACCGGTCACGAGGTCCGCGCAGCGCTCGCCGATCATCACGGTGGGCGCGTGCGTGTTCCCCGACGTGACCCTCGGCATGACCGACGCGTCGGCCACGCGCAGCCCCTCCACGCCGTGCACGCGCAGCTCGGCGTCCACCACGCCGCTCTCCGGCGAGCCGATCCGGCAAGTGCAGGAGGGGTGGTACTCGTGCTCGGCCGTGGCGCGGAGCCAGGAGGTGAGGTCGTCGGCCCCCTGCAGCGAGATGCCGGGGTTCAGCTCCTCCTCGAGGAGCCCCGAGAGCGGCGGCCGTGATGCGATCTCGCGAATCAGCTCCAGTGCGCGCATGAAGGCCTCGACCTCGCCCTGGGAGGTGAGCGAGTTGTTGGTGATGCGCGGGTGGTCCGCCGGGTCGGCGGAGCGCAGCCGCACCGAGCCGCGGCTCCGGGGCCGGATGTAGGCGGCGCCGATCGTGAGCGCCGGCGTGCCTGTCTTGCGAAAGCCGTGCTCCCAGAAGTAGACCGGCGCGAACAGCATCTGGAAGTCCGGCGCCGGCAGGCCGGGCTCGGAGCGCCAGTGCACCGCCGCCTCGGCCACCGTCGAGGAGAGCTTGCCCTTCCCCGCAACGAGCCAGGGCAGCAGGTGGCGGGGGTCGGCCGCGTCGTCGAGCGTGCCGCTCGCGCGCGTGCGCCAGTTCACGAAGGCCATCGGATGCTCCATCAGGTGCCGCCCCACGTTCGGCGAGTCCACCAGCGGCTCGATCCCGTGCTCGCGCAGGTCGTCGGCGGGACCCACCCCGGACAGCATCAGGAGCTGGGGCGAGGCGTAGGCGCCGGCGGAGAGGATCACCTCGCGCCCGGCGCGCGCTGTGTGCGACTTCCCGCCCTGCTCGTACTCGACGCCCACCGCACGCCCCCGCTCGAGCACGACGCGGGTCACGAGCGCCTTGGCGACCACGTCCAGCTCGTCCCGGCCCTTCGCCGGGCGCAGGAACGCGTCGGCGGCGCTGAAGCGGCGTCCGCCCTTCGTGGTGGTTTGGAGCAGCCCGGCTCCGTCCTGCCGCGCGCCGTTGCAATCGTCGTTTCGCTCGACGCCCGCCGCCGCGGCCGAGTCCACGAACGGCTGCCAGTGCTTGGACAGCCAGCGGCGGCCCGTGATGTGCATCTCGCCCTGCGTTCCGTGGAAGGAGTCGGAGAGCTCGGCGTTTCGCTCGGAGCGCTTGAACAGCGGCAGCACCTCGTCGTAGCTCCAGCCCGTGGCGCCGTGGTCGGCCGCCCAGCCGTCGTAGTCCGCCCGGTTGCCCCGCACGTAGAGCATCGTGTTCATCGAGGAGCAGCCGCCGAGCATCCGCGCGCGCGGCAGGTACCAGCGCCGCCCGTACAGTCCGGGCTCGGGCTCTGACACGTAGTTCCAGTCATTCGGGCCCTGGAACAGCTCGGGGAACGCCACCGGCGCCTTCACCGGCAGCTTGCGGTCGCTGCCGCCGGCCTCGATCAGCAGCACGCGCGCGCCCCGGGCGGTGAGCCTGTTGGCGAGCACGCAGCCCGCCGACCCCGCCCCGACGATCACATAGTCATGCGGCTCCGCCATGCACCGGTACGATCGCATGAACCCGAATTGGCTCCCTCGCGCTCGGACCCGGTAAGGCCCGTGATGCTCGTCGTCGAGGACGAGACCGCCGCGCGTGACCGGATTCGGGGCGAGCTCGAGCGCCGCTACGGGAGCGACTACCGAGTGACCTGCGAGGGCTCGGCGCTCGGAGCGATCGACAAGCTCGAGGCGATGCGCGACGCCGGCGAGCCGGTGGCCCTCGTGCTCGCGGACCAGTGGATGCCCGACCTGACCGGGGAGGAGCTGCTCGCCCGCGCCAAGGAGCTGCACCCGCACTCCAAGCGCGCGATGCTCGTGGACTGGGGCGCGTGGGGCGACAAGGCCACGGCGGAGGCGATGTTGCGGGGGCTCGCGCTCGGGCGGATGGACTACTACGTCCTGAAGCCCTGGCGGCCGCGCGACGAGTTCTTCCACAAGACGGTCACGGACTTCCTGCACCAGTGGCAGCGAGCGACCACGTCCGCGCCGCAGGAGATCGCCGTGGTGGGCGAGCGCTGGTCGGCCCGCGCTCACGAGCTGCGCAGCCTGCTGGCCCGCAACGGCGTGCCGCACGCGTTCCACACGATCGACTCCGCCGAGGGGCGGGAGATCCTGGCCGAGGGTGGCCAGGCGGACGGCCGCGGACCGGTCGTCCGGCTGCTGGACGGCACGCTGCTCAGCGACCCGTCGAACGCCGAGCTGGCCCGCTCCTACGGGGTGCGCACAGGCCTCGACGCCACGCAGGACTTCGACGTGATCATCGTGGGCGCGGGGCCGGCCGGGCTCGCGGCCGCCGTGTACGCGTCGTCGGAGGGCCTGCGCACGCTCGTGGTCGAGCGCGAGTCGATCGGTGGGCAGGCGGGCGCCAGCGCGCTGATACGCAACTACCTCGGCTTCGCGAAGGGCGTGAGCGGCGCGGAGCTGGCCCAGCAGGCCTATCAGCAGGCGTGGATGTTCGGCACGAGCTTCGTGCTCATGCGCGAGGTGGAGTCGCTGCGGGGCGACGGCGACCGGTTCGTGGTGGGCATGTCCGACGGGAGCGAGGCCACGGCCGCCGCAGTCGTGCTCGCCACCGGGGTGAGCTACCGGCGGCTCGACGTGCCGGCGCTCCAGGCGCTGGTTGGCAAGTCGGTGTTCTACGGGGCCTCGATCTCCGAGGCCGCCGGCCTCGGCGGGAGGCACGTGTACGTGGTCGGCGGCGGCAACTCGGCCGGGCAGACCGCGCTGCACCTGGCCCGGCACGCCCGGCGGGTCACGCTCGTCGTGCGCCGCGCCTCGCTGCGGCAGAGCATGTCGAGCTACCTGCGCGACCAGCTGGAGAGTGCGGGCAACGTGGACGTGCGCCTGCGCACCAGCGTGGTCGGCGCGCAGGGCGGGGCGCTGCTCGAGCGGCTGGAGCTGCGCGACAGCGCCGCGGGCGAGGTGGTCACCGTCCCCGCCGACGCGCTCTTCGTCATGATCGGCGCCGTGCCTCACACGGACCTCCTGCCCGCCGAGATCGCCCGCTCGCCGAGCGGCTACGTGCTCACGGGCCCGGCGCTGCTCGCCGCCGGCCTCTGGGCCCGCGAGCGCCCGCCGTTCATGCACGAGACCGGGATGCCCGGCGTCTTCGCCGTCGGCGACGTGCGCGAGGGCTCGGCCATGAGGGTGGCCTCGGCGGTGGGCGAGGGCTCCGTGGTGATCCAGCAGGTCCACGAGCTTCTGGAGGCCAGGGAGCGGGGTTCCACGCTTGCTTCGCGCTGAAGGCGGGGAAGGGGTGGGGCGTGAGCTCTGAGCCGCTCGTCCTGGGCGTGGACGTCGGGGGTACCAAGGTCGCCGTCGGCGCCGTGCGCGGCGTGGAGGCGCACGACGTCGTGGAGCACCCCACCGACGTGTCGAGCACCGAGGCCCTGCTCGACGGCATCGAGGCCTGCGTCAAGGAGACGGTCGAGAGCGCGGGGCAGCCGGCCGGCGTGGGGGTGGGGGTGCCCTCGCAGATCGAGTTCAGCACCGGGACCGTGGAGACCAGCGTGAACATCCCGCTCACGGGGATCCCGCTGCGCGAGGAGCTGGGCCGCCGCTTCGGCGCCCCCGTGTTCGTGGACAACGACGCCAACTGCGCCGCGCTGGCCGAGTCGAGCCTGGTGGGCAGCAGCGAGCTCGTGATGCTCACGCTCGGCACAGGGGTGGGGGGCGGCGTGGTGATCGGCGGGAAGATCTTCCGCGGCGCGAACGGCCTGGGCGCCGAGCTCGGGCACTTTTCGATCAACCCCGACGGGCCGCCCTGCCCGGGCAACTGCCCGAACTACGGCTGTCTCGAGGCCTACTGCTCGGGCCAGGCGCTCGAGCGCGACGCGACAGAGCTGGCCCAGGACCGGCCCGACAGCCGCATGCACGCCGCGCTCGACGAGGACGGGCGGGTGTCCGGCCACGAGGTGGTCAAGGCCGCCGACGAGGGCGACCCCGACGCGCTGCGGATCTTCGACCGCTTCGGTCGCATGCTGGGCATCGGCATCGCCGGCTTCGTGAACGTGTTCGAGCCCGAGCTGCTCGTGATCGGCGGCGGCCTGTCGGGCGCGGCCCACCTCTTCCTCGAGCACGCCGAGCAGGAGGCCGGCTCGCGGGCCCTGCCGGCCCTGTGGGAGCGCGTCACGATCGGGCTGGCCCGCGGCGGCCCCCAGGCGGGCCTGATCGGAGCCGGCGTGCTGGCCGCGCAGGAGCTCCGAGCGGGCAACCGCGATACTGGAGCCGAGACCGCATCGACCACAGAGGGAGCGAGATGACAGAGGCCACGGCCACCGACGCGCGGACGCTGGAGGAGCTTTCCATCAACACGATCCGCACGCTGTCGATGGACGCCGTCCAGAAGGCGAACTCCGGTCACCCGGGGACGCCGATGGCGCTGGCCCCACTCGCCTACGCGCTCTACACGCGGGTGATGAAGCACAGCCCCTCGAGCCCCGACTGGTTCGACCGCGACCGCTTCGTGCTGTCGGCGGGCCACGCGTCGATGCTGCTCTACTCGGTGCTCTACCTCACCGGCTACGGGCTGACCCTCGACGACCTGAAGAACTTCCGCCAGCTCGGCTCGCCCACCGCCGGCCACCCCGAGTACGAGTACAGGGAGGCGCCCGGCATCGAGGCCACCACCGGGCCGCTCGGCCAGGGCATCTCGATGGCCGTGGGCATGGCGCTGGCCGAGGCCATGCTGGCCGCCCGCTTCAACACCTCCGACCACCAAATCGTCGACCACCGCACCTACGTGATCGCCAGCGACGGCGACATGCAGGAGGGCATCGCGTCGGAGGCCTCGTCGCTGGCCGGCCACCTGGGCCTCGGCAAGCTGATCGTCTTCTACGACAACAACCACATCCAGCTGGCCGGCGAGACCTCGATGGCCTTCTCGGAGGACGTGGGCAAGCGCTACGAGGCCTATGGCTGGCACGTGCAGGACGTCGGCGAGGACCTGTCCGTGGACACGCTGGCGAACGCGGCCGAGACGGCGGCGGGCGAGACCGCCCGCCCCTCGCTCGTGATCGTGCGCTCGCACATCGGCTACGGAGCCCCGAAGCTGCAGGACACCTACAAGGCGCATGGCTCGCCGCTGGGCGAGGAGGAGGTGCGCGCCGCCAAGGAGTTCTACGGCTGGGACCCCGACGCCCAGTTCCTCGTCCCGGACGAGGTGCTCGAGCACTACCGCGAGGCCGTTGACCGCGGCAAGGAGCTCGAGTCCGAGTGGAGCGAGCGCTTCAAGGCATACAAGGAGGCCGAGCCCGACCTGGCGGCCCAGCTCGAGCTGGTGGACCAGCGCAAGCTGCCCGACGGCTGGGAGGACGGGCTGCCGAGCTTCGGCGCCGACGAGGACGCGATGGCCACGCGCAAGGCGTCGGGCAAGGTGATCCAGTGGGCGGCCGAGCGGGTGCCGCAGCTCGTGAGCGGCTCCGCTGACCTCGAGCCGTCCACGCTCACGCTGATCGAGGACGGCGGCTCGGTTACTCGCGACGACTTCAACGGCCGCAATGTGCACTACGGCGTGCGCGAGCACGCCATGGCCGGCATCGTGAACGGCCTCAACCTTCACGGCCTGCGCGCCTTCGGCTCGACCTTCTTCAACTTCCTCGACTACCAGAAGGGCGCGGTGCGCCTCGCGGCGCTCATGCACCTGCCCTCGATCGCGGTTTACACCCACGACTCGATCGGCCTCGGCGAGGACGGCCCGACCCACCAGCCCGTGGAGCAACTGGCCACGCTGCGGGCCCAGCCGAACACCTACGCCGTGCGGCCCGCCGACGCCAACGAGACGGCGCTCGCCTGGCGCTTCGCGATCCGCGAGCAGGACAGCTTCGTGGCGCTGGTGCTGTCGCGCCAGGGCCTGCCGGTGCAGGACCCCGGCGCGGTCCCCGACGACGCGATCGAGCGCGGCGCCTACGTGCTGCGCGACTCCTCCGAGGCGCCGCAGCTGATCCTGATCGCCACCGGCTCCGAGGTGTCGATCTGCGTGGAGGCCGCCGACCTGCTCGAGGCCGACGGCGTCGGCACGCGCGTGGTCTCGGCCCCCTGCATCGACCGTTTCGCCGAGCAGGACGCGGGCTACCAGGACAGCGTGCTGCCGCCGGACTGCCGCGCGCGCGTGTCGGTGGAGGCCGCCTCCGAGCTCGGCTGGCGCCAGTGGACCACCGAGGACGGCGACTCGATCGGCATGACGAGCTTCGGGGCCTCAGCCCCACAGCCGGATCTCTACGAGCACTTCGGCTTCACCCCCGAGGCGATCGCCGAGCGCGGTAAGGCCGTGGTCGAGCGCGTCGCCAATAGGAGCAACCAATGAGCGTCGAAACACAAGTCAACGAGCGGCTGGTCGCGCTGACCGAGGCCGGCACCTCGGTGTGGCTCGACTCGCTGCGCCGAAAGCTGATCACGAGCGGAGAGCTCGAGCGCCTGGTGAACGAGTGCTCGCTGCGCGGCGTGACGTCCAACCCGGCGATCTTCGAGAAGGCCATCGCGGGCTCCGACGACTACGACGAGCAGATCAACGAGCTCGCCGCCCGGGGTCTCGACGCGGCCGAGATCTTCGAGGAGGTGGCCATCAAGGACGTGCAGATGGCTTGTGACGTGCTGCGCCCGGTCTGGGACGACGCCGACGGCGGCGACGGCTTCGTGTCGCTCGAGGTCGAGCCCGCCGCGGCCCACGAGAGCGAGCGCACCCTCGAGCAGGCGCGCGACTTCTGGAAGCGCGTGGACCGCCCCAACCTGATGGTGAAGATCCCCGCGACCGACGAGGGCGTCCCGGCCATCGAGGCGGCGCTCACAGAGGGAATCAACATCAACATCACGCTGCTGTTCGCTGTCGAGTCCTACGAAAACGTGATGGAGGCCTACGTCAAGGCGATGGAGACGCGCAAGGAGCGCGGCGAGTCACTCGACGTCCGTTCGGTGGCGAGCTTCTTCGTCTCGCGCGTGGACACCGAGGTCGACAAGCGCCTCGCCGAGCTCGGCCGCGAGGATCTGCGCGGCACCGCGGCGGTGGCCAACGCGCGCGAGGCCTACCGGCGCTTCAAGAAGGTCTTCGAAGGCGAGCGGTTCGCCGAGCTGCGCGAGGCGGGCTGCCCGGTGCAGCGCCCGCTGTGGGCCTCGACGGGCGTGAAGGACCCGCAGTACGAGGACACCAAGTACGTGGCCACGCTGATCGGGCGCGAGACCGTGAACACGATGCCGATGGACACGCTGCACGCCTGCGCCGAGGGGCTCGAGGTGAAGCCCGACACCGCCGAGGTGGACCCCACCGCCGAGCTCGAGGCCCTGAGGGACGCCGGCATCGACCTCACCGACGTCACGAAGCAGCTGCTCGACGAGGGCATCGAGAAGTTCATCGCGCCCTTCGACGACCTGATCGACAGCGTGGAGAGCACGCGCGAGGGCGCGCTCACGGGGCGGCCGCCGACGATCGAGGCGTCGCTGCCCGACGAGCTGGAGAAGCCCGTGGCAGACCGGGTCCAGCAGGCCCTGGAGGAGCATGTGGCCAGCCGCGTGTGGAAGCGCGACGAGTCGCTGTGGGGCGGCCCCGGCGTGCCGGAGATCGGCGATCGCCTGGGCTGGCTCACGATCAGCGACAAGATGCTCGACCACGCCGCCGAGCTGCAGCAGTTCGCCGAGCAGGCCCGCAACGACGGCTTCACCGACGCGGCGCTGCTCGGCATGGGGGGCTCGAGTCTCGGCCCGGAGGTCATCCGCCGCTCGTTCGGCGAGATCCCCGACGGCTTGAGGCTGCACGTGCTCGACTCGACCGACCCCGGCGCGGTGCTCGCGCTGGAGCGCGAGCTCGACCTCGAGAAGACGCTCTTCATCGTGTCCTCGAAGTCGGGCGGCACCGTGGAGACGCTCTCGCACATGCGCTACTTCTACGAGCGCTCGGGCTCCGACGGCGACCGCTTCGTGGCGGTCACCGACCCGGGCAGCCCGCTCGTGGACGTCGCCAAGGAGCGCGGCTTCCGGAAGGTGTTCGAGAACGACCCGAACATCGGCGGGCGCTACTCGGTGCTGTCGTTGTTCGGCCTCGTGCCCGCGGCGCTCGCGGGCGTGAACGTGAAGGCGCTGCTCGGGAGCGCGCAGGTGGCCGAGCAGAACTGCCACAGCTTCGACGACAGCGCGAAGAACTCGGGGCTTTGGCTCGGCGTGGTGATGGGCGAGCTGGCCCTGCAAGGACGCGACAAGCTCACCTTCGTCGTGTCGGACCCGATCGCGAGCTTCGGCCTCTGGGTCGAGCAGCTGATCGCAGAGTCCACCGGCAAGGAGGGCAAGGGCATCCTGCCGGTGGCCGACGAGCCGCTCGGCGAGCCGGACGACTACGGCGACGACCGCGTGTTCGTGTACCTCCGGAACGAGGACGAGCCCGACGAGGAGCTCGACGGCAAGGTGCGCGGGCTTGCGCGCGCGGGCCAGCCGGTGATCACGCTCGGCACGCACGGACCGGCGGACCTCGGCCGCGTGTTCTTCTTCGCCGAGTTCGCGGTGGCGGTGACGGGCTGGGTGCTCGGGATCAACCCGTTCGACCAGCCGAACGTGCAGGAGGCCAAGGACAACACCAAGAGGCTGCTCGACGCGGGCGAGCTGCCCGAGGTGGACGCGGGCGACCTCGACGAGCTGCTCGGCCGGGCCGCGCCGCCGCAGTACGTGGCGCTCATGGGCTACGTCGAGCCGTCGGAGGAGTTCGACGCGGCGGTGGCCGAGCTGAGAGAGCGGATCCGCGACAAGACGAAGGCCACGACCACATTCGGCTACGGGCCGCGCTTCCTGCACTCCACGGGCCAGATGCACAAGGGCGGCCCGAAGACGGGGCTGTTCGTGCAGCTCGTGAGCGAGGATGGCGAGGACGTCGAGATCCCGGAGGCCGGCTACACGTTCGGCCACCTGAAGAAGGCGCAGGCGATTGGCGATCTCCAGACCTTGCGCGACCACGGGCTGCCGGCCGTCCAGGTGCGCCTCGAGGGCGACCTCGCCGCCGCCGTGCGAAAGCTCGCCTGATGCAGCTCGGCTTCATAGGGCTCGGCAAGATGGGCGGGAACATGGTCCATCGCATCCATCGCGACTCGGACCATCAGGTGGTGGCGTTCGACTTCAGCGAGGACGCCGTCAAGGAGGCCGAGGGCAACGGCGCCACCGGCGCCGGCTCGCTCGAGGAGCTGGTGGGCAAGCTCGAGGCCCCGCGCACCGTCTGGATCATGGTGCCGGCCGGCGACCCCACCGAGAAGACCGTGCAGGAGCTGGCCGGGCTGCTCGACGAGGGCGACACGATCGTGGACGGCGGCAACACCCGCTTCACCGACGACGTGAGGCGCGCCCAGGAGCTCGAGCCGAAGGGCATCCACTACGTGGACGTGGGCACCTCGGGCGGCGTCTGGGGGCTCGAGGTGGGCTACTGCATGATGGTCGGCGGCCCGCAGGAGGCCGTGGACAGGCTGGCGCCCATCCTCGACGTGCTCGCGCCGAAGGAGAACGAGGAGTTCGGTCCCGGTTGGGGGCACATGGGCGCCTCGGGCTCGGGCCACTACGTGAAGATGGTCCACAACGGGGTCGAGTACGGCCTGATGCAGGCCTATGCCGAGGGCTTCGAGCTGTTCGCGAAGTCGGACTTCGAGCTCGACAACGCGCTGATCGCGCGGCTCTGGATGCAGGGCTCGGTGGTGCGCTCGTGGCTCTGCGAGCTCGCCGCGCGCGCCTTCGAGGCCGAGGGCAACGACCTGAGCGACATCAAGGGCCACGTGGCCGACTCCGGCGAGGGGCGCTGGACGATCGAGGACGCGATCGACAAGGACACGCCGGTGCCGGTGATCACCGCGGCGCTGTTCGCGCGCTTCACGAGCCGCGCCGAGGGCGACTACTCGAACCGCGTGCTGGCCGCCCTGCGCAACCAGTTCGGCGGACACGCGGTGGAACGCTCGAGCTGATGGCGGCCACCAAGGAGGAGACGAACCCCCTCGTCGAGGGGCTCGAGCGGGTTCCGATCCACCCGACCACGCTGGTCATCTTCGGCGGCACCGGCGACCTGGCCAAGCGCAAGCTGCTGCCCGCGATCTACAACCTCGCCCAGGAGGGCGCGCTGCCCGAGCGCTTCAACCTGATCGCCATCGCCCGCACCGACCAGCCGCACGAGGACTACCAGCAGATGGCCCGCGAGTCGATCGAGGAGTTCTCGCGCCAGGAGCCCAACGAGGACGTGCTGGACAAGCTGCTCGAGAACATGCGCTACATCCCGGGCAGCTTCGACGACGACTCGGTCTACGAGACGGTCAAGAAGGAGGCGGCGCAGTTCGACGAGGACGCGGGGATCACGTTCAACCGCGTCTACTACCTCTCCACGGCGCCCGGGTTCTTCCCGGTGATCGTGAGCAAGCTCGGCGAGCACGAGCTCGACCACCAGAAGGAGGCCGAGGTCAGGGTGGTAATCGAGAAGCCGTTCGGCACGAACCTTGAGGAGGCCCGCGAGCTGAACAAGACCGTGCTGGAGGTGCTCGACGAGACCCAGGTCTTCCGGATCGACCACTACCTGGGCAAGGAGACCGTCCAGAACATGCTGGCGTTGCGGTTCGCGAACGGCCTGTTCGAGCCGATCTGGAACCGCAACTTCATCGACTACGTGCAGATCACCTCGGCCGAGGACATCGGCATCGGCAGCCGCGCCGGGTACTACGACCAGTCCGGGGCGCTGCGCGACCTGGTGCAGAACCACATGCTCCAGCTGCTCACGCTGCTGTGCATGGAGCCGCCGGTGAGCTTCTCCGCGGACGACGTTCGCGACGAGAAGGTCAAGGTGCTGCACGCGATCCACCCGCCGGAACCCGAGCACGTGCCCGAG
This sequence comes from Solirubrobacterales bacterium, assembly GCA_038215095.1. GTDB lineage: Bacteria > Actinomycetota > Thermoleophilia > Solirubrobacterales > Thermoleophilaceae > DATACN01. The sequence continues at coordinate 1,946 of JBBQRG010000003.1, read as the reverse complement.
ATCGTGGTGCGCGGGCAGTATGAGGACGGGATCGTGGGCGGCGAGGAGGTGCCCGGCTACCTCGAGGAGGACGGCGTGCCGGACGACTCGAGGACAGAGACGTTCGCGTCGCTCAAGCTGAAGGTCGACAACTGGCGCTGGGCCGGCGTGCCGATCTACCTGCGCACCGGCAAGCGGCTCTCGCGCAAGGTGACGGAGATCGCGGTGATCCTGAAGCCCGTGCCGCACCTCGCCTTCGAGGCCGAGGGGTCGGTGGGCGTCCAGCCCAACCAGCTCGTACTCACGATGCAGCCGAACGAGGGCGTCTCGCTGTCGCTGGGGGCGAAGATCCCCGGGACGCGCATGCGCATCCGGCCGGTGAACATGGAGTTCCTGTACGGCACCTCGTTCCTGTCGCAGTCGCCAGAGGCCTACGAGCGCCTGATCACGGACGCCATGCGCGGCGACGCCACCCTCTTCACGCGCGACGACGAGGTCGAGGCGCAGTGGCGCATCTGCGACCCGATCCTGAAGGGCTGGGAGCAGGTCGACGGGGAGCTGCCCAAGTACGCGGCGGGCTCCGAGGGCCCCGAGGAGGCCGACAAGCTGCTGGACGACGGCCAGCGCTGGCGCGCCATCTAGGGGCGGGTGATGATCGACGCCGAGGGGGTCTGGAGCGCCGAGGACACAACCCCGTCGGCGATCGACGCGGCGTTGCGCAAGCTGCTGATCGAGCAGCACGCCCGCGACGACGCCTACGCGCCCGCCCGGGTGCTCAACCTGGTGGCCGTCGTGGACCGCGAGTGGCGCGGCGAGGTGTACAACCGCCTGGACGGGGTGGGCCGCTACAACCCCTCGCGGCTCGTGCTGTGCGCGGTCGAGAAGGGGCGCAAGCAGATCGACGCCTGGGTGGGGCTGACCTCGGAGGGCGAGGCGCGGATGGGCGAGCACGCGCTGGTGCGCGAGCGCGTGGTGATCGACATCGGCACGGACCACCTGAAGGGGCTCGACTCGATCGTGGACCCGCTCGTGGTGCCGGACATCGCCACGCTGGCGTGGTCGCCGCACGGCCACCCCGAGGCGGTCGACGCGCTGCTCAAGCTCTCGCAGGTCGTGCTCGTGGACTCGGCGAACGAGCCCGACGAGGGGGCGGCCGTGTCGCGGGCGCGCGAACTTTCGGAGGGCGCCTACGTGGTGGACCTCGCCTGGCTGCGCTCGACACCCTGGCGCGAGCGCATCGCAGCCAGCTTCGACCCGCCGCAGTGGCGCGAGGAGCTTGGGCACCTGACCTCCGTGACGGTGCGCCACCAGCCGGCGTCGACCGTCGCCGGGCTGCTGTTCCTCGGCTGGCTCGCGTCGCGCCTCGGCTGGGAGCCGGGCTCCCTGGTGAGCGGCACGAACGGCGGCCTGCACGGGCGCGCCCACTCCCGCCGCCAGGACATCGAGCTGAAGCTCGAGCCCGACGACGGCATGACCGTCCCCGGCCTGGCGGGCGTCGCGCTCGAGACGTCCTCCGGCATGAAGCTCAGCCTGGACCGCGGCACGGGCGGCCTCAGGGCGCGGCGTTCGACCCGCGACAGCGCGGACTCGGAGTGGACCGTCCTGGGAGCCTCCCGCGGCGAAGGAGGAATCCTCGGGGAGGGCATCCGCCAGGCCCTGCTGCGCGATCCGGCCTATCGCCCGGCCCTTGCGGCGGCCGGGGAAATGCTCGCCTAAGTAGCGGCCCGCCACCGGTGGCGTCGGGGGCACGTGTGGCCGCGGGCAGCACGCCGGCCCGGACGCTCGCTAAGGGACGCGGCCGTTACCGGTTGAAGGACTGGGCGACGGCCTGCTCTGTGTCGGCGTAGTTGCTCGATGCCTGGTTCATCAGCTGGGAGATGCCGTGGAGGGCTTCCTGGATGCCGCGTGAGCTGCGCTGCCACTCGATCCAGAGCTCCTGGAAGCGCGCCTGCGCGACGCCGGCCCAG
>JBBQRG010000002.1:0-88322 GCA_038215095.1 Solirubrobacterales bacterium | reverse complement strand
GGGCGAGGACGCGCAGGCGTTCGGCCAGCGCGAGCTGATGAGCCCGCTCGGCATCCCCGCGAGCGCCTGGAGCTGGAAGCGCGACGACGCCGGCCACATCCAGGCCTTCTTCGGCGTGCAGATGCGCCCCGACGACTACGCCCGCCTCGGCGAGCTGATGCGCCGCGGCGGCGCCTGGCGCGGGAAGCGCCTGCTGTCGAAGCGCTACGTCACCGAGGCAACCTCGCCGTCGCCCACCAACGGCTGCTACGGCTACCTGATCTGGGTGAACAAGGCCGCGCCCTGCATCGGCCCGCGGGTGCAGGACCGCCCCTTCTCGAACCAGCGCGACTTTCCCGACCTCCCGGCGGACATGTACCGCTTCTCCGGGCTGTTCGGCCAGCTCGTGACGGTGTTCCCGTCGCAGGGCCTGCTCGTCGTGCGCACCGGCCAGGACCCCGGCCTGCTCCCGGCCGGCGGCGCCGACTGGGAGCACGGGCTCTACCAGCGCGTGCTCGGCTCGGTCACCGACCAGAAGATCGTGCCGCCCGCGCCGGCCCGGCCGGGTGGCGGCGGCAGCCGTGAGAACTCGGACAAGGGCTTCCAGAACGCGCTGCTCGAGCCGGACAAGTACTCGAAGGGCACGGCGCAGGCTCCGCTGCCGCCCGGCGGCCCCGCGCGCGCCCGCGCCGTGCAGCCCGAGCTGGCCCGCTCGCGCGTGAGCCGCAAGCGCAAGGTCACCTTCCGGCTGCGCTGCCCCGTGCGCTGGCCGTCGAAGATGAAGGCTGTCTGCCGCGGCCGCGCCAGCCTGACCGGCGGCGGCAAGCGCACGCGCTATTCGATCAAGGCCGGCAAGTCGAAGCTCGTGCGCTTCACCCTCACCCGCAAGCGGATGCGCCTGATCAGGAAGAACGGGAAGTCCGTGCTGATGATCTCCGCGCGCGACGCCGACTCAGGCGGCGGCACGCTCACGCGCGTGCACGTGACCGTGCTGCGCCCGGCGCGCCGCTAGCACACGGGCTGGAAGCCCGGGTCCGCCGGGCCGCTGCGCGCGAGCGCGTTCAACGCCCACTGGATCGCGACGGGGTCGTAGCTGATCCTGAGGTGCTCGGTGGTGTCCGCGGGGCAGCGGTCCTGCAGCTTCACGTTCGTGGTGTTCGAGCCCGACAGGTAGCCCGACGTGTAGGGCACCACGACCTCGTCGTACTGCGTGACCACCTGCGTGTAGGACACGTTGCCGGGCGTCTCGTCGCCGCTGTTCAGGTTGGTGAGGAACGGCGAGCCCACCTTCTGCTCGTCGCACGCCGGGCAGTACTGGTTGGCGGGCGCCGGTATCTGCTGGGTGGTGCCGTGGTTCGAGGGCGAGAGGCCAACGAGGTCGTCGACCTCGGCCGCGCCGCCCAGGAACTTCAGGTAGTAGCGCGGCATCATGCCGCCCTGTGAGTGGCCGACCAGGGAGACCTTCGGCGCGCCGGTCGCGGAGCGAACGCGCGCCACGAACGCGTCCAGCTCGTGCGCCGACTTCGAGATCTCCCCGAGGCCGTAGACGCCGGTGGCGAGCGAGTACTGGGTCGCGCCGTAGTTGAGCGCGAAGACGCAGTAGCCCTGGGCTTTCAGCGCCGGCGAGAGGGCCTGCCAGTTGTTGAAGCGGTTCTCGGCGGTCCCGTGCACGAGCACGACGGGGTACGGATGCCCCACGGTGGGCCAGCAGCTGAAGTCGTTCGAGCCGGGCGGCGGGGGCGGCTCGGCGGGGGCGGCGGAAGCCGCCGCCGGTGCGGCCAGCGCCACCAGCGCCGCCGCGATCGCGATCCTCGAGAGCTGCCTGCCCCTCATCGGGCGGGACCTACCCACAAAGTAGGGAGAGTCAATCGCGGTGGGGGCGGCGCCTCGGGCGCCGCCCCCACGAGACGATCCTCAGCTCAACCGCGGACGGCGCTACCCACGCCGTGGTGGCGGCGGGAGAAGGCAGAGGCACCGGCCGCGGAGAGCAGCAGGAGGGCCGCTGCCCCGCCCGCGCCGATGGCGGCTGAGCCCGTGTCGAAGCCGCCGTCGATGCTGCGTGTGACGGTCGGTGCGGGCGCCTGGGCGTTGGGATCGATGGGAAGGGGCGCGCGGGAGCTCGCGCCGGACTGGGATTGCGGGCTGGCCTGGATCTGCTCAGCTGGATACGCGCTCGCGGCGGGCGCCGCGAGGGCTGAGATCGCCAGGGCGCCGGCCACGGTACGGCTGAGACGGTGCGGGCGGTGGAACATGATGGCCTCCTTGGGGGGTTGATCGGATGGAGGCACCTTGCGGCGAGGCGGTCGAGAGCTGGTCAAGCCCTGGTTGATTGGCCGCCCTGGAGCGGAGTAGGGTCGGTCAACGCGCGCTCAGGAATCGCTCACCGGTATGGAGCTGCACCTCCTCGGGACGGTCCAGGCGACCCTCGACGGCCGGCCGATCCCGCTCGGCGCTACGAAGCAGCGGGCGGTGCTCGTGATGTTGGCCCTTCAGGCCAATGCGACGGTGTCGGTCGATCGCCTGGTGGACGGGCTGTGGGGAGAGCTGCCGCCGGCGACGGCGCCGAAGATGGTGCAGCTCTACGTGTCGCAGCTGCGGCGGCTGCTGGCCGGCGACGGGGCAGAGATCGTGACCCACGGCCGGGGCTACGAGCTGCGCCTTTCCCCGGAGGCCATCGACGCGTCCCGCTTCGAACGGCTGGTCGACGAGGCCGCTCGCTCCCCCGAGGCGCCAAACGGCGCCGCGCGGGACGCGCTGGCGCTGTGGCACGGCGCCGCGCTGGCCGATGTGGCGGGCGAGCCGTTCGCGGCCGCGGAGATCCGCCGCCTCGAAGAGCTCTGGCTGAGGGCGTCCGAGCTGGCGGTCGAAGGCGACCTGGCCGCCGGGCGCAACGACGAAGCGCTCGCCCAGCTCGAGCGTCTCATCGCGGAGCACCCGCTGCGCGAGCGCCTGCATGCGCAGCGGATGCTGGCGCTCTACCGCTCGGGCCGCCAGGCCGAGGCCCTCGAGGCGTACGCCGCCGCGCGCCGGCGGCTGGTGGACGACGTCGGCGTCGAGCCGAGCGCGGAGCTTCGTGAGCTGCAGGAGCGGATCCTGCGGCAGGACCCATCGCTACGACAAGAGCCGGCTCCTGCCGAGGCGAAGCCGGCCGAGCAGATGCCGCCGGCGACCAGAGCGCCCCCGGCGCGACCGACCGCGCGTCGCCGGCTCCTGCTCGCCGCGGGCGCCGCCGCGCTCGTCGCCATCGCGGTCTTCGCGATCACGCGGCTGACCGGCCCCGACGCGCTGTCCGGCCTCGGCGAGGACGCGGTGGGGGTGATCGACCCAGGGGCGGCAGCAATCACGGCGCAGTACCGCATCGGTTCCGACCCCGGGGCCGTGGCCGTGGGCGCAGGCTCGGTCTGGGTGGCGAGCCCGCGCGGGGGGACTGTCTCGCGCATCCACAGGGAGACAGATCGTTTGGAGACGATCGACGCCGGGGCCGATCCGACGGCGCTGGCCTTCGGTGGGGGGTCGCTGTGGGTGGGCGGCGGGGACGACGGCGCGGTCACCCAGGTCGACCCCGGCGCCAACCGCGTCGTGCAGCGAATCCCCGTTGGCAACGGCCTGCGAGCGCTGGCCGTCGGGCATGGGGCACTGTGGGCGGCCACGGCCCTCGACGGCGAAGTCGTGCGAATCGACCTGCGCTCGGGGCGCGTCACCAGGCGCGTCGCGGTCGGTGGGCAACCTGCCGCTCTTGCCACTGGCGCGGGGTCCGTGTGGGCGGCGGGCGAGGAATCCGGGACCGTCACCCGCATCGATCCTCGCTCGGGTGACGTCATCGCCGGGATCGCCGTAGGCAACGGACCGGCCGCGGTGGCGGTCGGACTCGGCGCCGTGTGGGTCGCCAACCGCCAGGACGGGACGGTGTCGCGGATCGACCCGGCGACCGACCATGTCACCGAGACCGTTCCGACCGGCGGCGCGCCGGTCGCGCTCACGATTGCCGATCACGCGATGTGGGTGGCCGACGCAGGCGGCGCCGTGCTCCGCCTCGACCCGGGCACGCGCACGATCACCGATACGGTGCGGACCGGCAGCACCCCGGCCGGCCTCGCGGCGGTGGACGGCTCCATCTGGGTGACGGCCGTGGCGCCGCCGGCCGCGCACCGCGGCGGCACGCTGCGCGTGGGTGGCGCGTTCGACATGGATCCGGCGAGTGGAGGCCTGGACGTCTCCGGGATTGCCGCACTCCAGCTCGCCTACGAGGGCCTCGTCGACTACCGCCGGGCCGGCGGCGCCGCCGGAGCACGGCTGGTGGGCGACCTGGCCGCCGACGTACCGAAGCCCACCGACGGCGGCCGGCGCTACGTGTTCCGGCTCCGGCGCGGCCTCAGATACTCCGATGGCACGCCGGTGCGGGCAGTCGACGTCCGGTCCTCCATGGAGCGCGCGTGGGCTGTCCGAGGCGACTCCGGCGTGCCGTTCCCAGACGCCATCGAGGGGGCGGCCCGCTGCCGCAAGGCGCCCCGAAGCTGCGACCTCTCGCGCGGCATCGTGGTCGACGAACGGGCCGCAACGGTGACCATCCGCCTGAGCCGGCGCGACCCCGAGCCGCCTCAAAAGCTGGCCAGCCCGATGCTGTCCGTAGTGCCGTCCGCCACCCCGCGCCGACCCCTCGCGGGCCGGCCGCCGCCGGGCACGGGCCCCTACCGCGTGGACAGCGTCGTCCCCGGGCGGCGCGTAGTGCTCACGCGTAACCGGTACTTCGGGGCGCGCGGGCCAGACGGCCGCCGGCAAGGGCTCGTCGACCGCGTCGAGATGACCACTGGCGGCGAGCGCGAGCAGATAGCGGCCGTCGAACGTGGGCGGCTCGACCTTGCGAGCGTCTTCGAGGCGACGGCGCCGCAGCTCGCCGCGCTGCGGACGCGCCTGGGCACACGCGTGCGATCCGCGCCCGCCGCCTTCACCGAATACGCGTGGCTCAACGTCAAGGCCGCGCCCTTCGACGACCTCCGCGTTCGGCGAGCGCTCAACCTGGCGGTCAACCGGGCACGGGTGGTCAGCCTGACCGGGGGCCCCGACGCGGGCTCGCCGGCTTGCCAGTTGCTTCCGCCCGGCCTCCCCGGATACCGGCCGATCTGCCCCTACACCGTGGTGCCGTCCCCGGCAGGCACCTGGACCGCGCCCGACCGGGCGGAGGCCAGACGCCTCGTCGCCGCATCGGGCGCCCGAGGTACCCCAGTCGAGGTGTGGGGCTGGGCTCCGCGCCGCGACGTGGCGCGTCACCTCGTCACCGTGCTCCGCGAGCTGGGCTTCCGCAGTCGCCTGCGCGTCTTCGGCGACCTCGGCAAGATCGAGGACGCTGACGTGAACGGCCGGCAACGGCCGCAGATCGGTGTCGACGGCTGGATTGCCGACTACCCCGAGCCTGCCGCCTTTCTCAACTCGCTCATCTCCTGCAACGGATTCACGGCCGACAGGGGGATCCCCAACCTCTCACGCTTCTGCGACCCAAGCATCGACTCCGCGATCGGGCGCGCCCGGGCCGCCGGGCCCGACGCGGGCGCCGCCTGGCAGCGGATCGAGCGCCGCGTGGCCGAACGCGCACCGGTGGTCCCGCTCACGACGCGCCGCTCGGTCGTTGTCACCTCGAAGCGGCTGGGGAACGTTCAGTTCCGCCCGGGGATCGACGTGCTGCTCGACCAGTTATGGGTCCGCTGAGCCGGCGCTAGGGCCCGAACTCGGCGCTTCCGCCGCCGCCTCCCCCTCCGCCCGGGGTGAATTCGCCGCCGCCCGCCGAGTGCTTTGACGCGGCCGGGGCCTGCGCGGGCGCGGCGTCGGGCGCGAACTCGCTCGCCGGATCGGGCGGGGGCGCCGGCGGCGGGACAGGCGCGGGCCGCTGAGGAGCCGGCTGCTCCTGCTGCGGCGGGGCGGGCGGCGGCGCGGCCGGCGCCTGGACGACCGGCTCGTCGCGCTGTGGCTCGGCGCCGTCGTGCTTCACCGGCGCCACCTGCATCGGCTGGTCGCGCTGCGGCGTGCCGTCGGGGCCGTTGAGCTGCCCGACAGTGGCGCCGCCGCCCGCGAGCGCGGCCGCCGAGGCGGCCACCGCCGCGAGCTTGCCGCCGGTGCCCAGCTCGGTTGCGGCGTGCGCCCGCTCGCCGAACGCCGCAACGCGGTCCTGCGCGGCCCCGAGCAGCGACTCGAGCGCACCGCGGACGGCGCCGCCATCGCCTCCGCCGGCGGTCGCGACCAACGCGGCGGGCGGCACGAGCGCCGCCACGCGCGGGGGCACGGCGCGGTACTCGGCCAGCAGGGCGCGGCAGGCCAGGCAGCTCTTCAGGTGCGGGCGCAGGCGGCGCAGCTCGTCGCCGCTCAGCTCGCCGTCCGCCAGCAGCGAAACCAGCGGTCGCAGCCGCTCGCACTCCGACCCGGCCTCGATCCCCGCGAGCCGCTCCACGAACGCGCGCCGCCCCTCGGTCAAACAACGATTGACCTTGGTGTACGAAAACCCGGTGCGCTCGCAGATCTCTCGGTAGGAGAAGCCTTCGGCCTTCAGCAGCAGGCAGCGGATCTCCTGGGGCTTCAGCCGGCCCATCGCCTCGGCGCCCTGGCGCAGCCGCTCGAGCCGCTCGGCCTGGTCGTGGGTGGCGGCGTCGCCGGTGGGTGGCTCGGCCAGGTGGCCGTCGTCGCTGGTGGGCGTGTGGCGCTCGCGCTGGCGGCGGATCGCGAACGCCTCGTGCTTCACGACGGTCTTCAGCCACGGCACGAGCTCGTCCTCGCGGGTGGTGGGCGCCTTCGTCAGCAGGATCTCGAGACCGCGCTGGTAGGCGTCCTCGGCGTCCTCTGGCGTCGACGAGTAACGGCGCGCGGTGGCGAGGATCTGCGAGCCGTGGCGCGCGATCAGCTCAAGCGCGGCGGGGTCGACCTCCGACCGCCCCGGCCTTCTCCTGTGCACGATCCGCATCGCCGCCTCTGCAAGGGCAGCATCCACCAGGCCCGCCCCGGGCGCGAGCCGCGACCTGCGCAAATTGCGTGCTTTACGAGGCGGCCGGCTGCTCGTCGAAGACGATCTCGAGCTGCTGGTCCACGGCGGTCAGGCCGAACACGCGGCTCGCGCAGCGCCGCGGGTTGTGGATCACGAAGTGAGCCTTACGGCGCTTGGCGCGCTGCGCCACCTCGAGCAGCACGCGCATTCCCGCCACGTCCATGAAGGTGACCTCGGCCAGGTCGAGAGCGAGCGTGTGGGGGTGGGACAGCTCGAGCTGCTCGATCCGCCCGAGCAGCTCGGGAGCGGATGCGATGTCGAGCTCCCCGGCGACGGCAAGGCGAACCTCTCCGTCCATGGAGAGCTCGGTGATCGAAATGGGGGGACCGGATTCCAAGGGCGGGTCGGCTAGGACGCCTGCGCCTCCATCTCCTGGAGTGGGTATTCGGCCCACACCGTCTTTCTCCCTTCCTCCTGCTCGGTCCCCCACTGCGGGCAAAGCCCCGAGACCACCACGAGCCCCATGCCTCCGGGGGCGTCGTCGTCGCGTAGCCGCGGCTCGGTGGCCGGCGCGAAGTCGACCACCTCGATGCGGATGGTCTCGCCCGAGCTCTTCACCGTGACCTCGATGGTCTCGCCCTCGGTATCGGCGCCGGCGTGGCGCACGGCGTTCGTCACCAGCTCGCTGATCACGAGCAGGACGTCCTCGATGGTGCGCTGCGGAACCTCGGCGCCCAGTCCGTCCGTGACCGTGTAGCGCGCGGTTGCGGCGGCGTCGATGCCGCCGTTGACCGAGAACTGCAGGGTCTGCTCGTCAGCCATGGGCTACCGGCAGCAGCCTAGTGCAGGCGTCCCCGGTATGGGTACGCGTCAGCGGGCGGTCACGCGGAAACGCCGCTTGGAGCGGTTGCCGCGTCCGTGCCAGCCGTTGGGCGCTGCCACCAGCCGGTACAGGCCCGGGCGAAGGCGGCGGCCGCGCAGGCGACCCGAGAACTTCAGCGTGTTCGAGCCGAGCAGCGCGTTGCGGTGGAAGCCGCCGCGCACGCGGTGCCAGCGCAGGCAGCGCTTTGCGCGGCTGTGCGCGCGTGGCTTGACGCAGCGCCCGTGGGCGCCGCGACGCCCCGCCAGCGCCCGGTCGATGCGGAACTCCACGCGCGCGGGCTGGCTCAGCGAGTACGAGATCTTCGTTGCACCGCGGCGCCGGCGCAGCCTGCTCGGGGCGAGCCTCAGCGCGGAGAGCCGCGTACGCCCGGCGCTGTACACGTCGTCGCCGAAGCCGCGCAGCTCGGGGCGGGCGGCGTAGCCGAGGTGGCCGAGGCCCCAGAGGTCCTCGGTGCTCCGCAAGAGCGCGAAGTGGTTGTAGGGCGTGGTGCTCGCCGCGCCGGCGCGCACGAACGGGGACAGCACGACCGCGCCGACCCGGCCGCCGCCGCGTCCCGGTAGCGGCCCGCCGTTGTTGGGGGTGTTGGGGAACTGCGGCTCGCCGCAGCACGCCGTCGCGTCGCCCTTGCCCGGCTCCGCCTCGGCCTCGTCGAAGGTGATCACGATCATGCCGCCCTCGCGGTAGGCGGGTGAGGCCATGATCGGCGGTATCCAGTGCCGCAGGAACAGGTCGGCGCTCTTCAGGCCGCCCGGCTCGCCGTTCGCGCACGGGGTGTCATGGCCGTCGTGGCAGAGGTTCGGCGTGATGAACGAGTAGCTCGGCGTCTTGCTCCGGGCGGCCAGGTCGGCGGGCAGCCCGTGCAGCGGCACGTCATTACGCGCGCAGACCGGCGAGTCGATGATCGAGTGGAAGTAGACGAACGGGTTGTGGCGGGCCGCGTACTGGTCGCCGGGCTTGGCCGTCTGCGTGTCGTCCTTGGCCCCGATCGCCGGGTGCCGACAGGTGGTGGGCTTGCCGGGCGTGTTGCCCATGTCCTCCATGTAGCCCCTCCACGACATGCCCTTGGCGTCGAGCTGGTCGGCCAGCGTCTTTACGTTCGACGGGTAGACGCAGCCCTGGCCGAGCGCCTGGCCGTCGGGCCCCATGGTGCCGGGGGCGAGGCCGGTGTAGATCTGGCAGTCCGCCTGCGTGTCGGGATTCGATCCCTGCCCACTCAAGAGCCCGATGTAGTTGCCGAGACTCTGGTGTGTGACCCCGAAGTAGTTGGGGACCAGCAGGCCCTTGGCCGGAAGCGTGTACGCCAGGTACGGCGCGGGCGACTCGGAGCCGAAGGTGGTGTCTGCGTTCTCGTTCTCCAGCAGGATCACGAACACGTGCTTGACCGGTGGGGTCGCCGCGAACGCGGGCTGCGATCCTCCTCCCAGAAGACAGAAGGCGGCAAAGGCGAGCAGCAGAGAGGGGCGGCGCCTCACGCGCCCCAGCGTAACCCGGATGCGAACGGCCGGCGTAACCCAAATGCGAACGTCCGGGCCCCGCCGGTACATTTCGTCCGCTCAGCTGTTTCTTGTAGTGGGATCTGCAGTGCCGAGCGACCTAGTCAAAGAGTTGAGGGAGGTAGAACCTCCCGTCACGCTGCCACGGCGGGACGTTCGCGCGCGCCAGCCGCTCCTCCTTCGCGGCGTCCTGCAGTTCCAGCTGCTTCGCCGCGCCGCTCGCGTGGTGGTGCTCAGCCTGCTGGACGTGGGCGCCGTGTTCGGCGCCATCTGGACCGCGCTCGCGATCAAGACCGCGATCCAGACCCCCGAGGCGCTCAGCATCACCTTCGACCAGGCGAAGGAGTTCGCGCCGCTCGCCTGCCTCGTGACGCTGCTGCTGTTCGCCCGCTCCGGCCTCTACGCCGAGCGCGCCCAGCGCCCCGGCTTCTCGCGCATCATCGCGTCGATGTTCCAGGTCACGCTGGTGCTCCTGGTGTACGCGAAGATCGAGGGCCAGCAGTTCTCCTCGTACTACATCTTCTACGGCACGCTGCTCTTCGCGCTGGTCTACGTGACCGCGTTCCGCTGGGCCTTCGATAAGGCGAGCGGCTGGATCCTGCGCGCCGCGGGCTACCGCCGCCGCGCGGTGCTCGTGGGCGCCGGCGCGAACATCGAGGCCGTCTCGCACGCGCTGCGCGACAGCTCTGAGATCGAGCCCTACGGCTTCATCTCGCGCAAGGAGGGCGCCAAGCACCTCGGCCTGCGCGACTTCCGCTCGCTCGAGCAGCTCGAGCTCCACTTCGACACGATCGACGAGGTGCTGATCACCGACCCCGACTTCCCGCAGTCGGAGGCCGTCGAGCTGGTCGACCGCTGTCACCGCCAGGGCGTGCGCGTGCGCGTGGCGCCCTCGACGATGGAGATCCTGATGGAGCGCGTGGAGTTCGTGCCCGGGCAGGCGCTGCCACTGTTCGAGCTGAAGCCGCCGGTGTTCGAGGGCATCGACTTCGTGATCAAGCGCGTCTTCGACCTCGTGGGCGCGCTGCTGCTCCTGATCGTGCTGTCGCCGCTGCTCCTGCTCACCGCGCTCGCGATTCGCCTGACCTCGCGCGGCCCGGTGCTGTTCCGCTCCGCCCGGCCGGGCATCGGCGGGCAGCCGTTCGAGTGCCTGAAGTTCCGCACGATGGTGCACGACGCCGAGCACCGCCAGGGCGAGCTCGAGCCGCGCAACGAGCTCGAGGGGGTGCTGTTCAAGATCCGCGAGGACCCGCGCGTGACGCCGGTCGGGCGCTTCCTGCGGCGCTGGTCGTTCGACGAGCTGCCCCAGCTGCTCAACGTGCTGCGCGGCGATATGTCGCTGGTAGGCCCGCGCCCGCTGCCCCAGCGCGACTACGAGCGGCTCGAGGACTGGCACCGCAAGCGCTACCTGGTGCTGCCGGGCATGACCGGCCTGTGGCAGGTGTCCGGCCGCTCGGAGCTCGACTTCGACGAGCTCGTGCGGCTCGACTTCCTCTACCTCGAGCGCTGGTCGGTCTTCCTGGACCTGACGATCCTCTTGAAGACGCTGCCCGCCGTCGCGCGGGCCCGCGGCGCCTGGTAAATCCCCGCCCGCGTCCCTTAGCGCGCGCCGGGATCAAACCGCCTGCCCGCGGCCACACGCGCCCCCCGCGCCACCGGGCTAGGGCGCGACCTTCCTCGTGATCGTGTCGTAGCTTCCGCCCCCTGAGCGAGCCCTACGACCCGAACAACCTGCTCGACCGCGTCTCCAGCGAGGAGACGCTGGCCGTGCACTACGAGCAGGAGCAGCGCCGCGAGCGGGATCTGCTCGGCCGGCACCTTCCGCTGGCGGGCGGCGACGTTCTCTCGGTGGGTTGCGGCTGGCACCCGGGGCGCCACCTCTTCCCGGCGCCCGAGTGGCGCATGACGGGCGTCGAGCTGGACGGCACGGTCGTGGAGCTGCTGGTGGAGCGCGGCGAGCTCGACGCCGGCGTGGCCGGACGCGCCGGCGAGCTCCCCTTCGGCGAGGGATCCTTCGATGTGGTGCTCTACCGCCTCGTGCTGCACCACATCGCCTACCAGGGGCCGCTGCGGCCCGTCTTCGACGAGGCCCGCCGCCTGCTGCGGCCCGGGGGCGCGCTGGTGGCCGTCGAGCCCGGGCTCTGGCATCCGGTCGGCCTGGGCCTGGCGCTGGCCAACCGCGCGGGCCTGGGGAACCTCGCGCACGGCACGCCCGACGACATCCCGCTGTCGCCCCGCGCGCTCGCCGGCGAGGCATGCGCGGCGGGCCTTCGGCCCGAGCTGCACGCGGTCACCTACGGCTGGCGGCGGCTGCCCGCCTCCGCGCAGCGGCTGGTGCAGCGTCTCGACGGCGGCGGCTCGCGGCCGCGAGCCGCCGCGCTCGGCCACACCCTGATGCTGATCGCCCGCCGATGACCAGCCGCTACGACGACGAGCTCTGGGAGCTGGCGCCGGAGGAGCCCGGCCCGCCGCCGCCCGCGCTCGTGGAGTTCGTGCGCTCCCTGGAGCCCGCCGAGAGCGCGCTCGACCTGGGCTGCGGGGACGGCCGCCTGGGCGCGGAGCTGCGGGCCGGCCGGCTGGTGGCGGCCGACCTGTCCCCCGTCGCGCTCGCGCGGGCCCGCGCGCGCTTGCCGGGGGCTGAGCTCGTCGAGCTCGAACCCGACGCGCCCCTGCCGTTCGAAGACTCGGAGTTCGATCTCGCGCTGCTCGCCGAGACGATCGAGCACGTGCGCGACGTGCAGCTGCTGCTGTCGGAGCTGCGGCGCGTGCTGCGGCCCGGCGGCCGGCTGGCGATCACCACCCCGGCGCACGGGCGCCTGACCGGCCTGGCGATCCTGGCGCGCGGCTTCGAGCCCGGCTTCGACCCGCTCTCGCCCCACCTGCGCTTCCTCACTCGCCGCTCGCTGGCGGCGCTGCTGGAGGGGCTGGGATTCGAGCTGCGTTCGCTCGAGCGCCGCGCGGGCACCCTGCTCGCGCTGGCCGAGCGCTAGCGGCCGGCGGCCTTGGCCTGCGTGGAGCGCAGGGCGGCGCGCGCCTCCAGGAAGAGCTGGCGGCCGGGCTGGGAGCGCGGGTCCAGGTAGAGCGCGCCCTCGACGGTGTCGAGCGCGGCGCCCGGGTCGTTGCGGGTGCCCAGCTGGAAGCTCGCGAGGTTCAGCCAGGTCTGGGGCTCGCCGGGGAAGCTGAGAACCGCGCGCTCGAGTGCCGTCTGCGCGGCGGGCAGGTTCCCAGCTTTGGTCTCGAGCGCTCCCTTCACCACCAGCGGCTCCGGTGTGAGCGGGTTGGCCCTGGCCGCCTTGTCGGCCTCCGCCCGCGCCTGCGCGGTGTGGCCGGCGGCGCTCAGCGCCTGGGCGCGGTTCGAGTCGCGGTCCGAGGCCTCGGGCAGCCAGCTGGCCCAGGCGAACAGCAGCGCGCACACGACGATCGCGATCGCCAGCAGGCTGCGGTCGAAGCCGGGCCGTGGCAGCGTGCTCAGCAGGGCACGGGGTTCGCGATCGGTGGGCACGCCGGCGAGGCTGGGCCCGGCGCCGGCGAGCGCGCCAACCGGCCCGCGGGCGGCCACGAAGCCGGCGGCGGCGAGCGCCATCACGGCGGGTCCCGGAACGAACCAGGTCCAGTCGATGATCGACTGCAGGCCGAACACGATCGGCACGATCGTGAGGCCGACGAGCGCGATGCGCTCGGAGTCCCAGTCGCGCCGTCGGGCGCCCTCGCGGAAGCGCCGCAGGCGCGGCGTGAGGCCCGAGGTGCGCACCGCCGCCGCCAGCCAGGCGGCCAGCAGGGCGAGCGACGCGGCCAGGCCCAGCAGGCCGGTGTCGGCGAGGGTCTGCGGCACGAAGCCGTGCGCGTGGCGCGACACGGCATCGTCCGTGCGAAAGCGCAGCCGAGCGACTGCGAAGGTGCCCGAGCCGGTGCCGAGCCCCGAGCGCTCGCTGAAGATCTTGCCGGCCTCGCGCCAGTACTTCCCGCGCGTGTTGGAGGCCGCGGTCAGGCGGGCGGCGCCCTCGCCGGGAGCCGCGTCGTTGGCGCTGGTGAGCTCGTCGACGCGATCGTTGAACGTGCCGCCCAGACCGCGCTGGGAGAACGCCACGGAGGTGAACAGCGCCAGCGGCACCAGGCAGGCGGCCGCAACGGCAGCCACGCCGACCCGCCGCCGAAGGCGCATCGACGGAGCCTGGCGCGACAGGCCGACGTTCACCGCGAAGCCGGCGGCCAGCAGCACGACCACCGTCAGCAGCAGGAGCAGGCCGAACTCACCGGCCAGGCTCTCCTTGGCCGACAGCGGCTGGAGGCTCTTCGAGAAGGCGTCCTTCGACAGCGCCCAGGCCGAGATGGGGGCGGCGACGATGGCGGGCAGCAGCGCCACGGGCAGGCTGCGCAGGCGCAGGGGGACGATCAGGAACCACAGCCCCGCGCCCACGAGCGCGGCTCCCAGGGCGCCGCGCGACTGCGTGAGCAGGATGGCCACTATGGCCAGCCCGAGGGCGGGGTAGGCCAGGGCGCGGCCCGCCGGGCTGCCGCTGCGGCGGGCGCCCAGCCAGAGGGCGCCGGGCACGACCATGGCGGCGGTCGTGCCGACGGCGTTCCAGTAGCCGAACGGCTCGCCGAGGCGGTTCGAGAGCTCGTCGGGCGCCAGCGAGCCGGGCCAGATGCGCGTGGCCAGCGAGTAGGCCACCACCGCCGTGGCGGCCAGCAACACGCCCTTCAGCACGACCGGGGCGGCGCGCGGTGCCAGCCGCGCGCCCGCTACAGCCGCCGCGAAGGCGGCCAGGTAGGCCAGCATGCGGCCGGCCTCGACATAGGAGAGGTCCGGGGCTATCGACCAGGTGATCGAGAACGCAGTTACCGCCGCGAGCAGCGCGAAGGCCGCCAGCGATGCCCCGCCGTAGAGCGGGCCGCGCGGGGCGAACAGCACGGCCGCGGCCACGATCCCGCCGCACAGCACGATGAGCACGACCTCGGTGACACTCGCGCGGCCGAGCTGGGTACCGCCCCCGGCCCCGAAGGCGACGCCCGCGAGGACGACGCCTATCAGGATCGGGCTAGCGGCTGCGTGGGCGCGGGAAGCGGACACGCGGCAGGCTGATCCTCGACAGGAGCGGGATGCGGCTGGCGAATTTGGGCGCGCGGCGCTTCAGCACGGCGAGGCCGCCGAGGATGGCCAGTAGGCCGGCGGCGATGATGCCGAGTAGCAGTGGCAGCGGCATGCCGTTGTTCGCGCTGGCCAGGTTGAAGAGCCCGTTGTCCCCGGGCTGGACGTTCCTGCCCCCGACGCTCACCTGCGGCTTGTGGCCCGTCTGCTTGTCGAGCGCGGCGGCGTCGTTGGCCTTCGCCGCGGCCTCGCGCTTGCCGTGCTTGGAGGCCGTGGCCGCGCGGCCGCCGGCGTGCCCGCTGTCACCGCCGCCGCGGCCGTTGCCCTTGTCGACGCCCGCGTTCAGCGCCGCCGCGATCAGCTCCCGGCAGTTGCCGTACTCGTTGACGTCGGTGGGCAGGTTGTTCTGGGCGTTCTGCAGGTCCTTCCGCGAGTGCTTGCGGTCGAGGTGGCTGTTGTCCTGGCAGTCCTTCACCACGTCGAATGGGCTGGCCTGTGCGATGGCAGGGAGCGCTAGCAGCGACAGCGACACGCAGAGGATCAACTTGGAAGCGATACGAAACACGACGGGAATTCCTCCTCGGAGGACGGGTACATCGGAGCGGGGCCCGACAGCAATCCTGGCAATAGGAGAGGACGGTCCCCCAAACCGTCTAGGGGCCCTGGGGCGCCTCTCGTGCCAACGGAGGAGGCTAGCAAGAGCACTTGTGAACGTGTCGTAAGCCATCGCCCCTACCGAATCCCGACCCTCCTGACAAAGTTGCGGTGGCATGCCGCGTTGCGCCATCCTGCCGCCCGTTCCCGTGCCGTACAGGGAGCCCCTTTTCACCCGGCTGGCGGCCCGCGAGCGGCTCGCGATCCAGGTGATCTACCAGGCCGGCAGGGGGGCCGGCTGGGACCAGCGCGCCGACTGGTTTCCGGAGAGTCACGCCTATCCGGCCAGCTCGCTGCGCGCCTGGCAGCGGGCGCGGGCGGGGCGCTCGCCGGTCGCCGTGCCGCGCGGGCTCGGGCGGGCGCTGCGGCGCTTCGACCCCGACTGCGTGGTGAGCTGGGAGTACGGCCCCACCACCATGCGGGCGCTGGCCTGGTGCCGGCCGCGGCGGCGGCCGGTGGTGCTGTTCAGCGAGCTCACGCCCCATTCCGACGCCGAGCTGTCGCCGGCGCGGTTGCGCCTGCACCGTCTGCTGGCGCGGCGCGTGGCCGGCTTCGTGGTGGCGAGCACGGCCGGACGGCGGCGGCTCGAGGCTATGGGGGTCGACCCGGCGCGCATCGAGGTGGCCCTTCAGAGCGCGGACGTCGAGCGTTTTCAGGCCGCCGCCCGCCCGCCGCGCGAGGAGGGGCCGGTGCGCGTGCTGTCGGTGGGGCGCCTGGTGCCCGACAAGAACCTCGGCACGCTGATCGAGGCGTTCGCCGAGGCCGGCTTCGGGCCCGGCGAGGCGGAGCTGGAGCTGTGCGGCAGTGGCCCGCTGGATGCGGAGCTGCGCGAGCTCGCGGGGCGGCTCGGCGCGCCGGTGCGCTTCAGCGGCTACGCCGCGCCCGCCGCGTTGCCCGAGGTGTACGCGCGCGCCGGCGCCCTGGCGCTGGTCAGCGGCTACGAGCCGTTCGGGGTGACCGTGCGCGAGGGCGCGGCCGCCGGGCTGCCGCTGATCTGCACCCGCACGGCAGGGGCCGCCGGCGACCTGGCCGTGGAGGGCGAGAACGCGCTGCTCGTTGACCCAGGCGACCGCACGCAGATCGCCGGCGCGCTGCAGCGGCTGGTACGCGACGCGCCGCTGCGCCGGCGGCTGGCCGAAGGCAGTAGGGCGGTCACCGAGCGCCACCCGCCCGAGGCCGACGCGGAGGCCTTCGAGCGCGCCGTCCTGCACGCGCTCAGCGCAGCAGGGCGGGGATGACCTCGTTCGCCACCCGCACCGCCAGCGCCTGAGGGCTGTAGGCGGCGAGCATCATCGCGGCGTCGCGCCGGTAGAGGCCGGCGCGCTCGGGCGTCATCGCGAACGCCTTGCGAAGTGCGTCGGCAAGTGCGCCCGGGTCGATCGTGTCCGCCGCCAGGCTCGGGTCCAGGTCGCGAGCCAGCGCCAGCGCCTCGTAGGCGCCGCCGGAGGGCACGGTGGCGAGCAGCGCGCCGTCGGCCAGCGCCTCGAGCTGGGCCTGGCCGAAGTCCTCCCAGCGGGCCGAGGCGGCGAACACGTGCGCGGCCCGCATGGCGGCCCGGAACTCGTCGGCCGGCGCCATCCCGCGCCACTCCACCGCGGCGGGCTCGGGCACGCCGGTGCGCTCCAGGTGGCGCCGGGCGCGCTCGGGCTCGATGCCGAAGACCTGCAATCGAGCACCCTCCACGTGCGCCAGGCGCCAGGCGGCGCAGAGCACGTCGAGCCCCTTTGCCTTGGGGTCGGGCACGTAGGCGACGGCCACCCGCTCGCGCGGCAGCGGCGGCCCCGACGGGATGACCGGCGGCGGGAGGATCACCGCGCGCTCGCGGCCCGCCGGCAGCGCCTCCAGCGCGGCGCGGCTCCACGGCAGCACCAGCCGCGCGCCCTCGAGCACGCGCCGCTCGAGCGGGTGGAGCACGGAGTTCGCAGGCCCGGTCCGGTTGAGCACGGCCGGAGAGTCCAGGCGCACCGCGTAGGGCTGCTCGAGCCTGGGCGCGAGCAGGGCCGCGGTGATCGTCGAGAACACCACGGCCCGCGGGCGGCGCTTCAGCGCGCTGCCCACCGCGCGCCGCGCCGCCGCGGCCTCCACGAGGTCGTTCACGGGGTAGGCGCGCCGCAGCCGGCCGGTCGCGCCGATCTTCACGGACACCGCCTCCACGCTCGCGCCCGCCCGCTGCAGCTGGTCCACGAAGGCCGCGTCGGCCACCCGCAGCCCGCGCGTGGTGCCCAGCGAGACCACCAGCACGTCCGTCGCGCTCACCGCAGGGCCTCCGTGTAGGCCTCGATCGTCGCCCGGCCGCAGCGCTCCCAGGTGAAGTTGCGCTCCACGTTCTCGCGCGCCTGAGCGCCGAGCTGCTCGATGCCCTGGTCGAACGCCGCGGCGATCGTTTCGGCGAGCGCGTGGTGGTCGTCGGGCGCCACCAGCAGCATGCCGCCGCCGGCCGCCGCGATGTCCTCGGGGCCGCCCTCGCCCTTCGCCCCGATGGCCGGCAGCCCCGCCGCCATCGCCTCCACGAAGGCCACCCCGAACGGCTCCTCCACGCCCGGCATCGCGAACAGGTGGCAGCGGGCCGCCTCGCGCAGCGCCTGCCGGTGCTCGAGCTGCCCGGCGAAGGTCACGCGCTCGGACAGGCCCAGCTCCGCGGCCAGGCGCTCGAGCGGCTCGCGGCCGGGCCCGTCTCCGACAACCAGGTAGTCGAGCTCGAGGCGGCCGCGCAACTCGGCGAGCGCGTGCAGCACTACGGCGTGGCGTTTCCTCGCCACCAGGTGCGCGACGGTCACGAGGGTGGGGCGCTCGCGCTTGGGCGGCTGCTCGGCCGGCAGGTCGGCGCCTAGGTGCACGACCCGGCTGGGCAGCCGGGCCCCGGCGATCTGCTCGCAGCGGTGCTGAGCCCAGCGGCTGTTGGCCAGCACGAGGTCGGCCCGGCGCAGCGCCGTGCGCGAGGCGCGCTGCGCCAGGCCGCTCAGGTCGGGCACGTGGATCATGTCCGGGCCGTGTGCGGACACCACGAGCGGCGGCCGGCCCTCGCCGCCGTGGCGCCAGCGAGCCGCCGCGTAGCCGGGCGGGACTATGCAGTGGGCGTGCACCAGGTCGAACGGCCAGTGGTTTCTCATGTGGCTGAGCGCGAGCGCCAGCGGCGGGGCCATCCAGTGGCCCCAGCTGCCGTACGAGCGCGGGCGCGGCGGGCTCAGGAAGGGCACCGAGCGCACCTCGATCCCGTCGAGCGTCCAGGGCTCGATGCTGGGCTTGACCCCGTGCGCCCAGCGCCTGAGCGGGGCGGTGTCCGGCGGGCCGGCGGCCAGCGCCCGCAGCGCCGAAAGCGGCGGCACGGGGCGCCGCATGGCCACCACCTTGACCTCGGCACCGGCGTCGCGCGCCGCGAGCGCTTGCCGGTGGGCCCAGATGCCGTGGACCGGGTCGGCCGGCGACGGGTACCACTCGGCGACGATCGCTACTCGCATGGGCCGGTCACGCTAGTCGGCGGTGCGTGGCCAGCGTGGCGTTCGCCTGCGCGGCCGGCAGGAAGGGGCGGTCGCTGAGTAAGCGGCGCGCCTCCTCGACGGCTTCGGCGTGGCCGTAGCCGCTGGCCACCCCGCCCTGTTCGTGGCGCACGGGGAGGGAGTCGAGCACGCCCAGACGCCAGCCGTGCTCGCGCGCCAGCGCGGCCCAGTGCAGGTCGAGCCCCCAGCCGAAGCGCAGCTCGGGGAACGGCGTGAGGACCGCGGCGGCGTCGCGGCGGATGGCGGTCACGGGGCCGATCTCCACGAAGCGGGTCTCGCGCGCCAGCGAGGCGGGCCGCCTGCGCGTGACCGGCCAGGCCGCGTGGCTGGCGAGCGTCTGCGCGGGCTGCGCCAGCGCCAGGTCGAGCCGCTCGCAGAGGCCGAGCAGGCGGTCCACGAAGCGGTCAGGCAGGACCACGTCGTCGTCCACCACGAGCAGCCAGTCGTACTCGGTCGGCCTCGCTGCGGCCAGCAGCCGGTTCAGGTTCTCGAACTTGCCGCCGCCGACGCCCTCGTCGCCCAGCCGGCCGAACTCGCGGGTGATGTGGTGGCGGGTTGCATCGACCCCGGCGGGCGGGGCGTCGCGGTACACGCCGAGCGCGAGCACGGCTCGCCTTGGGACGGCCTCGGCCAGGCGGTCGAGCGTCGCGGGTACGCGTCGGGCGCGCAGCTCGAGGTCGAGCAGGCGGTCGAGCGCGCGCATGGCCACTTGACGGCGCGGGCCGGTGAAGCCGACGCGGCTCGACAGGAAGCTCTCCGGGTCCGGCCCGGCGTTGCTCATCGCGGGCGCACGGCCTCGACCGTGCGGCCGAGTGAGTGGGCGCCCATCACGATGCCCTGCGGGCAGGCTCGCCGCACGGTGTGCCAGCCGCAGCCGGCCAGCACGCGCAGCTCGCTGCCGAGCGCCGGGGCGCGGCCCTGCCTCGCGTCGAAGGCCCGCATGTTGCGCCCGCGCGTGTATGCGCCGCGCGCCAGCGAGCGCAGGCGGGCGTCGTCGCCCACGCGCCGGTGCTCGAGCCCGGCGTGCGCCAGGTAGACGACCTCCCCGCCGGCAGCGTGCAGGCGCTCGAGCCACTGCTGCTCGTCGCCTCCGCCGTGGATGGTCTCGTCGAAGAGGCCGACGCGCTCCAGGGCCGAGCGCCGCACCGCCATGTTCGCTCCCCAGACCAGCTCCGTGGGCGCGTCGTCCTCGCCCAGGTCGAGCGTGGTGAGCGGCGGGTCCTCGCGGCCGCAGGACCTCGGCGCCGGCCCCTCGAAGCGTGCGCGGATCGGGCCGCCGAAGGCGTCGGCGCCAGGATGGCGGGCCGCGCCGTCCACCAGCGCTCGAAGCCAGCCGGGCGGCACGCGGACGTCGTCGTCGGTGAAGGCGATCAGAGCGCCGCTCGTGGCGCGGGCGCCCTCGTTGCGCGCCGCGTTCAGCCCGCGTGGCGGGTCGAAGCGCAGGCTCGGAGTCCCGCGCCGCTCGAGCAGCGCGGCCGTGCCGTCGCTGGAGCCGTCGTCCACCACCAGCAGCTCCCAGGGCTGGTCGATGTCCTGAGCGGCCAGCGAGTCCAGCGCGACGCCGAGATACCCGGCTCGCCCGTGGGTGGGCAGGACCACTGACACCACGGGCGCGTCCATCAGCGCGTTAGGTTAGCCCGACCTCATGGGCGCTCCGCGCGTGCTGCTGCTGCACAACCGCTACCGGATCGAGGGCGGCGAGGAGCGCTCCGTGGCGCTCCAGCTGGCCGCGCTCGAACGCGCGGGCATCGCTGCGAGCTCGCTCGAACGCCGCTCGGCCTACGCCGGCCGCGGCCGCGCCGCCGGGGCGCTGCTGCGCGGCGGCGAGGCCCCGGACGACGTGGCCGCTGCCGTCCGCGAGCTCGGCGCGAACGTGCTGCACGCCCACAACATGCAGCCGCTGTTCGGCCCGCGCGGCCTGGCCGCCGGCCGCGAGGCCGGCGCGAAGGTCGTGCTGCACCTGCACAACGCGCGCCTGTTCTGCGCGATCGCCGTGGCCTCGCGCGACGGCGAGCCCTGCTTCCGCTGCCGCGGCCGCTTCACGCTGCCCGGGCTCGTGCTGAACTGCCGCGGCTCGCTGCCCGAGGCGGCCGCATACGCCGCGGCGCTCTCGGCGCAGCTGCCCCAGGTGCTCGCCACGGTGGACCGCTTCGTGGCGCCCAGCCGCTACGCGGTGGGCCAGCTGGCGCTGCTGGGCGTGCCAAAGGACCGGCTCGAGCCGCTCGAGCACTACCTGCCGGCGGAGGCGTTCGCCCAGCGCTCCGGCGCGGCCCGCGGGAGCTACGCGCTGGTGGCGTCGCGGCTGTCGGGGGAGAAGGGCATCGACACGGCGATCGAGGCGGCGGCGGCCGCCCGCGTGCCACTGCGGATCGCGGGGGAGGGCCCGGCCAAGGACGAGCTGGTGAGGGTGGCTGGGAGCAGTGGTGCCCAGGTCGACTTCCTCGGCCGCGTCGCACGCGATGACATGGCCGCCCTGCTCGCCGGCGCCGCGATGGTGCTGATGCCCTCGCGATACCACGAGTTCTCGCCCTACTCGGCGCTCGAGGCGATGGCCGCTGGCGTGCCGGTGCTGGCGAGCAAGCTGGGCGGCCTCCCAGAGCTGATCGGCGCGGAGCGCTGCCTGCCGGCGAACGACGCCGCGGCCCTGGCCGAGCGCATGACCGACCTCTGGCAGCGCCCCGACCTTCGCGAGCACGACGGCGAGTCCCTGCTGCGCCGCGCGAAGGAACGCCACGCGGAGGGCCCCTACGTGGAGCGCCTGCTGGACCTCTACGAGCGGCTGTAGGCGCCTAGGCCGCCAGCCGGTCGCGCCACGACTGCAGCGCGTCCGCCATCGTCTGCTCCAGCGGGATCTCCGGCCGCCAGCCGGTGCGCTCGCGCAGCAACTCCGCCGTGCCGCGCACCTCGGGCACGTCGTCGGCTCGCAGGCGCGACTCGTCCACCTCCACGCGCACCTTCACCTTCGCCGCCTGAGCGAGCATGTCGACCAGCTCGCGAACCTTCACGGCGCGGCCGCTGCAGACGTTGTAGGCGTCCGGCTCGGCGCCGGCGGCGGCCAGCTGCGCGCGGGCGGCGTCGCGGACGTCGGTGAAGTCGCGCGCCGCCTCGAGGTTGCCCAGCTTCAGCACGGCCTCGTCGCCGCCGGCCAGCTCGGCCTCCGCGAGCTGGCGCGCCAGCGTGCCCACCACGTAGAGGTCCGACTGGTCGGGGCCGGCCTGGTTGAAGGAGCGCAGGCGCACCACCCGCAGGCCGTGCACCTCGGCGTACTGCCCGCCCAGCAGGTCGCAGGTCGCCTTCGAGACCGCGTACGGGTTGCGCGGCCGCAGCGGCGTCGTCTCGTCCATGGGAAGCCGCTCGGGCGTGCCGTAGACCTCGCCGGAGCCCGCGAACACCACCGCGGCACCCGGCGCCTCGAGGCGCACCGCTTCGAGCACGTTCAACGTGGTCTCGGCGTTCTCGCGCAAGGTCCGCCTCGGGTGCTCCCACGAGTAGGGGACCGAGGCCTGCGCCGCGAGGTGGAAGACGAGGTCCGGGCGCGCGTCGCGCACCCAGGCGCGCACGGCGTCCGCGTCGAGCAGCTCGAGCTCCTCGCGCGGCGGCGCGCCCACCTCGTCGCCGCGGGCGCGCAGCAGCTCGACAACGTGGCGCCCCGCGAAGCCGGCGCCGCCGGTGACCAGCGCGCTCGGGCTCAGCTGACGGGCTCCTGCTCGCGCAGCCACTCGACCGTCGCGGCGATGCCCTCCGGAACGTCGATCCGCGCCTCCCAGCCCAGCAGCCGCTTGGCCTTCTCGACCGACGGCCAGCGCCTCTGGACGTCCACCTCGAAGCTCGGCCGGTGCTCCAGCTCGAGCTCGTCCGGCTCCTTCCCGCACGCCTCCCAGATCACGCGAGCGATCTCGGCCACGGTCAGCTCGCGCGACGCCGACACGTTGAAGTCCTCGTTCAGCCCGGCCGGGTGCGACATGGCGGTCACGACGCCGTCCGCGATGTCGTCGACGTGGGTGAGCGTGCGAGTCTGCTCGCCGGAGCCGAAGATCTGCAGCGGCCGCTGTCCCGAGAGGACCTTGCGGATCAGGTCAGGCACCGCGTGCGCGATGCCCGGCTCGGCGTCCGGGATTTCCCCAGGGCCGTAGGCGTTGAAGGGGCGGCAGATCGTGAACGGCAGCTCGTGCTCGTCGTGGAGCGCACGACAGTAGCTCTCGCCGGCAAGCTTCGAGAAGCCGTAGGCCGAGCGCGGGGCGGGGCAGTCGAGCAGGTGCTCCTCGGTGGTGGGGAACTGCGTGGCGCGCTCGAAGACCATCGACGATGACACGTACACGAGGCGCTCCACGCGCCGGTCGAGCGCCGCCCTGAAGACCGAGTTGTAGAGCCCGTTGTTCACCTCGAGCAGCGTGTGGGGCAGCTTGTGGAAGTTCGCGATGCCGCCGACGATCGCGGCCAGGTGGATCACGTGCGTGCAGCCGTCCGCGGCCGCGCGCGCCTCGTCGAGCACGCGCAGGTCGCCGGTGTGCACCTCGCACGACTCGCGCATCCAGGCGGGCGCCTCGCGCTGGTCGGACACGCGGACCTCGAAGCCCGGGTCCCCGACCAGCCGCCTGACGACCGCAGCGCCGATCGTGCCGGCGCCGCCGGTCACCAGCACCCGCCTCACGTGGCTACCAGCTCGTCCTGGGTCGCGAACACGCGGCCGGCTCCGCTTACGTTCCACGGGTCCACCAGCACCGCGCCGGCCGGCAGCCGCTGGGCGAGGCCCTCGAACTCGGAGTGGTTGGTGGCGATAACGACGGCGTCGGCGCCCTCGAGCGAGGCGTCGATCGACTCCGACTCCGCCGGCAGGTGCGGGTCGTGGCGCGCCACGTGCGCCAGCTCGCGCTCGAGCAGCCGCACGAGCTTGAAGGCGAGCGAGTCGCGCGCGTCGTCGGAGTCGCGCTTGAAAGTCAGACCGAGCACGGCGACCTTGCGGTCGCGCAATGAGCCGCCGAGGCGCTTCTTCAGCCCCTCCACCAAAAACAGCGGCACGGTCTCGTGCACGCGCGAGACCGCCAGCAGCATGCCCGGCGCCGACGAGCGCTCTTCCGAGAAGGCGAAGTCCTTGCGCAGGCAGGTGCCCGAGGTCAAACCGGGCTGGTCCATGCCGCCGCGCGGGTAGTCGCGGTTGATCAGCTCGATCACGTCGAACACGTTCGCGCCCCACTGCTCGCAATTCATCATCAGCAGGTTGGGGAGAGCGAACTGCGCGTAGCGCAGGATGTTGGTCCAGATCTTCGCCAGCTCGGCCTGGACCGGGGTGGTCTGCACGATCTCCGTGCCGAATACCTCGAACAGCTCAGCCGCCCGCGCGCCCGAGCCCTCGCCCACTCCGCCAACGATGGTCGGCAGCGTGGCGATCTCCTCGAGGAAGTGGTTCTCCGCGATCCGCTCCGGCACGTGCGCCACGAACAGGTCCTCGCCCACCCGGAAGCCGCGCCGCTGCTCCACGTAGCCGGCCACCCACTCGGTGGTGCCGGGAGCCACCGTCGAGCGCAGCACCAGCGAGTGGCCCTCGCGCAGGACCGGCAGTAGGTCGTCGATCACGCCGCGGATCTGCGACACGTCGATCTCGATGTGCACGTGGGCCGGGGTGCCCAGCGTGAGCACCACCTGGTCGGCCCGCGCGGCGTCCGACACCGCCCGGGTGCGCTCGAAGCGGCCGTCGCGGAGCACCTCCTCCAGCAGCTCCTGCGTGCCGGTCTCGTGGAAGGGCATCTCGCCGGCGTCGATCGAGCGCAGCACAGACTCCTCGCGCTCCACGCCGATCACGGACAGGCCGCGCTTGGCGAACGAGAGCGCGAGCGGCAGCCCGACCCGGCCGAGGCCGACTACGGCGACGCTCTGCTCCATGGCCGCCAGCCTACGCGCCGCGCCCGGCGCGCTGGGCGAGCAGCTGCCGGGCCACGGAGATCACGAAGCGCGGGTTGAACCAGAGGTAGCGCGGCAGCAGGCGGCGCGGCTCCTGGGCGATGCGGTAGAGCCACTCCATGCCGTGCTCCTGCATCCAGGTGGGCGCCTGCGAGATGCGGCCGGAGTGGAAGTCGAAGGCGGCGCCCACGCCGCACATCACGGGCACGTCGAGCGCGGCGCGCATGCGCGCCATCCACTTCTCCTGCTTGGGCACGCCGATGCCCACCCAGAGGACGTCGGGCTTGGCCTCGTTGACCTGCTCGATCAGCGCGTCCTCCTCCTCGCGCGTGAGCGGGCGGAAGGGGGGCGAGTAGCCGCCCACGATCTGGATGCCGGGGTGGCGGCGGCGCAGGCTGAGCGCCAGCTGCGCCAGCGAGCCCTGGTCGCGCCCGCCGTACAGCCAGACGCGGTGGCCGCGCTCGGCGCAGCGGTCGCTGTAGCGAAGCATCAGCTCCGGCCCGTAGACGCGGTTCTCGAGCTGCTCGCCGAGCAGGTTCACGGCCCACACGAGCGGCATGCCGTCGGGCACCACCAGCGTCGCGCCGCGCAGCGCGGCGAGCAGCTCGGGCTCGTCCTGGGCGACCATCACGGCGTGCACCGGGGCCGCGCAGAAGTAGCCCTTCTCGCGCGTCTCGACGAGCCGGTCCATGACCGCCACAACCTCGTCGTAGTCGGTCACGGCAACGGGGATGCCGAGCAGCTCGCGCCGCTTCACGCCGGCCGCGGCGGAGGCCGGCGTCGATGCCTGTGAATCGGGCTGTGGGGTCCCCGCGCTCAAGCGAGCGAGTCTAGACACTGGGAGGGCGCCGCCCCGGCCCGCCGGGCGGGCGCGGCACGCCCGCGGGAGGCGACTTGCCCCGGGGTTATCTTCCAAGCGCATGCGTGGCGCCCCCGGCGAAGCGCGGCTGCTCGCCTCCGGCGCGCTGCTGCAGCAGGCAGCACAGGCGAGCGGGCTCATCGTCCTGCTCGTGATCGTGACCGTGCTCGCCCGGCGGCTGTCCGTGGCCGAGCTGGGCAGCTACGGGCTGGTGGCTTCGCTGGCCGGCTACCTGCTGGTGTTCCGCAACAGCCTGGCCGCCTCCGCGGTGCGCTCGATGGCGGCGGCCGGCGAGCCCGAGGAGCGCGGCGCCGTGTTCTCGGCGGCCGCGGTCCTCTACGTCGGCGTGGCCGTGGTCACGGGTGTGCTGATCGCGGGGGCCGGCTGCCTGATCGCCGCCACCATCCTGTCGGGGCGGCTCGCCACGCAGGCCACCACGGGCGCGCTGCTGCTGGGGCTGACCAGCGCGATCGGGCTGAGCGCGACGATCTTCCTGGACGCGCTGCGCGCCGAGCGCAGGCTGGTGCTGGGCGCGAGTCTCGAGATCGGCGGTGTGCTGATCCATCTTGCGGTGATGCTGGCGCTCATCTTCGGCGGCGCCGGCCTCGGCGTGGTGATCGGGCTGAGCGGCGCCATCCCGCTCTGGAGCGGGGCGCTCGCCGCGATCGCAACCCGGCGGGCGCTGCCGTGGGCGCGGCGCCGGCCGGGCAGCTTCACGCGCGAGCGCCGCGCGCAGATCGTTCCCACCGCCGGCCGCCTCCTGGCAGTGGAGCTGTCGAACCTCGTCATGTACTCGCTCGACCGGGTGATCCTCGGCGCCTTCGGCGCGCCGCGCACCGTCGGCCTCTACGAGGGGCCGGTGCGCGCGCACAACCTCATCTATGCGCTCGGCGGGGCGCTGTCGGTGCCCACGGTGCCCACCGCCTCGCGCTACGTGGCCGGCGGCGAGACGCGGCGGCTGCGCGAGCTCGCGCTGCGCGGCTCGCGCTACACGCTCGCGCTGTTCGTGCCGCTTGTGGTCACGCTGATGGCGCTCGCGAAGCCGCTGCTGGAGGGGTGGCTGGGCAAGCGCTACGGCTCGGGTGCCGAGGCGCTCACGATCCTCCTGTCCTACTGGCTGCTGTACGGGGCCCTGGTGGTCACGCCGGGCTTCCTGGTGGGCGCCGGGCGCGCGCGAGAGCTGGCCCGCGTGCTCGTCGGGGTGGCCGCGGCCAACCTGGCGCTGTCGCTGGCTCTGACCCCGTCGCTGGGCTTGGAAGGGCCGGCCCTGGGCACGGCCATCCCGTTCGCGCTGGCCTTTCCGCTGCTGCTTCGCGCGGGGCTGGCGGCCTCGGGCGCCACACTCGGCGAGCTCGCCCGCCGGGCCTGGCTGCCTGCCTACTCGCTGGGGGCGCTGCTGGCCGGCGGGCTGCTGGCGCTGCGCGCCGGCGCCGGCCTCCACTCGCTCGCGGCCGTGGCCGCCGCGGGGGCGGGGGGCGTGCTGGCCTACTGGGGCGCCTTCTACCTGCTCTGGCTCGCGCCCGACGAGCGCGCGCTCGTGCGCGGGCTGGTCAGCCGGCCGAGTACCTGACGGGCAGGTCGGTCAGCTCGCTGAGCAGCGGGGCGTGGGCGTCGCGCTCCGACACCGCCAGTTCGAGGTCCGGCCACTCGATGCCGACGGCCGGGTCGTTGAAGCGGAAGCCGCCTTCGAGCGCAGGGTCGTAGTAGGTCGAGCACTTGTAGATCACGTCGGACAGGTCGCTCGTCACGCAGAAGCCGTGGGCGAATCCCACGGGGGCGTAGAGCTGGCGCCCGTTCGCGTCGTCGAGCTCGTACGACTCCCACTCCCCGAAGGTTGGCGAGCCCTCGCGCACGTCGGCCAGCACGTCCACCATCGAGCCGCGCGCGCAGCGCACGAGCTTCGCCATGCCGCGCTGGAAGTGCATGCCGCGCAGCACCCCCTTGCGAGAGCGCGAGTGGTTGTCCTGCACCCACTCCTCCGCAACGCCCAGCTCCTCGAACAGGTTCCTGCGGAAGGTCTCCTGGAAGAAGCCGCGCTCGTCGCCGTGCACGGCGGGCTCGATCAGCACCGGCCCGTCCAGGCGTGTCTCCAGCCGTCTCATCGCGCTCGCACCCTAGTCAAGCCCGGGCTCGGCGCGATCGGCGATCAGCTCCGCCAGGGCCAGCGCCGACGTTGCCGCCGGCGACGGCGCGTTGCGCACGTGCAGCGCTCGCGGCGACTCGTGCACGAGGAAGTCGTCCAGCAGGCCACCGTCGCGGCGCAGCGCCTGGGCGCGCACGCCGGTGAAGTACGGCTCGAGGTCCGACGGCTGCAGCTCGGGCACGTACTGCGCGGCCTCGCGCGCCAGCGACGCGCGGCTGAGCGCGTGCCGCAGCTCGCTGACGCCGGTGCGCCAGAAGCGCCGCGCCATTCGCCACGTGCCAGGCCAGGCGAGCGTGCGCGCCCGCGGCGCCAGCAGCGCCGTCGGCCCGAGCGACACCTCGCCGTCCACGTGGCGGCTGAGGTGCACGCCCAGGAAGGGCAGCCGCGGGTCGGGCACCGGGTAGATCAGCCCGCGCACCAGCTCGCGGCGCTCCGGGCGCAGCTTCAGGTAGGCGCCGCGGAACGGCACGATGCGCGGGTCGGCCGGCGCGCCCGCGCTCACGGCCAGGCGGTCGGCCGCCGCTCCGGCGCACAGCACGGCGAAGCGGGCCCGCGTCTCGCCCTGGCCGTGCACCAGCGCCACGCGCCCGCCGCGCGGCTCCAGCCGCTCGACGCCGCAGCCGGTGACCACCGGCGTGCCGCGCTCCTCGAGCTCCGCGGCGAACGACCGCGCAACCGCGCGGAAGTCCACGATCCCCGTGGCGGGCGAGTGCAGCGCCCCGGCGCCGCGCGCGTGCGGCTCCAGCTCCCCCAGCTCGCCGCCGCCCAGCCGGCGCAGGCCCGGCACCCCGTTCTCGCGCCCGCGCCGCTCGAGCTCGTCGAGCCCGGCCAGCTCGCCGTCGTTGCGCGCCACGATCAGCTTGCCGCAGCGCTCGTGCTGGATGCCGCGCTGCTCGCAGTACTCGTACAGCCGCCGCGAGCCGCTCACGCACAGCTTCGCCTTCAGCGAGCCCGGCTCGTAGTAGATCCCCGCGTGCACCACGCCGCTGTTGCGCGCGGTCTGGTGGGTGCCGATCTCCAGCTCGCGCTCCAGCACCACGGCGTCGAGGCCGGGCCTGCGCGCGGTCAGCTCGCGCGCCACCGCCAGCCCGACGATGCCGCCGCCAACCACGGCCAGGTCGCACTCGCCCGGCGCGTTCACCCGGGGACTAGCCCGCTTGCTTGTGCGGGACGCCGCTGGCCAGCAGCTCGAGGTCGGCGTCCACCATCAGCCGGACAAGCTCCTCGAAGTTCGTCTGCGGCTCCCAGCCGAGCTGGCGCTTTGCCTTCGAGTAGTCGCCCACCAGGTGCTCGACCTCTGCCGGGCGCAGGAAGCGCGGGTCCAGCTCCACGTACTGCTCGTGGTCGAGGCCGGCCTGGTCGAAGGCCACCTCCACCAGCTCGCGCACGCTGTGCGCCTCGCCGGTCGCGATCACGTAGTCGTCGGGCTCGTCGCCCTGCAGCATCATCCACATGGCCTCGACGTAGTCCTTCGCGTAGCCCCAGTCGCGCTCGGCGTCGAGGTTCCCGAGGGCCAGCTTGTTCTGCAGCCCGAGCTTGATCGCGGCCGCGGCATGGGTGACCTTGCGGGTGACGAACTCGAGCCCGCGGCGGGGCGACTCGTGGTTGAAGAGGATGCCCGAGCAGGCCCAGAGGTCATACGACTCGCGGTAGTTCACCGTGATGAAGTGCGCGTAGCACTTGGCGACACCGTAGGGCGAGCGCGGGTAGAAGGGCGTGGACTCCTTCTGCGGGATCTCGAGCACCTTGCCGAACATCTCCGAGGACGAGGCCTGGTAGAAGCGCGCCTCCGGCACGACCTCGCGCACGGCCTCGAGCATGCGCGTGACGCCGGTGGCGGTGAACTCGGCGGTCAGCACCGGCTGCGACCACGACGCCGCCACGAACGACATCGCGGCCAGGTTGTAGACCTCGACCGGCTCGCACTCGCGGAGCACGTCCGTGAGCGAGCGCTGGTCGAGCAGGTCGCCGGTGTGCAGCGTGATGTCGTCGCGGAAGTGCTGCAGGCGCTGGAAGGTCTCGGTCGAGGAGCGCCGGACCATGCCGTGCACGTCGTAGCCCTTCTCGAGCAGCAGCTCCGCGAGGTAGGAGCCGTCCTGGCCTGTGATGCCCGTGACGAGGGCGCGCTTGGCGGTCAGTTTGAGGCCTCGGCGGCGGCTTGCGGATGCCCGGCCCCGTCAACCACGCGGACCTCGGGGAGCGGGACGATGAACTTCCCGCCGGAGTCGAAGAACTCCTGCTCGCGCTCGACGAACTCGTCGAGGAAGTGCCAGGGCAGCACGAGGTAGTAGTCCGGCTTCATGGCCCGGGAGTCCTCCTCGCTCACGATCGGGATCTTCGTCCGGATGGTCTCGCAGCCCCACTTGTCGGGGTTGCGGTCGGCGGCGTAGGAGACCGTCTCGTGGTCGAGCCCGGCGTACTGGAGGATGGTGTTGCCCTTGGTCGAGGCGCCGTAGGCGTGGATCGTCTTGCCGTCCTCGACAAGCGAGCGGCACAGGCTGGACAGGTCATCGCGCACCTGCTCGACGCGCCGCTTGAACTCGTCGTACGGCTCGGGTGAGTCGAGCGCCATCTCGAACTCCTTGACCCTCAGGCGCTGAAGGGCCTCCTCGCCCTGCTCGGAGCGCTTGCGCCGCCCGGCGTGGGATATGAAGAGCTGGATCGAGCCGCCGTTGATGTCGTTGATGTCGGCCTCGACCACCTCGAGGCCGGCGTCGCCGAGCAACCGCTCGAGCACGGCCAGCGAGTAGTACTCGAGGTGCTCGTGCACGATCGCGTCGAAGGAGTTGCGCTCGAGCATCATCGGCAGGTAGTGCAGCTCGATGACCCAGACGCCCTCCTCGGCGAGCGTCCTGGCCGCGTCGGCCACGAACGTCGCCGGCGACTCGAGGTCGTAGAACATCGCGATGCTGGTGAGGACCTTGGCCTTCTGGTCCGGGTAGCGGCGCGCGAAGCGCTCGTGCCCGAAGAAGGTGAGCTCGACCTCGTAGCCCTTCTCGATCGCGTAGCGCGTCGCGTCGGAGGGGTCGAAGCCCAGGTACTTCAGGCCCTGGGTCTGGTAGCCGTCGAGCAGCGTGCCGTCGTTGCAGCCCACGTCCACCACGAGGTCGCCCGGCCCTAGCCCGACGAGCGCCTCCGCGCGCTGAGCCAGCTCGTGGAGGTGGTCGGTCATCGTGCGGTTCACGCCGCTGCGGTACCAGTAGTCCTGGTAGAGCAGCACGGGAGGGACGCTGTGGCGGGTCTGCAGCAGGCCGCAGGCGTCCTGGTCGCTGGTCATGTCGCAGCGCACGAGCTCGAGCGGGATGGCGCGCTGCACGGGGGCGTTCTCGCCCGGCCGGCTGAAGGCTCCGGCGATGTTCTGGTAGCCGAGGTCCAGGGCGGGAGCCAGGGCCGAGGAGCCGCAGATCCGGCACGTGGTCCTGGTGCGCAGGCTCGTGGGCGGCAGGCTCGAGGCGGTGGTCATTGGCGCGATCATAGTCACGCGACCTTCGAGTAGATCTCCTCCATCCGGTCCACGTAACGGCTGAGCGCGAACTCCTCGCGGAGCCATGCGCGGGTGGGCTCGAGCGCCTCTCGCGCTCCCTCCGAGCGCGACAGGCGGATCGCCTCGGCGATCGCCGGGGGATCGTGTGCGGGCACCACCTGGACTCCGGGGCGGCCCGCCAGCACGTCGTACACGCCGGCCCCCGGCGTGATGATCACAGGTGTCCCCGAGGCGATCGCCTCGAGCGGCGCCAGGCCCCACGCGTAGCGCTGGCTGAGGATGGCGAACACGTCCGCGGCGGCGTAGGCGTCGTGCATCTCGGCGTCCGACACCGAGCGGCGGGGCATCTCCACGCGGCCGCCCAGGCCAAGCTCCCCCACCAGCGCCGAAAGCCTCGCGGCGTAGCTCGGGTCGACGTGGTCGGAACCCACGATCAGCGCCCTCGTCGAGGGCTCGTCATCCAGCAGCGAGAAGGCCTGGACGAGGTCCTCGAAGCGCCGGTGCGGCACCAGGATGCCCGTGGCCAGCACCAGGAAGACGTCGTCGGGCACGCCCAGCCGGGCGCGCGCCGCGGAGCGCTCGGGCGGGTCGAAGAAGTGGCCCGGCGGGCCCACGCCGATCACCGTGGCGCCCCGGCCGTAGCTGCGCCGCACCATCTCCACCTGCAGCTGGCTCAGCACGACGATGGCGGCGGCCTTGCGGGCGTCCAGCAGGTCGGGCCAGCCCAGCGCAGCCCGCGCGGCACGCTCGACCAGGCCGTCGCCGCCGATGATCGTGTGCTCCGGAACGGTCACGCGCTCCCAGGGGGACTCGTCGTTGCGCGTCCACACGAGTGGGATCGACAGGCGCCCGCTCGCGATCCGGCCGGGGCGCAGCGCCAGCCACTCGTGGGCGTTCACGACGTCGGCGTCCGGCGGCACCAGCTTCGCCACCTTCGGCAGGTCGCGCCAGTAGTGGCGCGCCAGCTCGAGGCGGCCGCTCGGCACCTCCGCCAAGCCCTGGCGCACCGACCTGATCTCGAGCCGGTCCGCGGCGTAGGAGAACTCGCCGCCGGGGAGGTAGTCGTGGCAGGCGATCGTCACCCGGTGGCCGCGCTCCTGCAGGCCCAGCCCGAGCTCGAGCATCAGCCGCACGCCGCCGCCCCCGCCGGCCTTGCCGCCCACGTGGTGGTGCACCAGCGCGATGTGCATCTAGCCCCCGGCCGGGGCGCTGCCGGCCCCCGTCGGGCGCCTGGCGATCACCTAGGCTGCGCCGGCATGGCCGAGGGCGTCCAGGAAGACCTGCTCGACACGCCCGTAGCGGGGCCGCGCGTGATCCGGGGCGGCCTGCTCCGGCTCGCGGGGCACGTGGCCGGCGCCGTGTTCACCGTGGCGTCGAGCGCGGTCGTCATCCGTCACCTGGGCGTGGTGGACACGGGGCGCTTCGTGACTGTGATGGCGCTCGTGACGATCGTGGGGAGCATCAGCGATCTCGGGCTCTCGGCGTTCGGGGTGCGAGAGTACTCAGTGCGCCCGCGAGAGGAGGGCCACCGCTTCCTGCGCAACGTGCTCGGCATGCGCGTGGCCTTCGCGCTGCTGGGATTGGCCGTCGCGGTGGCCTTCGCGGCCAGCGTGGACTACACGAACACGATGGTGGTCGGCACGGTCGTGGCCGGCTTCGGCATGGTGCTGTTCGTGGTCCAGCAGAGCCAGGCGATACCGCTCCACGTGAGGCTGCGCTTCGGCTGGGTCGCCGCCCTGCAGCTGCTGCTCCAGGCCGGCATCGCCGTGGGCGCGGTGGCGCTCGCGCTGGCCGGCGCCGGCCTGCTGCCGTTCTTCGCGCTGCAGCTGCCGATCATGGTGCCGATCCTCGTCCTGACCGCCGTGATCGGCGGCCGCGAGACGCGCGTGCTGCCGGCGTTCGACGTGGCCGAGTGGAGGCGGATGCTGCCGCGCATCCTTCCCTACTCGGCAGCCGTGATCCTGTCGGTCCTCTACTTCCGCGTGGCCCAGATCATGGTGTCGGTGCTGTCGAACGGCGACCAGACCGGCTACTTCGGCGTGTCATTTCGAGTGCTCGAGTCGATCACGACGATCCCGCCGCTGCTGGTGTCCTCCGCCCTGCCCGTCCTGGCGCGCTCGGCGGTGAACGACTCCGAGCGCTTCGCCTACGCGGGGCGCAGGCTGCTCGAGGTCATGCTGATCGCCGGGGTCGGGCTGGCGCTGATCCTGTTCCTCGCGGCGCAGATCGCGGTGGACGTGGTGGCCGGGCCCGGGTTCGACCCCGCCGTACACGTGCTGCGGATCCTCGCGGTTGCGCTGGTGGGCACGTTCGTGATCGCGGCCCGCGGGTACGCCCTGCTCTCGCTCGACCGCACCCGCTCGATCCTGGTGGCGAACGCCATCGCGCTGACCGTGGTCTTCGCCGCCGGTGTGCCGCTGATCAAGGCGCATGGCGCCGTGGGAGGCGCCATCGCCCTCGTCGCAGCCGAGCTGACGCTGGCGGCCTGCTACGAGGTGGCGCTCACGAGGGGCTGGCGGGAGATCGGCGTCCCGCCCGGCTTCGTCGCGCGCGTGGCGCTCGCCGGTGTGCTGGCCGTCGTGCCCGTGATGCTCCTGGGGCTGCCCGCGCTGGTGATGACCGTGATCGGTGCCGTCGTCTACGGCGGCGCGCTGCTCGCGTTCGGCGCGCTGCCCGAGGAGCTTCGCCGGGACCTTCTGGCCGGTCGGCGCTCGAGCGGCGGCGAGGGCGCTCCGTGAGCCGGGCGGGGCGCCTGAGGGCGGCCGTGCCCTACGCCCGCGCCCACCTGGGAGAGCTCGTCCCGCCGTCCTCCGAGCGCTGCGGGCGCTCGCCCGTCGCAGGCGGTTCGCGCGTGCTCGCGGCCGCGCTGCGCCAGCCCTTCGGACGCGGCAGCCGTGCAGCCGTGGCCCTGGCCGGCGGGGCCCGCGTGCGGGCCGACCTGCGCACTCCCCACGGCCGCCGGCTCTACGCCTACGGCTTCTGCGAGCCCGCGGCCGCGGCGATGCTCTCGCTGCTGCGGCCGGGTGACGTCGTCATCGACGGCGGCGCGAACATCGGGCTGTTCACGCTGATGGCCGCCGGGCGCGTCGGCGGCGACGGACACGTGGTGGCCTGCGAGCCGTCGCCCACCACCATGGCGCTGCTGCGCGAGAACGTCGCCTTCAACGGCTACGGCTGGGTGGACCTGCGCGAGGTCGCGCTGGCCGAGCGCCCCGGCAGGCTGCAAATGCGCGTGTTCGGCGCCGGGTCGGGGCACAGCTCCTTCGCGCCCGAGGACAGCGCTTCGGGGAGCGAGGTGGAGGTCGAGGTGGCGACGCTCGACGAGGTGGCGGGCGACCTGCTCGACCGCACCTCGCTGGTGAAGCTGGACGTGGAGGGCGCGGAGCTGCTGGCGCTGAAGGGCGCCCCGCGGCTGCTGGAGCGGGCCCGGCCGGACTTCATCGTGGAGCTCGAGCCCGAGCACCTGGAGCGGCAGGGCGGGTCGATCGCCGCGGTTCAGTCCCTCTTCGAGGACGCTGGCTACCGCGGCTACGCCATCCGCGCGGGCGCGCTCGAACCGCTGAGCGGCGCGTGGCGGCGCCCCGAGGGGGATCCCAACATGGTCGTGCGCCCCCGCGAGCGCCCGGAGGCCTGATGTGCGGGTGCTGATGCTGAGCCACTTCCCGCCCATGCGCGGGGGCATCTCCGCCTATGCCGACCAGGCCGTGACCGCGCTGCGCGCGGAGGGCCACGACGTGACGGTCGCCTCGCCCGAGCCGTCGAGCGCGGAGCACGTGGTGGACCTGACCCGCAAGGGCGCCGGGCGCGAGCTGGCCCGCTTGGCGAGGGAGAGCGACTGCCTCGTCGTGCAGTTCCAGCCCGAGATGCTGGGCGCGCCGGACGTCTCGCGCGGCGCCCGCGCGGCCGCGCTGCTGCGCCTGTCGGCGGGGCTTCGGGCGGCGCCCGACTCGGACCTGCGCATCCACGAGGTGGACTACGGGCAGGGACCCCAGGCCCCGCTGTTCCGGCGCCTGGTGCGGCCCGTCTGGAAGCGCGCCGGGATGATCACCGTGCACACCGAGCGCGAGCGCGGCGACTTCTGCGCGGCGTTCGGCATCGACCGGGACCGCGTGCGGGTGGCGAGCCAGGGGGACAACATGATCCGGCGCGCGAGCGGCGGCCGCTCGGAGGCACGCGAGGCGCTCGGCGTCCCGGCGGACGGCAAGCTGCTGCTGGCCATCGGCTTCCTGCAGCCGAACAAGGGCTTCGACCGCGCCATCCGCGCGTTCGGCGAAGCCCGCCCCGAGGGCGCGCGGCTCTACGTGGTGGGCTCGCTGTGGCGCACTGACGCGGCGGGGCGGGAGCACGTGGCCGAGCTGCGGGAGCTGGCGGAGCGGACTCCGGGCGCCGAGCTACGGGAGGAATACGTGGACGACGAGGAGTTCGACCGCTGGATCGTGGCCAGCGACACGCTCGTGCTCCCATACCGCGCGGGCTGGTCGTCGAACGTGATGGAACGAGGGCTGCTCTACGACCGGCCGGTGATCATGGCGCGCGTGGGGGGAATGGCCGAGCAGGCCGTGGACCGCCCAGGGGTGACGCTGGTCGAAGATGACGCCGGTCTCGTGGAGGCGATCCGCCTGGCCTAGCGCAGCCGCGCCAGGCGCTCGTAGAGCGCCTCGTGCTCGTCGGCGGCGCGCCGCCAGGAGAAGCGCTCGCGGGCGTGGGCCACCGCCTGCTGCGCGGCCGCGCCGCGCGCGCCCGGGTCGGCGGCGGCGAGCTCGCGCAGGGCGCCTGCCACCCCCTCCTCGGTCGGCGCCACCAGCCGCACCGCGGCTCCGGCGCCGTCCACGTAGGGGGCGTAGCCCGGGTCGTCGGCCAGCACGACGGGCAGCCCGCTGGCGAGCGCCTCCTGTGCGGTCACCGGGAAGCCCTCGCCGCGGGAGGGCAGTACGAAGGCGTCTGCGGCGCGGTAGAGCTCAGCCACGCGCTCGGGTGGCTGCGGGCCCAGCAGCTCCACGTCGGCACCGCCCGAGAATGGTGGCTCGCCCGGTCCCACCACCACCAGCTCGACGCCGGCTTGCGCGGCCCCCGCCAGCGCCAGCTCCAGTCCCTTGCGGGCCACCAGGCGTCCCACGAACAGGGCTCGCGGGCGCTCGTCCCAGCCGAGCCGCTCGCGCAGCGCGCGGCGCTCCTCCTCGCCGGCGGGGCGGTAGCGGTCGGCGTCCACGCCGTTCAGGATGCGCACGAGCTCGCGGCCGGGGGCGAGCTGCCGGAGCTCTGCCTCCACCTTCTCGTTGAGAACCACGATGCCCTCGGCCAGCCGGGCGCTCAGCCGCCCGAGCGAGGCCACCGCGCCACGCTCGACGCCGTCGAGCGCCGCGGTGTCGTAACCCACCCGGCCAACGTGCTCGGTGAGCACGCGCACCGGCCGCCCGGGCGAGCGGCGCGCCAGGCCGAGCGCCACGGGCGTGGGCAGGTACAGGAAGCCGTGGCTGTGCACGACCTCCGCGCGCGGGACCTCCCGTCGCAGCACGCCCACGAGTGCGGGGGAGAACAGCGGCCAGGGCACCTGCAGGCGCTCCTCGAAGCCGTTGAAGGCGGGCACCCGCTCGACCCTGTACGCCGTAGGAGCGGAACCGTCGTGCTGATTGCGCCGCTGCGCGGCCGAGGCCACCAGCACGACTTCGTGGCCGCGGCCGCTCAGCTCACGGGCCACCGCGTCGATGGCGGCCTCCATGCCGCCCAGGTGGGGCAGCGCGTAGTGCGAGGTGAAGAGGATTCGCACCGGCGCGCCACCCTATCCTCCCGGCCCGTGACCGGCATCCGCCTGGCCTTCGACGTCACGCCCGCGCTGGTCAGCCCCGCCGGCGTGGGCCGCTACGCGCACGGCGTGTCCGCGGCACTCGAGCGGCGCCCCGACATCCAGCTCGAGCGCTTCCAGTCGACCGGCTCCGAGGCCGGTGGCACGCTGGGCCGGGTGGCGCGAGGGCTCAAGCGCGAGGGCCTCTACTACCCGCTGCTGCTGGGGCGCCAGGCGCGCCGCGCGGGCGTTCAGCTCGTGCACTGCCCGGCGCCCTACGGCCCGCGGACGGCGGGGCTGCCGCTGGTGCTGAGCGCGCACGACGTGCTGCCGCTCCGCTACCCGGAGCTGTTCACGCGCACGATGACCGCCCACATGCGCCACGTGTCCACGCGCTACCTGAGAAAGGCCGACCGCGTGCTGTGCGGGTCGGAGCACGTGCGGGGCGAGCTGGTCGAGCTCGTGGGCGTGCGCCCGGAGCGCATAGCGGTGACCCCCTACGGAGTGGACGAGCGCTTCCGTCCCAGCGAGCCCGACCCGGACTGGCTGCGCGAGCGCCTCGGCGTCGACGGCCGCTACCTGCTCTGCGTGGGCACCCTCGAGCCCCGCAAGAACCTGGCCCGCTCCGTGCAGGCCTTCGCCCGCATAGCGCGCGAGGAGAGCGACTGCTCGCTCGTGATCGTCGGGGCGCCGGGCTGGCGCAACGACGCGTTCGAGCGCGAGCTCGGCGGCGCCGGCGAGCGCGTGGTCGTGACAGGGCGCGTTTCGGAGGACGAGCTCGTGCGCCTCTACGGCGGCGCGGCGTGCCTGCTGTTCCCGTCGCTCGGCGAGGGCATCGGCTTCCCGGTGATCGAGGCGATGGCGTGCGGCACGCCCGTGGTCACGAGCGACCGCACGAGCCTCCCCGAGCTGGCCGGCGACGCCGGGCTGCTGGTGGATCCCACCGACCCCGACGCGATCGCGGCCGCGGCGCTGCGGCTGCTGCGCGAGCCCCAGCTTGCGAGCACGCTGCGCGAGCGCGGCCTGGAGCGCAGCGCGGCCCACACCTGGGAGGCGTGCGCGGAGGCCACCGTGGCCGTGTACCGCTCGGCGCTCGGCGAGTCGTGAGGGTCGGCTACGACATCGCGCCGCTGTCCCTCAACTGGGCGGGCGAGCGGCGCTATGCGGCGTCGCTGCTGCGCGCGCTGCGAACCACCCCGGGAGTCGATGTCGAGGAGCTCACGCTCTGGCGCCGCGAGCCCAGCGGCATGTTCCAGCGCGTGGCCTACCAGGCCGTGGCGGAGGCTGTCTACTACCCGCTGCTGCTGGGCCGCCGCGCGCGCCGCGCCGGCGCCGAGCTGGTGCACCACCCGCGCCACCTCGTGCCGCCCGAGCACGGCCTGCCCGGTCCGTCCGTGGTCACGGTGCACGACGTGCTGCCGCTGTCGGAGCCCGAGCACTACTCGAAGCTCATCCTGTGGCGCTACCGGGTGCTGGCGCGCAGCGCGGTGCGCTCGGCGGCGCTCGTGCTGACCGGGTCGCGCTACTCCGCCGGCGAGATAGAGCGGCGGCTGGGTGTGGACCCCGCGCGCATCCGCGTGACGCCGTACGGCGTGGAGGAGCGCTTCCGGCCGGTGGCGGTGGACCGCGAGCGGCTCGCCCGTGAGCTGGGCGTGTCCGGCCCGTACGTGCTGTGCGTCGGCACGCTCGAGCCGCGCAAGAACCTGGCCGGCACCGTGCGCGCGTTCGAGCGCGTGCAGCGCGACTTCCCCGAGCACAGCCTCGTGCTGATCGGCGGCCGCGGCTGGATGGGCGACGAGCTGGAGGCGCTGCTCGAGCGCACCGAGGCGAGGATCGTCCGGCCGGGCTACGTGGGCGACGAGCAGCTCGTGGAGCTGTACTCGGGCGCGGACTGCTTCATGTTCCCGTCCTTCTCCGAGGGTTTCGGCTTCCCGGCGCTCGAGGCGATGGCGTGCGGCGCGCCCGTGATCGCCGGCGACCGCGCCAGCCTGCCAGAGGTGGTGGGCGACGCCGGCGTGCTGGTGGACCCCGCCGACGACGAGGCGATCGTGGGGGGACTCGCCGAATTGCTCGACTCTCCAGAGCGCCGGCAGGCGCTGCGCGAGCGCGGCCTGGAGCACAGCCGCCGCTTCTCCTGGAGCGACACGGCGCGCATGACGGTGGAGGCCTACGGGGAGGTCCTGGCGCGTTGACGAGCGGGGGCAGCCGCTACCCTTGGCGCGACTCCGCGTCGCGGCGTAGATGACCTACGCCGCGATCCGATTTCGGCGCGGGGACGCGCGGACATGAGCGCCA
This sequence comes from Solirubrobacterales bacterium, assembly GCA_038215095.1. Taxonomy (GTDB): domain Bacteria; phylum Actinomycetota; class Thermoleophilia; order Solirubrobacterales; family Thermoleophilaceae; genus DATACN01. The sequence continues at coordinate 49,299 of JBBQRG010000002.1, read as the reverse complement.
CCGAATCCAGAGTCTCGACAGTCGATAGCCCGCCCGAGCAAGGCCAGACTCCGAGAGTCTCGGTGGTCATCCCCTGCCTGAACGAGGCGGACTCGATCGAGGCCTGCGTGGCCGCCGCGCTGGCCGGTCTCAACGCGTGTGAGCTGAGCGGCGAGGTGGTGGTTGCGGACAACGGCTCCACCGACGGCAGCGCCTCGCTGGCCCAGCGCGCGGGCGCCCGCGTGGTGGAGGAGCCCCGCCGCGGCTACGGCAGCGCCTACCTGGCCGGCTTCGCCGCCGCCCGCGGCGAGTTCATCGTCATGGCCGACGCCGACCTCACCTACGACTTCGGCGACATCCCGCGCTTCGTGAACGAGCTCGAGGACGGCGCCCAGCTCGTGATGGGCGACCGCATGGACAACATCCACCCGGGCGCCATGCCGTGGCTGCACCGCTACGTGGGCAACCCCGTGCTGTCGGGCATCCTCAACCTCTTCTTCCGCACCGGCGTCAGGGACGCGCACTGCGGCATGCGGGCGTTCCGCAGGGACTCGCTGCCCGCGCTCGACCTGCGCACCACCGGCATGGAGTTCGCCTCTGAGATGGTCATCCGCGCCGCCAAGGCCGAGCTGGACATCCGCCAGCTGCCGATCGAGTACCACCCGCGCGGCGGCGAGTCGAAGCTGTCGAGCTTCCGCGACGGCTGGCGGCACCTGCGCTTCCTGCTGGTGCACAGCCCCACGCACCTGTTCGTGATCCCGGGCGCGGCGATGCTTGCGCTCGGCACGCTGGTCATGGCCACGGTGCTGCTCCAGATCGACGTGCTCGGCCGCACCTGGCAGCAGCACACGATGATCGCCGGGGCCCTGCTCCTGATCGTGGGCACCCAGGTCGTGTCGCTGGGGCTCTGCGCGCACGCCTACGGCATGTACTTCATGAACGACATCGACCCCTGGTTCGACCGCATGCGCGCGCGCTTCCGGCTCGAGCACGGGCTGCTGCTCGGCGGCTCGATCCTGATCGCCGGCTTCGCGCTCACCGCCTCGATCGTCGGCGTCTGGATCGACCGCGGCCTCGGCAACCTCTCCGAGGAGCGCCTCGCCGTCGTGGCGGCCACGCTCGTCATCGTCGGCCTGCAGATCTTCTTCTCTTCCTTCCTGCTGAGCATTCTCGGCCTGCGCCGCCGCGGTTGAGTCGCCTGCATCCGAGCGCGCTGCGCGAGCATGTGCCCCTGCTCGCCGTACTAGGCGCCGGGCTGCTGCTCAGGCTCGCGATGCTCGTCTCGTTTCCGCCGGCGTTCGTGTCGAGCGAGGACGCACTCACCTACATGGCGCTTGCTTGGCGCTCCCCGTTCGTGGGTGTGGTTCCGGATCGTCCGAGCGGATACGCGATGTTCATCGAGCTCACATCGGTGTTCGGTCACAGCGCCGCAGCAATCGTGGCCGTGCAGCACCTGCTGGGGCTCGCGACAGGCGCTCTGGCCTATTTGGTCCTCGTGCGGCATGGGGTGCGGCGCTGGCTGGCGACCGCCGTAGCCGCGGTGCTCGTGCTGGACGCCTACGCGCTCACCATGGAGCACTGGGTTTTGTCGGAGTCGGTGGCCACCTTTGCCATCACCGCGGCGGTGTGCCTGACGGCCGTGTCGGGGCGGAGGCTGGCGCCCCTGGCCCTGGCCGGCGGCCTCCTCGCCTATGCGGTCACGGTACGGACGGCTTCGATCTTCGTGGTGCCGGTGTGGCTGGGCTACCTGCTCTGGACCCGGCGCGAGCTTCGCCCGCTGGTCGCAGGGGCGGTGCCGCTGCTCGTGGTCGGGCTGGGCTACATGAGCTGGCACCACCAGGTCGCCGGCAGCTTCGCCTTCTCCGACATGAACGGCTGGTTCCTCTACGCCCGGGTCGGGAAGATCGGGACGTGCGGCGGGGCGAGCGTGCCGGCCGAGGTCCGCCCGATGTGCCCGCTCATGTACGGCGCGTCGCCCGAACCGCGCGTGCTGTTGTGGGGAGGGGCCGCGTCCCCGGCCCAGCGGGTGTTCGGCGGGCCCACGACGGACGGGTTGCGCGCCGACCCGATCCTGCGTCGCTACGCGCTGGCCATAATCCGCGACCGGCCTTTGACCTATACGCGAATGGTGGGTCGGGACGTGCTGCGCTACTTCGACCCTTCGGACGACAGCGAGACCGGCATCCTTGCCCTCTCCGACCTGCCCGTGCCCGTACCGGCCACGCACCGCGAGGTGCAGCAGACACTCATGCCCGGCTATCGACCGCACCAGCGCTTCGCGGCCGGCCTGCTCGATGACTGGAGCCGTGTCGTTCACGTCCCCCGACCGCTGCTCGGCCTACTGGCCGGATTGGGGGCCGCGTTCACGACCGTGGCGGTGGTGGCTGGCCGCCGCCTCGCGCTGCCCCACCGACGCGAGGCGTTCCTCTTTCTGGGCGGCGGTCTGGCCCTGGTGGTCGGCGCGACCGCCACCTCGGCCTTCATCCTCCGCTACATGCTCCCCGCCCTGCCGCTGCTGGCCGTCGGCGTGGCATTCGCGCTCGAGGACGCGGTCGGGCTTGCGATTCGCGCTCCGCGCAGTCGCGCTAGCCGGCCCTGACCAGCTCGACCCAGTCGAGCCGCGGCGTCCTTGCGCAGATCGCTTGAGCCTCCCGCGCCGGGGCGGAGATCACGCGGCGCGCGTTCGGGGTGATCAGCTCGAACACGAGCGGGCCGATCGGAAACTCGTCGCCGGACGAGTTCCCCGGCTCCAGGTTGCCGCCGCCCCGGCGGATCTCGAACCTGTGCCTGCCCTGACCGAGGGGGCGCTGGGTCACGAGCTCGTACTGCTCGGGATAGTTGTGGCGGGTCTTGAGCGTGCCCACCAGCCGGCCGTCCACGCGCACCTCGACCGCGCGGCCGAAGTCGCCTCCCAGCCAGACGCGAAAGCGCCCGCCTTGCGGCAGGCTGAAGCGGCCGCCGACGGTGCCCTGGCCTGCCGTCAGGAGCTGGCCGTCCGGGGTCGCGCCCCAGCCGCCTGAGTGCGTGAACCGCTTCAGCACGAGGGGCAGGGCGGGAGGGAGCTGGGCGTACGCGACGCGGGTGCCCGGGCTGAGGGCCGCGGCCCGCGCGAAGCTCGCGCAGGTCGCGGCCCGCCGGCGTGGCAGCGGGGCGGGCACGTGCCGCACAACGGTCGAGGCAGGCCGCGCGCGGCGCCAGACGTCGTGGAAGGGCGTCGAGAAGGCGAGCTCGTAGTTCGCCGGCGGGCGGCTCGACGACGGCGCGCGGCGCAGCACGATATACGGGAACTTCTCGACCCAGCTTGACTGGAGCTCGTCGAGGTCCCAGGCGTAGTTCGGCTTGCTGCCCTGGCGCCTGATCGCATCGGGGCGGACCTGCGGGAAGCCCGGCCCGCCGCGCGGCGGGTTCACGAGGCCGACCCCCTTCGCGTCGCGCAGGAAGTACTCCGCGTACTCCTCGTTGGCCGGGTACAGCGTCGGGCCCTTGCCCGCCAGGCGGTCGCCGACATGCTCGAGGTCGCGCAGCCGCTTGGCCGGCGCCACCGTGGTGTCGTGGTAGGCGAGCGCGTTGCCGGCCACCACCCCGAGCGCCACCACGCCCGCGACCAGCCAGCCGGCGGCCGTGCCCAGCCGGGGTCTCCGGCCGGCGAGCCCGTCCCTGAGCGCGCCGATCCCGGCGAACGCGCACAGCAGCACCATCGGCCCGCTGATGGAGATCGCCTTAAGCTGGATCCAGGGTCCCGTGCGCAGGGCGTAGTAGGTCAGTGCGATCGCGGACGCGGCTCCCAGCAGCGGGATCGGCCACTCGCGGCGGCGCAGCGCGGCCACCACTCCCAGCAGCGCCAGCGCCAGCACGAGGGCGATCAGGGCGTAGGTCAGCGGGCCCTTGCCGGTCGAGGTGAAGCGGTAGTCGCGCGTCAGCCAGACGCCGGCGGACGCCAGGACGGGCATGGGCTGGGCGAGGTTGCCGAGGTCCACGAGCACGGTGCGGCCGCTGCCCTCGGCGCTCGCCGCCACCGGCGCGAGCTTCACCGCCTCGATCAGCGTCGGCAGCGCCAGCAGGCCCACCATCGCGCCGAGCGCAGCGAAGCGCGGGACGGTGAGCAGCCGCCGTGGCGCTCGCCACACGATGACCAGCAGGGTGCCGGCCAGGAAGATCCCGAGCCAGGGCACTACCGTGAGGTTGAGGCTGGCCAGGCTCGCCGATATTGCCACCGCGGCGGGCACGGCCGAGCGCCAGCCGCGCCTGGAGGCGGCGAATCCGAGCACGCCCATGGTGAGCACGAGGGATGACGCCGCGGCCAGCTCCTTGAAGCCGCCCACCGTGCCGTACGCGTAGAGGATGTTCGGCTGTGCGGCGACGCCCGCGGCCAGCGCCCGCAGCGGCCGCGAGGCGATCATTCGCTCGAGCAGGCCGTAAATCGAGAGCGCCAGCATCGCCGCGGTCATCGAGAGCAGCGGCTGGTAGATCCAGGCGAGGTCCGTGCCGGTGAGCCGGGCGAACCCCCCGAGGCTGGCCTGCCAGCCGCCCGGGTAGCCGATGCCGAGCGTCTTGATGGCCACCTCGAGGTACGAGCTGTCGGTGACGGTCGGCAGCACTCGCGCCTTGGTCGCCAGGTAGGCCGAGAAGTCGAACTGGTGCGCGATGTCCACGATCCGCGAGTAGCCCGTGAAGCCCGCCGTGCCCGACAGCACCACCGGGGCGGCCACGACCGCGAAGGCGGCGCCGGCCGCCAGCGCGGGCCAGACCCAGCTCGCCCCGAGGCTCGGTAGCGGCAGCCGCCGGCGCTCCAGCACGAAGCCCGCCACGGCGAGCAGCGCGCAGGCCGGCCCGACCAGCTCGGCCGTGGCTTCGAGCGCTGTCAGCAGTGCGCCGATCGCGATCGTGAGCGCGAACCCGATCGGCAGCACGTAGATGTTCGGCAGCGCGCCGTCGGCGGCGCGCTGCACCAGAAGGCCGCCGCCCAGCGACACCGCGAAGAACACGATGGGTGCCACCACCCAGGCGATGAGGAACAGCCCCGTCATGAGCGCTTAGAGCGCTTCCGCGACGTACGGCGCGAGCCGGTTGAAGACCACGAACCCGAGCGCCGCCACGCCGGCGAGCACCACCACAGGCACGAGCACGGCGAGCGAGCTTCCCATCACGTCGGACACCCCCGGGGTGGGCGGCCCGAGCAGCAGGTGGCGGGTCTCCTGGATCACGGCGGCGACAGGGTTCGCCATAGCCACCCGCGCGAGTGTCTCGCTGCGCGAGATCACGGCCTCGATCGGGTAGAAGATCGGCGTGGCGTAGAAGAGCGCCTGGAGCACCACGTCCCAGATCGGGCGCACGTCCCGGTACAGCACGTAGAGCGCGGAGACGAACATCGCCACGCCGGCGGAGAACAGCACGAGCACCGCGATCGGGAACGGCACGAGCAGCCACTCCCAGCGCGGCGACACGCCCGACACCGCCAGGAAGACGCCCACGATCAGCACGTTGATCATCAGGTTGAAGGACGCCGTGAGCGTTACGGAGAGCGGGATCACCATGCGCGGGAAGGCGACCTTGCGCACGAGCATCTCCGAGTCCACGACGGACTCCACTGCCGCGCCGGTCGCGTCGCCAAAGTAGGTGAACAGGATCACGCCGAGCAGCAGCTGGAGCGGGTAGTGCTGCACGTCGCCGCCGATCCGCACGACCTGGCTGAAGACGACGTAGAGGATCCCGAACAGCAGCAGCGGGCGGAGGAGCGACCAGAAGTAGCCCAGCACCGAGCCGAAGAAGCGCAGCTTCCAGTCGTTGAACGCCAGCGAGAGGGTGAGGTGGATGAAGCGGCGCCGGTCGCCGCTGAGCGCGGACGGCCCGCGAACGCGGTGCGCGGGAGCCAGCTCCGAGGTGGCGCTCACAGCCGCGCCGCCTCGCCGGCGGGCGTCCCCACGCCGGCGCCGGCGCGCCTCAGCTCGAGCTCGAAGGGCAGGTCCACGCTGCCGGCGCCCTCGCGCCCGCCCGTGACAAGCACCGTGGCCGCGTGCTCGTGGTGGTCCATCAGCCGCCGTCCCGGCTTGGGGCGCGCGACCTCCGGGGAGGCGTGGTAGCGGCCCGCCGTGAGGACGTTGGAGAAGCGGAAGGCCACGGTCACGCGCTCGCCGCGCCGGTAGCTCCCGGTGCGCTGCACGCCGCTGCGGGTACTCGCCGACGACACCGCCCACACCATGTTGTTTCGCTCGTCAGTGAAGACCGAGCCGAACTCGGGGTGCTCGACGTCTTCCACGAACTCGGCCTCGATGCAGAAGGCGCAGAGGGCGCCGGGCTCGAGCGTCTCCACCCGCTTGCCGCTCGCGTCCTCGAACCAGGCGTCCTCGATCGTGGCTCCGCCGTCGCCCATGTGGGAGCCGCTGGGGCCCTCGGTACGGCGGGTTTGGAAGTTCAGCTCGGTGTAGCGCCGCGCCACCCGCACGGGCTCGTCGACCGAGTCGATCTCACCGCGCTCGAGCAGGAGGGCGCGGTCGCAGAAGCGCTCCACAGCATTCATGTCGTGGGTTACCAACACGATCGTGCAGCCGCGGTCGCGGAGCTCGGTCAGCGCGTCGTGGCACTTCTGCTGGAAGGCGGCGTCGCCCACGGCGAGCACCTCGTCGATCAGGAGCACGTCGGCGTCCACGTGGGCCATCACCGAGAAGGCCAGGCGCACCTGCATGCCCGACGAGTAGTTCTTCAGCTTCAGGTTGGCGAACTCCTCGAGCTCGGCGAACTCGATGATGCCCGGGTAGCGGCGGCGCGCCTCGGCGGGGTTGAGCCCCAGCATGATCGCGTTCAGGACGACGTTGTCGCGCGCCGCCAGCTCGGGGTTGAAGCCCACGCCGAGCTCGATGAATGTCGCGATCCGCCCGCGCGCCCAGATCTCGCCGGCATCGGCGCGGTAAATCCCCGCGATGCACTTCATCAGCGTGCTCTTGCCGCTGCCGTTGCGGCCCACCACGCCGAAGAACTCGCCGGGGCGCACGTCGAAGCTCACGTCCTGGAGCGCGCGCAGCTCGTTGTAGGTGGTGCGGCGGAACGGATGCAGGGCGCGCTCCTTGAGCGTGTTCACCTGCTCGGTGGGGATCTGGAAGCGCTTGGACAGGCCCGACACGCTGATCGCGGGGCCGCCCTGCTCAGGAGCCGGCATCGGCGACAAGCGTAGGGAAGGCTCGCTGTAAAGTTGCGCACAGATGCAACTGGAGGTCGGAGTGAACCTGGCCGGGTACTTCGACTCCGCGTTGGGACTCGGTCAAGTGGCGCGGCGCCTGCGCGCCGCGCTCGAGTCCCAGGGGGTGCCCGTGGCGGCCGTGGGCCTGAGCGCCGACAACGCTCCGCGGGTTGACGAGCCAGAGCGCGGGCTGGTCTCACCGGCCGACGCGCGCCACCCGGTCAACGTGATCTGCGTGAACCCCGACGGTTTCGCGGGCGCGCGCGACCAGCTCGGCCCCGCCTTCTTCGACGACCGCAAGACGGTCGGAGTCTGGTGGTGGGAGTCGGGCCCGGTGCCGGAGCGCTGGCTGCGCGCCTTCGACCACGTGGACGAGCTGTGGGCCGGCTCCGCCCACGTCGCCGAGGCGCTTGCCGCGGTGGCGCCCGTTCCCGTTGTGCGCATGCCGCTTCCGGTGACCGTCCCCGACTCCGACGCCGACCGTGGCCGGCTGGGCCTGCCCGATGGCTTCCTCTTCCTCGCGAGCTTCGACTACGACAGCGTGCTCGAGCGCAAGAACCCGCTCGGCGCGCTGCGGGCCTTCGCGTCCTCGGGAGCGGCCGAGCGGGGTGCCGCGCTGGTGTTGAAGTCGATCGGCGGCGCCGACCGCTCGGACGCCCGGGCGCGGGTTGAGGCGGCGGTGGCCGAGGCGCCCGGCGCCCAGCTCCTCGACCGCGTGCTGTCCGACCGCGACCAGGCCGCCCTGCTGCGCGCCTGCGACTGCTACCTGTCGCTGCACCGTTCGGAGGGTTTCGGGCTGCCGCTTGCCGAGGCGATGCTCCTCGGCAAGCCCGTGATCGCGACGGCTTACTCGGGCCCGCTCGACTACCTGACCCCGGCGAACTCCTACCTGGTGGACTGGCAGCCGGTCGCGATCGGCCCGGGCAACGAGCCCTACCCAGCCGATGGCACCTGGGCCGAGCCCGACCTGGAGCAGGCGGCGCGGCTGATCGCCGAGCTGGCGAGCAACCCGGACGACGCGCGCAGCCGCGGCGCGCGCGCGCGCGAGGACATCGAGCGCGGGCATTCGCTGAAGGCCGCCGGCGCCGCGATGGCCGCACGGCTGAGGCGGCTCGCCCTGTTGCCCACCGATCACAACGGCCAAGTGCGCCAGCTCGACCTGGGGGCGCTCGAAGAGCGGTTGCACGCCGAGCCTCCCCTGCCGGCCCCCGACGTCCCGCTGCCGCGGCTGCGCCGGCTGGCCCGGACCGCGGTGCTGCGCGCCACCCGCATGCAGCAGACCCACCAGCGCCAGGTGGGCGAGGACATCGCCGCCGCCCTGCGCAGCCTGGACGAGCGCGTGCAGGGCGTGGCGGCCGCCCAGGCGACGGTGCAGGGCCAGCTCGCGGAGCTCGAGCGGCGGCTCGCCGAGCTCGAGCGGGGGTTCGGGGAGCGGTGACGCCGCCCGCCGTCAACGTGGCCGGCTTCCTCAAGGGCGGCCTGGGCCTCGGCGAGGCCGCCCGGCGCTACGTGGCCGCGCTCCAGGCCGGCGGCGTGCCGGTGAGCACCACCGCCTACGACGTCCCGCTGCCCACCGTGCAGGCGGCGACGCCGAAGGAGTTCGAGTTCGTGGACGTGGCCGGAATGATGGAGCCCGCCTTCAACCTCGTCTGTGTGAACGCCCCGGAGCTGCCGGCCTTCTACTCGGAGGTCGGACCGGCCTTCTTCGGCGACCGGCGCACCATCGGCGTCTGGGCCTGGGAGGTCGACAAGGTGCCGCGCGACTGGACCTGGGCGTTCGACGCGGTCGACGAGATCTGGGTCTACTCGCACTACGTGGCCGACATCCTGCGGCCGGTCTCGCCGGTGCCGGTGGTGCGGATGCCGCTGTCCGTGCCCGCGCCGGCCGTGCCGCCCGCGGACGCCGCACCCGACCTGGGCCTCGACGACCGCTTCACCTTCCTCTTCCTGTTCGACTTCTTCAGCACGATGGAGCGCAAGAACCCGCTGGGGCTGATCGAGGCTTTCAAGCGCGCGTTCGCGCCGGGGGAGGGCCCCCAGCTCCTGATCAAGAGCTTCAACGGCGACTACAAGCCGGAGCGGCTGGAGCGCCTGCTCGCCGCGGCGGCGAAGCACCCGGACGTGCACGTGGTGGACCGCTACCTGCAGGCGGCCGAACGCGACGCTCTGTTCGCCGCGAGTGACTGCTACGTGTCGCTGCACCGCGCGGAGGGCTTCGGCCTGACGATGGCCGAGGCGATGGCGATGGGCAAGCCCGTGATCGCCACCGGCTACTCCGGCAACGTGGATTTCATGACCGGGGACAACTCCTGGCTGGTCGAGCACACCCTCCGGCACGTCGGGCCCGAGGGCGAGAACTACCCGTCCGAGGGCATCTGGGCCGACCCCGACGTGGACGACGCGGCGCGCGCCATGCGGGAGGTCTTCGAGGGTTCTCCCGCGGCGGCCGAGCGCGCCGAGCGGGGCCGCGCCGAGGTGCTGAGCGAGCTTTCGCCGGAGCGCATCGGCGAGCAGGCGCGCCGGCGGCTCGAGGAGCTGCTGGCCGCCCCGAAGCGGCGCGACGGACCGCCGCCGCCTCCGCCCCCCGAGGCCGGCTGGCCCGCCCTGCAGGTGGCCCGCTGGAAGCTCCAGCACGACCCGATGGTGGACGCCCGGCGCACAGGCGCCAAGGGGGCCGCGAAGCTGGCCTCGCTGAAGGCCATGCGGCCCTACACCTACCACCAGGACGAGCTGAACGACGCGGTGGTGAAGACGCTCGGCAGCCTGGCCGAGCGGCTCGACCGGCTGACCTGGGCGCTCGAGGTTCAGACCGGCCTCGACGCCACCGGGCGCCAGCTGCTGCGCGAGGTGATGGACGCCGCCCGCGTGCGCCCGTCGCCCGAGCACCCGGCCATCAGCCAGCCCGGCGAGCGCGGCAAGCGCGAGCTGCGCTTCGACTCCGGCGACGGCGAGCTCGACGGCGACGTCTACCGCGGCTTCGAGGACATCTTCAGGGGCGATGAGGACCTCGTGCGCCAGCGCCAGCTCGGCTACGTGGACCTGGTCCGCGAGGCCGACTGGGTGCTCGACGTGGGCAGCGGCCGCGGCGAGTTCCTCGACCTGCTGCGCTCGGAGGGCATCGAGGCGCGCGGGGTGGACCTGGACGAGGGGATGGTTCGCCGCGCGCGCGACAAGGGCCACAGCGTGGAGCACGCCGACGCGCTCGAGTACCTGCGCGGCCTCGACGACGGCAGCGTGCCCGCGCTGTTCGCCGCCCAGCTCGTCGAGCACCTGCCCTCCGCCCTGCTGGTGGAGTTCCTACAGCTCGCGCGCCGCAAGCTCGCGCCGGGCAGCACGGCGATCTTCGAGACGGTCAACCCCCACATGCCCGCGGCGCTGAAGGCCTTCTGGGTCGATCCCACGCACCAGCATCCGCTGTTTCCCGAGGTGCTGCTCGCGCACTGCCGCTTCGCGGGCTTCGCCTCGGGCCGCGTGACCTTCCCCGGCGGCGCCGGCGAGTTCGAGTACGACGTCTATCACTGCCCGGACTACGCGGTGGTCTGCACGGCCCGGCGGTAGACGTCGAGGTGCCGCTCGGCGATGCCGTCCCAGTTCAGCTCGAGGGCGCGCTCGCGAGCGCGGGCGCCCAGTTGCTCGCGGCGCGACGGGCTCGTGAGCAGCTCGAGCACACGCGCCGACATCGCCTCGGGATCGCCCGGCGGCACCAGCTCCGCACAGCCGGCACCCAGGTGATCGCGCACGCCGCCCACGTCGGTGGCCACGATCGCGCCGCCGGTCGCCGCTGCCTCCAACAGCGTGTTGTTGGCCGCGGCTGCCTTCAGCGGCACCACCACCACGGCGGCTCGCTGGTAGCTCCGCAGCAAGTCGTCGTCGGAGATGCCCGCCAGCGGCTCGATTCCCGTGGCGGCCCTCAGGTCGGCTCGCGCCCATTCGGGCACCACGGCCTCGAAGCGGACGTGCGGGAGCTGCGAGCGCACCCGCCGCACGACGGCCCCGAGCATGGCGAGATCGCGCTGCCACCAGCCCACGAAGAGGCAGCTGGCCGGCTCCGGGCGAGGGGCCGCCGGCGGCCTGAAGAACCCGGTGTCGACGCCCAGCGGCACGAAGAAGGCGCGCTCACTTCCGATGTGCGCGGACAGGTGATCTCGCAGCTCGCTCGACATGGCGATCGCCGCGTCCACTCCAGCCAGCGGCCTGCGGTCGCGCACGACCTCGTCGAACACCGCCGGTGGCTGGTGGAAGGTCACCACGAGCCGGCCCGGCGCCCCCAGCCTCCGCGACAGCCCCGAGTAGTGCAGGGTGTCCTCGCCGTAGAGCAGGTGGCAGACCTCCCCTCGCCACAGGGCCCGCGCCACCGCCAGGTCGATGTTCATCGCGTTGCGGTCGTACCAGGGCATTTCCGTGCGAGCCATGAGCCGCCGGGCGACACCTTGCGGCAGGCGGGTGCCGCCGTTGCCGTCGACCTGGGCCACCGGCAGCTTCGCGCGCAGCGGCCCGAGTAGGCGCGCGTAGCCGGAATGGGCGCCGTGGTGGGAGATCGCGCGGCGCCCGACCACGATCCTGGAGGGTCCCTGTGAGATCGGTTCCGGCTCCGGACTAGCGCCGGTCCACGCGCGAGCGCCGCCGCAGCGGCAGCGCGTACCAGAGCACGGCGAAGGCGAGCGCGGCGCACAGGAGCGTTCCCAGGTAGAGGGAGCGCTGGAAGGAGGTGACGTCCGCAAAGCGCTGGTTGAAGGGCACCACCAGCAGGAAGGCGAACAGCACCTGCACGCCGGGCGGCGCCACGCGCAGCTCGCCGAGCAGCTCCTGCAGGTTGCGATCGGTGCGCTCGTCCTCCGTCTCGTCCCGGCCGGAGCCGCGCTGCGGATCCTCCACCATCCCGGCGGGAGCCTATCCTTGCGACGTGCCCTGGGACGACGATGACGACTGGGTCGGCGAGCCGCCGGAGGGCCACTACAGCCGCGACCGCGCCAACCCCGCCTTCTGGCGCGGCAGCAGGCCGCTCAGCATCACAGCGGCCGGGATCGGCATCGTGCTGTTGATCCTCGTGGCCGTGATCGTCTTCCACTAGCGATTCTCAGGCCCTTTCACAGAGTGGTCGCCGATCATGGGGGCATGCGAAAGCGAACACTTGCAGCAGTTGCCGTGGTCGGTGCCCTCGCCGTGGCCGGGACAGCCCTGGCCGCCGGTGGAGGGGGACCGCTCGGGTTCATGGGCGGAGGCCGGGACCAGCAGGACGCCCAGCTCGCCAAGGACCTCGCCTCGAAGCTGAACGGCGTGAGCCCCGCCCAGGTCCAGAAGGCGCTGGGCCAGGTGCGCGACGAACGCATGACAAAGCGCCGCAACGAGGAAGCCTCGGCGATCGCCGCCGAGCTCGACGGCGTGAGCAACTCCGACGTGGAGAAGGCGCTCGCGAAGGTCGAGGCAAAGCACGAGCGCACCGAGGGTCAGGGCGACCGCCGCTCATTCCGCCGCGAGCTGCGCCGCGACGACTTCGCGGCCGGCCTCGCAGCCGAGCTGCACAAGACCACGGCCGAGGTCCAGAAGGCCCTGCAGGCCGCGCGCAAGAAGCAGTTCAACGCACGCCTCGACCAGGCGGTGAAGAACGGCCGCATCACCCAGAAGCAGGCCGATCAGATCAAGAAGAACTTCGCGAACGGCCCACCCAACTTCCGCGGCGGCCACCGCGGCTTGAAGTTCCGCGGCCCGGACGGCGACGGTCCTCCCGGCGCCGGCCCCGGCGCCGGCCCCGGCCCCGGAAGCTTCAGCGGCCCCCCGCCGGCCGGCGCCCCCGGCGTCGCCTACTAGCCGGGCTTCTCCCAGGCAACCCCCAGCCAGCCTTGAGCGGGCGCTCATGAGGCGCAGTCACCCTAGGCCTCATGCCCTACGCGACCGCCTCCCTCCTGAACGGCGAGGTCTCGATCGAAGTCCGTGATCGCGCCTTCGCCCGCGCCTCCCTCGACGGCGTGCTCGGCTGGTTCCACTACGTGGACGCGCGCCCCTACCCGGCCGAGCTGGAGCGCCGCTGGCGCGAGCTCGGCGCGGGTGACCGCGAGCGCTTCGCCCGTGGCTGGGCGATCGACGCGGCCGCGGAGATGCTCGAGGCCGCGGGCGCCCGGGACTACCGCATCGCGGCCGGCGACGACGCTCGCATGAGCGGTCGCGGCCGCCGGCTCACGGCGTGCGCGGGCGAGTTCGAGCTCGGCGCCGACGAGCTGGCACTGGCCACCGCCGACGTCCTCGCCGGCAGCGCCACGGCCATCACGGTCGTCGGCCCCGAGCTCGCGGGTGCGGTGGCGAGAGCCACGGCCCCGCGGCGCGAGCGACGGGCGCCCGGCTACGAGTGGGTCGTGCTGCTCGCGGGCGGCCGCGTGCAGGCCAGCGCCGGCTTTCGAGAGCTCTGCCCCCGGCCGCGCCGGCGCGTCAGGACCCCGCCATCACCTCGATCGTCACGTCGGTCTCGCCACCGATTCGCACCCGCTTGACGCGCTCTCCGGCTTGCACGTGCTCGCCGGTCCAGCTCACCTGCTCGTCGATGACAGAGCGCTTCCCTGCCTCCGGTGGCTTCGAGATCAGCGTCAGCGCAAGGGTGTCCGGCTCGTCGCCGCCCCGGCCGTCGGGTTCCAGCCTGAGGTCCACGGTCGCGCTCTCGACCTCGCACATGCCCACTACGTGGAGGCGGTTGTCGCCCCCCGGAAGGCGGTCGTACCAGGCCTGCCACGCACACTCGATCATGGCGCGAGACTATCCAGTGGCGGTTCACCACTCAAGTAAGTTCGCTTAATCAGCGACGACGCGGTCGCGCGCCGCTCCGAGCCCGAACAGGCCGGTGAGCAGCGTCACCCCCACGAGGGTCCAGAGCGGCAGCGTCCAGCCGCCCGACACGTCGTGCAGGGCGCCGATCCCGGCCGGGCTGGCGGCCGCCAGCGTGTAGCCGCCCGACTGCGCCATCCCCGACAGCGCGGCCGTGTGCGCGGTGTCGCGCGCCCGGATCACGAAGAAGGTCAGCCCCAAGCTCAGGAAGGCCCCGGTGGAGAGGCCGACCATGATCGCCCACACGGCCGCGAGCTGGCGTGGGGCGATCAGCAGGCCCAGCACTCCCGCCAGGCAGATCGCGGTGTTCACGAGCACGAGCGAGTACTGCGTGGGCCGCCGCACGGCCAGCACCGGCACGCCGATCGTGGACACGAGACCGCCCAGCTGCATCACGCCCACCATCACGCCGCTCGCCGACGCGCCCACGCGGGCGTCGCGCAGCAGGTCGGGCAGCCAGGCCACGAGGCCGAAGAAGATCAGCGACTGCAGCCCCATGAAGATCGTGACCTGCCAGGCGAGCGGCGAGCGCCACGGCAGCGGCACGCGCTCGCGGGCGCCCTCCGCCACGTGCCTGACGCGCGTGCGCGGCAGCCAGACGAAGAAGGCGATCACGGCCGGTATCGCCCAGAAGGCCAGCGCGCCGCGCCAGCCGAGCCCGCTGTCCGCGAGCGGCACGCTGGCGGCGCCGGCCACGCCCGCCATGCCCACCATCGCCGTCACATAGACGCTCGTCATCGCCCCGCTGCGCTCCTGGAACTCCTCCTTGACGAGCCCTGGCAGCAGCACGTTGCCGGCGGCGATGCCGGCGCCCACCAGCGTGGTCGTCAGGTACACGATGCCGACGCCGGACACAGAGCGGACGATCAGCCCGGTCGCGATCAGCGCCAGCGCGATCCCCAGCGTGCGCTCGATGCCGAGGCGCAGCCCGATCCGCGCGGCGAACGGGGAGACAGCCCCGAAGGCCAGCAGCGGCAGCGTGGTGATCAGTCCCACGCCGGCGCTCGAGAGATGCAGCCCGTCGCGGATCTCGTCGGTGAGCGGCCCGACCGAGGTGATCGCCGGGCGCAGGCAGAAGGCGATCAGCACGATGCCCGCCACGAGCAGCCCCGAGTCGGACCTGCCCGTCAGGCGCTTCAGCAAGTCGGCCAGCTCGCCAGCGGGCGGCGCCAGCCCTCCACCGGCGGGCGCGCGTCGAAGCGGTCGAGCGCGCGCGCCAGCGTCGCGCGCGTGTCGGCCGGGTCGATCACCTCGTCCACCGCCATCGAGCCGGCCGCCCCGTAGGGATCGGTGTCGGCCAGCATCGCCTCGACCGGAGCGCCCACCACGTTGGCCCCCACCTCGGGGTCCATGAACGAGATCTCGGCGCCCGGCCAGGCGTACACCGCGTCCACGCCGGTGTCGTTGCCGCCCAGGCTGAAGTAGGACATGCCGTACGCCTTGCGGAGCACCACGGTGAGCTTCGGCGCCTGCGACAGCGTCAGCGCGGTCTGCAGGCGGATCGCGTGCTTGAGCATGCCCGCGTGCTCCACGTCGCGGCCCACGAAGAAGCCCGGCACGTCCTGGAGGAAGACCACCGGGATGTCGAACGCGTCGCAGAGGCAGAGCAGCCGCACCGCCTTCTCGCAGGCCTGCGGGTCGAGCGCGCCGGCGTAGAACTTCGGCTGGCTCGCCAGCACGCCCACGCTGTGGCCGTTCAGGCGCCCGAGCGCCGCGATCAGCCCGCGGCCAAAGCCCGGCGCCAGCTCCATCAGCGAGTCCTCATCGAGCACGCGGTCGAGCACCTTCGTCATGTCATAGGCCCGCGAGCGCCGCTCCGGCACGAGCCCGGCCAGCTCGCCGTCGGGCGAGAGCTCGCTCCCGAGCGTCCGCGGCGCGCGCGTCCATGCGTTCGGCGGCAGGTAGGAGAGCCACCTGCGCACGGCCGCGTAGGCCTCCTCCGGGTCGTCCACGGCAAGGTCGATCTGACCCGTGAGCCGCTCGTGCACCTGGGCGCCGCCCAGCTCCTCCATCTCGATGTGCTCGCCGGTGGCCTTCTCAACCACCAGCGGGGAGGTCACAGCCAGGCAGGTGCCGCGCAGCTGGACGACGAGGTCGCTGGCCGCGGAGAAGAACGACGAGCCGCCGAAGGAGTTGCCCACGATCACCGTCGCGAAGGGCACGCGCCGCTGGCGTGCGAAGAGGCCGGTGCCGGGGGACACCGTGGCGAAGCCGGCGGAGCCCATCGAGTCCGGCAGGCGGGCGCCGCCGGTGGCGCCGAAGTACACCATCGGCTGGCCGGCGCGCATGGCGTGCCCGTAGAGCTTGTGCAGGCGCCGGCCGCCGATCTGCGAGGAGCTGCCGCGCTTCACCGTCAGGTCGTCGCCCGCCACGGTCACGGGCCGCCCGTCAACCATGCCGTGACCGCCGATCTTCCCGTCGCCCGGGGTGGCCGCCGCGTCCTCGGGACGGGCCGAGTGGGTGAAGGTGCCGACTTCCTCGAAGCTGCCCGCGTCGAGCAGCCCGTCGATGTGCTCGCGGATCGTGCGCTCGCCGCGCTCGTGAAGGCGCTCGATGCGCTCGGCCCCGCCCATCTGCGAACGCAGCTCCTCGCGCCGCCGGCGCAGCTCGTCAACCGGGTCGGCCACGCCGCCAGTCTACGATCGGTCGAATGGCGGTCATCCTGATCACCGGCGCCACCGACGGCCTCGGGCGCGGCCTCGCGAACGCGCTCGCGGGCGAGGGCCACACGATCCTCGCCCACGGCCGGAGTCAGGAGCGCCTCGACGACACGCTGGACGAACTGCCCGGCGAGGGCCACCGCGGCTACCTGGCC
The DNA here is from genome assembly GCA_038215095.1 of Solirubrobacterales bacterium. Classification (GTDB taxonomy): domain Bacteria; phylum Actinomycetota; class Thermoleophilia; order Solirubrobacterales; family Thermoleophilaceae; genus DATACN01. The sequence goes on along the minus strand of JBBQRG010000002.1, from coordinate 32,518 downwards.
GAGCTCTCCTCGCTGGACGAGGTGCGGCGGCTGGCGGCCGACGTGAACGGGCGCGAGGAGCGCCTCGACGTGCTGGTGAACAACGCCGGCATCGGCTTCGACGGCGAGCGCCAGGAGAGCTCCGACGGCATCGAGCTGCGCTTCGCCGTGAACTACCTTGCCGGCTACCTGCTCACGGTCGAGCTGCTGCCGCTGCTGGAGCGCTCGAAGCCGGCGCGGATCGTGAACGTCGCCTCGGCCGGCCAGACGGCGATCGACTTCAACGATCCCATGATCGAGCACGGCTACAGCGGCTGGCGCGCGTACATGCAGAGCAAGCTCGCCCAGATCCTCTCCACGGTCGACCTGGCCGAGCGCCTGCCCGACGGCGTGACCGTGACGGCGCTTCACCCGGCCACCTTCATGCCCACGAAGATGGTGCCGTCGCCGACGAGCACCCTCGAGGAGGGCGTGGAGGCGACCAAGCGGCTGGTGACCGATCCGGCCGTCGACGGGGTCAGCGGCTCCTACTTCAACGGGCAGCGCGAGCAGCGGGCCGACCCGCAGGCCTACGACGCCGAGGCGCGCCGGCAGCTGCGCGAGCTGTCAGAGCGCCTGGTGGCCACCTCCCCGTGACCGAGCCGCGCCTCAGCGTGCTCGACCAGTCGCCTATCTCGGAGGGGATGACCGGCGCGCAGGCGCTGCACAACTCGCTCGACCTGGCGCGGCTGGCCGACCGCCTCGGCTACCACCGCTACTGGGTGGCCGAGCACCACGGCACGCCGATGCTGGCCTGCGCGAGCCCGGAGGCGCTGATCGGCCCGATCGCCGCAGCCACCGAGCGCATCCGCGTGGGCAGCGGCGGCGTGATGCTGCCCCACTACAGCCCGCTGCACGTGGCGGAGAACTTCAGCATCCTGGCCGGGCTCTACCCCGAGCGCATCGACCTCGGCCTGGGGCGCGCGCCCGGCACCGACCAGATCACGAGCTTCGCGCTGCTGCGCGACCGCAACCACGTGCCGCCCGACGACTTCCCCCAGCAGCTCACCGAGCTGCTGGGCTACCTCGAGGGCACCCTCCCGGACGACCACCCCTTCAAGCGGCTGGCCGCGCTACCGGGGCTGCCCGAGCGGCCCGAGCCGTGGCTGCTCGGCTCGTCGCCCCAGAGCGCGATCTGGGCCGGCGAGCTCGGTCTGCCCTACTCCTTCGCCGACTTCATCAACCCGCAGGGGGCGACGATCGCGAAGAGCTACCGCGAACACTTCCAGCACTCCGAGCGGCTGGCCGCGCCGAAGCTGTCGGTGGGCGTGATGGCGATCTGCGCGGACACCGACGACGAGGCCGAGCGCCTTGCCGCCAGCAGCCGCATGAGCTTCTCGATGCTGCGCCAGGGCCGGCTGATCCCGGTGCCGCCGGTGGACAAGGCGCTGCGCTACCTCGAGACGCGCGAGCGCACGCCCGGCGGCTCGGGGCGCCGTGCCGTGATCGGCTCGCCGGAGACGGTGCGTGCCGGGCTTCAGCAGGTGGCGAGCGAGTACGGGGCGGAGGAGGCCGTGATCGTGACGATCACCCACGACCATGCCGCGCGGCGACGCTCCTACGAGCTCATCGCCGAAGCCTTCGGCATGTCAGCGGCGGATGACCTCGTACAGAGCGGGGCGCCCGGTGAAGGGGATGTCCAGGGCTGACGCCGCGTCAGGGCGATCGACCGCCTGCCGGTAGGCCTCCTCGCTCTCCCACCAGCCCAGGTTCACGAAGCGGAAGTCCGACGGCGCGAGGCTTTGGTGGAGCCGGCGCCCGAGGAAGCCGTCCTGGCTCTCGAGTCACGCGCGCGCCCCTTCCCACGCGGACACGAAGCGCTCGTCGCCGGGCCCGGCGCCTCCGCCGTCAGCGCCAGTGAATCACGGCCCTGGAGTAGACGACGTTCGCGTAGGGGACGCGGGGCAACGCGGTGGACGCGGCTTGCCTGGAATGGACGCCGAGAGCGCGATCGATTTCAGCGGACGTTCGCGTCGGGGACGCGGGGCAACGCGGTGGACGCGGCTCGCCTGGAACGGCCGCCGAGAGCGCGATCGCTTTCAGCCCCAGTGAACCACCGACAGCGGGTTCGAGTAGTCGTCGCTCCAGGTGCGCTGCGAGGGGTTGCCGCGGCAGGTGCGCCAGCGCCGGTCGCGGGCCAGCCTGCCGAGGTCGGCGGGAGAGCGGCTGAGCAGGGCCCAAGTCGACTTGTCGTAGCCGCGCCGCTTGTTCGCCGCGGCCGGCTTGTAGCGCTGGATGCGGCAAGTCAGCGACAGGTCGCGGGCCACGTTTCCCACCACCGGCTCGAGGTTCAGGTAGCGGTTCGAGAGGTTGAACATCAGCGCGCCGCCCGGGCTCGTCCGCGACACGTACAGCCGCACGGCCTCGCGCGTGATCAGGTGCACGGGGATCGCGTCGGAGTTGAACGCGTCCACCATGATCAGCCCGTGGGCGGCCGGTCGCACCCGCTCGAGCGAGCGCCGCCCGTCGCCCAGCACCACGCGGGGGCGCACCGCGCAGTCGGACAGGAAGGTGAACAGCCGCCTGTCGCGCGCGATCCGCACGACGGTCTCGTCGATCTCGTAGAAGGTGAAGGAGCCGCCCGGCCGCTCGTAGCAGCTCAGCGTGCCGGCGCCCAGCCCGATCGCCGCGCCGCGCTCGGTGGCCCGGCGCGGCAGCTCCCTGAACGCCTGTCCCACCGGTCCCGTTGGGCTGTAGTAGCTGAGCGGCTGGGGCCGGCCCGGCCCGCTGCGCTCGCTGCCATGCAGCGTGGTTCCCGAGTAGAGCTGATGCAGGCGCCCGTGCTCGTGCGCCTCCACGTGGTAGATGCCGAAGAAGCTGCGCGAGCGCTCGAGCGTGTCGGCCCTCCCGTAGCCGGTCAGCGCCACGGCCAGGAACAGCGCGCCGAGCGCGAGCCCGAAGCGCAGCGGCCGGCGCGCCATGTTCACCATCAGCCCGAGGGCCACGCCCGCCACGACATTCGTGGTGGCGTCCGAGCCGGTGGACGCCTCGAGCACCAGCGCGACCACCGAGCCGAGCAGCAGCGGCACGCCCAGGTCCATCCAGCGCGTTGGCCCGGTGCGTTCCGTGAAGAACTCGAGGAAGTCGGGGCGCTTCTTCGGCGGGGCGGGCCGCAGCAGGCAGGCCGCGACGATCGCCAGCGGGTACTCCACGAGCCCGGGGAACACGAGCGGTGCGACCAGCGCGTTGAAGGTGCCGCCCACGGCTCCGCCCAGCGCCACCCAGAGGTAGAACTCGGTCAGGTGGCTGGGGTCGGGGCGGTCGGCCGCGAGCCGGCCGTGCAGCAGCAGCCCCGCCACCACCAGCGCCACGAGGTGCACGGCCAGCAGCAGGCTCAGCGGCCCCTGCGCGCGGATCAGCAGGCTGTACGCCACCAGGATCGTGGTCACCGGCAGCAGGCGCCGCCCCCAGACCGTGAGCCGGCCGGCGTTCGTCCAGGGCGAGAAGGCCACCACGAACGTGAACAGGTATAGGGCCAGCGGCACGACCCACAGCAGCGGCACCGGCGCGAGGTCGCGCGTGATGAAGCTCGTTGTGCCGAGCATGAGGCTGGACGGCACGGCCGCGAGCGCCAGCCAGAGCAGGCGCCGCCGCCATGTGACCGGCCCGGCGCGAACGCTTGACGCCGTGGCCGGCGCGGGAGCGGCGCTCAGCTCCGCCTCCGGCCGCAGCCACAGCGCAGCCGCGCTCGCCGCCACCAGCACGCCGGCCAGCGCGTAGCCGATGCTCCAGGCGCCGCCCTGGTCGTGCAGCCCCAGCAGCCGCTCCACGATCACCGGGTAGGCCAGCAGCCCCAGCAGGCTGCCGCCGTTGCTGGCCGCGAACAGGAAGTAGGGGTCGCGCGCGGCGCGGTGGCGGGTGCTGGCAAGCCAGCGCTGCAGCATCGGCCCGTTGGCGGCCAGGGCGAAGAACGGCAGCCCCGCCGTGGTGGCCAGCACCCCCAGCAGCCACGGAATCGGGTTGCCGAGCGGCGGCTCGCCGGTGGGCACGGCCAGCGGCAGCACCAGCGCCGCCAGCACGAGCAGACCCAGCTGCAGCAGCGCCTGGCGCCGCGCCCGCAGCCTGCTCGTGACGTGCGCGAAGCCGTAGCCGGCCAGGAGCGCCGCCTGGAAGAACAGCACCGTCGTGGGCCACACCTGCGGAGCGGATCCCACCAGCGGCAGCACGAACTTGCCCACCATCGGCTCCAGCACGAACAGCAGGGCCGCGCTCACGAGCAGCGCAAGGGAGTAGAGCGCGGTCACGCGGCCGAAGCTTGGCGGTTCCTGCGGCTGACCGCCGTTGGGCAAGCAGCCGGCTCGGCCGGCTGCGCAGCCTCCGCTCAAGCGTCATCCTGCGCTCATGGCCTCGCTGATCGGGATCCCGGCCAACCTCGGCTACCTGGCCCTCGCACTGCTCGTGGGCCTCGAGTCCTCCGGGCTGCCGCTCCCCGGCGAAACCGCCTTGATCGCATCGGGGGTGGTCGCGTCGAGGGGGAAGCTGAGCATCGAGCTGGTGATCGTGATCGCGGCCGGCGCGGCCATCGTCGGCGACAACGTCGGCTACTGGATCGGGCGCAAGGGTGGCCGCCGGCTGCTCACGGCCAAGGGGCCGCTGCTCGACTACCGCCAGAAGGTGATCGAGTACGGCGAGCCGTTCTTCGAGCGCCACGGCGCGAAGTCCGTGTTCCTCGGCCGCTGGTTCGCCGGCCTGCGCATCGCGGCGGCCTGGCTGGCCGGCATCAACCACATGCGCTGGACGACCTTCCTGTTCTGGAACGCGCTGGGCGGCATCGCCTGGGCGCTGAGCGTCGGCCTGCTGGCGTACCTCCTGGGGCCCACCGCCGAGAGGCTGTTCAAGACCTTCGGCATTGCGGGCGCCGGCCTGGTGGTCGCCGTCGCGATCGGCCTGCTCCTGTGGCGCCACTTCCGCCACGGCAGCCCAAGCGGCTCGCGCTGACCTGCGGCCGCTAAAGCATTGGTCGAAAAGGGTCGACCACATGAATGCGCCGCTTCTTCGACACGACGCCCACCCCCCCAGGTTCCGCGCGTGCGCGGGAAAGGAGACCGATGACCGAAGATACCCCGACGACCGCCCAGCTCGCCTCGGGCACGGTGGCGGAGCTGCCGAAGGCCGCGACCGGGATCAAAGGGCTCGACGAGGTGACCGAGGGCGGCCTGCCGCGCGGGCGCCCGACGCTCGTGTGCGGCCCCGCCGGCTGCGGCAAGACGCTGTTCGGCATGGAGTTCCTCGTCCGCGGCATCACCGACTACGGCGAGAACGGGGTGTTCCTGGCCTTCGAGGAGACCCGCGAGGACCTGATCGCCAACGTCGCGTCGCTCGGGTTCGACCTCGTGCAGTTCGAGGAGGACTGCAAGCTCGACCTCGAGCACGTGAGCATCGACCCGGGCCAGATCCAGGAGGCCGGGGACTGGGACCTCGAGGGCCTGTTCATCCGCCTCGGGGCCTCCATCGACTCGGTCGGCGCCAAGCGCGTCGTGATCGACACGATCGAGAACCTCTTCGGAGCCTTCTCCGACACCGCGACCCTGCGCGCCGAGCTGCGCCGGCTGTTTCGCTGGCTCAAGGACCGCGGCGTCACGGCGATCATCACTGGCGAACGGGGGGAGGGCGCGCTGACGCGCCATGGGATCGAGGAGTACGTCTCCGACTGTGTGATCGTGCTCGACCACCGCGTGAACGAGGAGACGTCCACCAGGCGCCTCCGGGTGCTCAAGTACCGCGGCTCGCTGCACGGAACGAACGAGTACCCGTTCCTGATCGGCAAGGGCGGCGTGTCGGTGGTTCCGATCACCTCCCTCGGGCTCGAGCACGACGCCTCGGGCGAGACCCTTTCGATGGGCATCCCACGGCTCGACGAGCTGCTCGGCGGACAGGGCGTCCTGCGCGGGAGCTCGATACTCGTGAGCGGCACCGCCGGCACCGGCAAGTCCACGTTCGCGGCACAGTTCTGCGACGCCGCGTGCCGGCGCGGCGAGCGGGCTCTCTACTTCGCCTTCGAGGAGTCCGAGGCGCAGATCGTCCGCAACATGGCCTCGGTCGGCATGGATCTCGGGCGCTGGGTCGATCGGGGCCTGCTGCGGTTCAAGTGCGTGCGACCGAGCCTGCTGGGCCTCGAAGCCCACCTCTCGTCGCTGCAGGACCTGGTCGCGGAGCACGACCCGTCCGTGGTCGTCGTGGATCCGATCTCCGACCTCTTCACCGCCGGGGCGAGCCGCGACGTATCGGCCATGCTCACCCGGCAGGTCGACTTCCTCAAGGTGAGGGGCATAACCGCCCTGTTCACCAGCCTGGACCAGGACCTCCAGCTTGAGCAGGCGAACCACCAGATCGCCGCGCTGATCGACGTTTGGCTGCTGGTCACGACCACGGAGCAGAACGGCGAGCGCAACCGCGCGCTGTCGGTGCTCAAGGCCAGGGGCATGGCGCACTCGAACCAGATCCGCGAGTTCTTCCTCACGAAGGACGGGATCCAGGTGGCCGGCATCCATGCGCTCGGAGAAGTGCTCACGGGCTCGGCGCGCATCGCCCAGGAGGCCGACCGCCGAGAAGCCGACGAGGAGCCCATCGGCAACGGCGTGGCCGCCACACGATGACCGGCTCGAACGAGGTCTGCCACCTGCGGCTGTACGTCGCTGGTCAGTCGCCGAAGTCCATCAAGGCGCTCGTCAACCTCAGGCGCCTGTGCGAGGAGCACCTCGCCGACGGATACGAGATCGAGGTGGTGGACCTGGTCGAGCAGCCGCGGCTCGCCGCCGGCGACGAGATCGTCGCGGTCCCGACGCTCGTGCGCACGCTCCCCGCGCCGATGCGCAGGGTGATCGGCGATCTGTCGGATCCGGACCGCGTGATCGTAGGGCTACAGCTTCTCTCGAAGGACTCGTGAGCCGGTGCCGGGCAACGGGGCACTCGAGCGGCTGGAAGCAGCCATCGCAGCGCTCGACGAGTCGCGCTACGAGCTCACCCTGTTCGTCAGCGGGGCCTCGAGCTCGTCGGCGCGCGCGGTAAGCAACGCACGCGACATCTGCGAGGCACATCTCGCGGGTCGGTACGAACTGACCATCGTGGACGTCAACCAGGACCCCGAGCTTGCGCGAGGCAGCCGTGTTCTGGCCACCCCGACGCTGCTGAAGGGCTATCCGGAGCCCGAGCGCATGCTCGTGGGTGACCTGTCCGACAGCGCGCGCGTCCTGCTCGCCCTTGACGTGGTCGCCGTCGACGAGTCCGATGCAGCCGAGTCAGGTCCCGGCAAGTGACCTCGCCCCCCGACGTCGACGCACAGCTCGCGGAGGCGGTTGAGACGCTGCGCGCGATCCGCGCCGGCGAGGTCGACGCGCTCGTCGTGGCGGACGGCTCGCCGGGGGAGCAGGTCTTCACGCTCTCGAGCGCCGACCGCCCGTACCGCATGTTCGTCGAGACGATGCGGGACGGGGCGGCCACGGTGTCCGACGCCGGGATCGTGCTCTACGCCAACAGGCGCCTGGCCGAGCTGCTCTCGCGACCGCTGTCGAGCATCATCGGCGCGCCGCTGAACTCGCTCGTGGTGGAGCGCTTCCACGAGGAGCTCGCCACGCAGAACGGCCGCGCCGGGACGGGGGACATGATCGAGATCGAGCTGATCGGCCCCGACCGCGCGATTCCGGTGAGGGTCGGCGCCGCGGTGGTCGAAGTGGAGTCGGAGCGGCTCGTCTGCCTCACCATCGCCGATCTCACGCAGGCGAAGCTGGAGCGCGGTGAGCTCACGCGCGCCCACGAGAAGGCCGTCGAGGCGTCGCGCCTGAAGTCCGAGTTCGTGGCCAACATGAGCCACGAGATCCGCACGCCGCTGAACGGCGTCGTCGGCATGAGCGGGCTGTTGCTCGAGACCGAGCTCACCGAGGAGCAGCGCGAGTACGCCGATGCCGTGCGGACCTCGGGGGATGCCCTGATTTCCGTCATCGACGAGATCCTCGACTTCTCGAAGATCGAGGCGGGCAAGCTCGAGCTCGAGGACGAGCCGTTCGGCCTGCTCGCGATGGTCGAAGAGGTCTGCTCGATCGTCGCTGCTCCAGCGCACGCCAGCGGCGTGGAGCTGCTCTCGTTCGTCGACGGCGGGGTGCCGGCGACGGTGGCCGGCGACTCCATCCGCGTGCGCCAGGTGCTGACGAACCTCATGTCGAACGCTGTGAAGTTCACCGCCGCCGGTCAGGTCTACGTCGAGGTGACGAAAGACGCGAAGGAAGGGATCCGCTTCGAGGTGACCGACACCGGCATCGGAATCGGAGCCGCCTCGCTGGACCGCATCTTCGACTCGTTTGCCCAGGCGGACGGCTCGACCACGCGCCGGTATGGCGGGACGGGCCTCGGGCTCGCGATTTCCAAGCAGCTCGTCGGGCTGATGGAGGGGGAGATCGGCGTCGAGAGCGTCGAGGGCGAGGGAAGCAGCTTCTGGTTCACCCTGCCTCTGCGGGCGGCGTCGGGTGCCCCGGCAAGCGAGCCGGCGAGCCCGGAGCTGGCAGGGGTTCGCGTGCTCGCGGTGGACGACAACGCCTTGAGCCGGGTGCTTCTCGAGCGCCAGCTGTCGGCCTGGGGCATGGCTTGCGAGACGGCTCGCGACGCCGGTGAGGCGCTCGAGCTCCTTGCCGCCGCCGCTGCCGATGAATCCGGACCCGGCTTTGGCATGGTGCTGCTCGACGCAGGGATGCCCGGTCCCAGCGAGGCCGAGCTGATCGAGGCGATCCGCTCGATCGGCGCCGGCGCGGTCCCGATCCTGATGCTCATCTCCGGGCAGGACGAGCGAGAGGCCGGCAGGGCCGCGGGGGCGGACGGCTTCGTGACCAAGCCGCTCAGCCAGGCTCGGCTCCACGACGGGATCGCCCAGACGCTCGATCTCCTGCGCCGGGAGCAGCGAAACGAGGACACGCTGCAGGGCGCGCCGTTCGATGACGGGCACGGGCACGACGGGAGCCTGGTCCTGCTGGCCGAGGACAACGAGATCAATCGACTGGTGGCCGTCCGGATGCTGGAGAAGCGCGGCTTCCGCGTGGACGTGGCCGTGGATGGCCGCGAGGCCCTCGCGATGTGCCGCCGGCGCCGCTACACGGCCATCTTCATGGACTGCCAGATGCCCGGGCTCGACGGCTACGAAGCGACCGCGGAGATCCGTCGGCGTGAAGGCACGGGACCGCGCGTGCCCATCATTGCCCTGACCGCGAACACCATGAAGGGCGACCGCGAGCGGTGCCTGGCCGCGGGGATGGACGACTACGTGGGCAAGCCCATCGACGTCGAGGCGCTCAACGCCGCCATCACCCGCTCGCTCAGCGAATCCAGCGTGCCTCGAGATGCGCGTCCGCCGCTGCTCGACCGCGCGACGCTCGACGAGCTCTGCGAGGGAGATGACGAGATGCACCGGCATCTCGTGGGCCTGTTCGCCGAGCAGTCGGAGTCCGGCCTGGCCGACATCGCGCGCGCGATCCAGGCCGAGGACACGGATGCCCTCCGGCGCGACGCGCACAACCTCAAGGCCAGCTCCGGGAGCGTCGGGGCGCTGCGAATGGCCGAGCTGTGCGATCGCCTGTGTCAGACCAGGGAGGCAGACCTGCCGGCGCTCGCGCCCAACCTCTTCGAAGAGCTCGAGAGCGCGTCGAGGCTGACCAACGCGGCCTGGAATCCGGAGCCCTCGATGGGTGCTTCCATCGGCTGAGTAGTCTCGGTCGCGATGGATCTTCGCACCCTCGGGCGCACCGGCGTCAAGGTCAGTCCGCTCTGCCTCGGCGCGATGATGTTCGGCGCCTGGGGCAACGAGGATCACGACGAGTCGATCCGCATCATCCACAAGGCGCTCGACTCCGGCGTCAACTTCATCGACACCGCCGACGTGTACTCGCGCGGCGAATCGGAGGAGATCGTGGGCAAGGCGCTGGCGGGCGGCAAGCGCGACAACGTCGTGCTCGCCACCAAGGTGCACGGCACGATGGGCGACGATCCCAACCAGTTCGGCAACTCGCGTCGCTGGATCGTCAAGGAGGTCGAGAACAGCCTGCGCCGGCTCGGCACCGACTGGATCGACCTCTACCAGATCCACCGCCCCGAGCCGGACACGGACATCGACGAGACGCTCGGCGCGCTGACCGACCTCGTGCGGGCGGGCAAGGTGCGCTACATCGGCTCCTCGACCTTCCCGCCCAGCCAGATCGTCGAGGCCCAGTGGACGGCCGAGAAGCGTGGCCGCGAGCGCTTCGTGTGCGAGCAGCCGCCCTACTCGCTGCTGGTGCGCGGCGTCGAGAACGAGGTGCTGCCCACCTGCGGCCGCTACGGCATGGGCGTGATCCCCTGGAGCCCGCTGGCCGGCGGCTGGCTGTCCGGCAAGTACCGCAAGGGCGAGGACCTGCCCCGGTCGCGCCGCGCCGAGCGCATGCCCGGCCGCTACGACATGTCGGACCCTGGCAACCAGCGCAAGCTCGACTCGGCGGACGCGCTGGCGAAGCTCGCCGAGGAGAACGGCATCACGCTGATCGAGCTGGCGCTCGCGTTCGTGATCAGGCACCCGGCCGTGACGGCGGCGATCATCGGGCCGCGCACGATGGAGCACCTCGAGTCGCAGCTCACCGCGGCCGATGTGGAGCTTTCGGACGAGCTGCTCGACCGCGTCGACGAGATCGTGCCGCCGGGCCAGAACTTCAGCCAGGCCGACATGGGCTGGCAGAACCCCGAGCTGACACCGCTGGCGCGTCGACGCTAACGCAAATAGTCTTGGCCCCGGTTTGGACTCGCCTGGCACCCAGCTGAACGCGCCGCTGCTCAAGCTGGCGCTCGACAACCTCGCTGACTCCGTCACGATCCACGACGCCAACGGCAAGCTGCTCTACGTCAACGAGGCCACCACCAGGCTGATGGGCGGCCGGAGCGTCGAGTCCATCCTCTCCGACGAACCGGGAGCCTGGCGTTCGGAGGTCGAGATGTACGACGAGCACGGCGAGTCGCTCGAGCTCGACGACATGCCCGGGCGCCAGGTGTTCGCGTGCAGGTGCGAGAAGGAGCTGCTCGTGCGCAGGGTCACCGGGGAGGGCGACTCAAGCTGGGTCCGGATCAAGGCCGCCCCGCTCTTCGGGGAGGACGGCGAGGTGACCGCGGCCGTGAACGTGAGCGAGGACGTGACCGATGTCAAGGAGGCCGAGCTGTTCCAGCGCCTGCTGGCGGAGGCCGGGGACGCGCTGGCCGCCTCGCTGGACTACGAGCACACCCTGCAGCAGGTGGCGGAGATGGCCGTGCCGGACTTCGCCGACTGGGTCGGGGTGGACCTCGTCTCGCCCGCGGGCGAGCTGGAGCTCGTGGCCCTGGCCCACGCCGACCCCGAGAAGATCGCCATCGGCCATGAGCTGCGCGAGCGCTACCCGACGTCGATGGACGACCCGGGCGGGACGGCCGAGGTCATTCGCAGCGGCGAGCCACAGCTGGTGCAGGAGATCTCGGACGGGATGCTGGCGGCCTCCGCCGTGGACGAAGAGCACTTGATGTTGATCCGCGGCCTCGGGCTGCGCTCGGTCCTGATCGTGCCGCTGCGCTTCGGGGACGAGGTGATCGGCGCGATGAGCTTCGTGCTCGGCAACCGGCGCTTCTCGGACGCCGACGTGGTGCTGGCCCGTGCGCTCGCGCGCCGTGCGGTGGTGGCGATCGAGAACTCGCGCCTCTACACGGAGCGCGCCACCATCGCCAAGACGTTGCAGGACGGCCTGCTGCCGCCCACGCTCGAGCCGCCGCCCGGCTGGGAGGTCGCGGTGCTGTTCCGCGCGGCCGGCAGCGCGAACGAGGTCGGCGGCGACTTCTACGACGTCGTCCGCCTCGACGACGGCTGGATCAGCTTCATCGGCGACGTGACAGGAAAGGGTGCCGCCGCCGCCGCGATCACGGCTCGCGCCCGCTACACGATGATCTCGGTGGCGCAGCTCACCGGCCAGGCGGTCAGCGCGCTCGAGCGCGTGAACCTGGCCCTCACCGACCTCGGCGGCCTGCCCTTCTGCACCGTCGCATGCACCCAGTTCCGCGGCGCCCCGGGCAAGCTGGACATCATGTCGGCAGGCCATCCGCTGCCGTACCTGGTCGGTAGCAACGGCGTGTCCGCCGTGGGGCAGAGCGGGCCGCTGCTGGGCTTCGACCCCGAGGCGAGCTGGGGCATGCAGACGGTGAGCATCGAGCCGGGCGAGACGATCGTGCTGTTCAGCGACGGAGTGACGGACGCGCTCGGCCCCGAGCGTGAGAGCTACGGCGAGGCGCGCCTGGAGCAGTTGCTGTTCGAGGGGCGCAACGACAGCGCCGGCGAGCTGATCGAGCGCCTGGACCGCTCGCTGCTCGACTTCCAGGACTCCGAGCAGCGCGACGACATCGCGGTCCTGGCCCTACGCCGGGTCGACTGACGGAACCACGCACAGGTCCGGGCGGTTCGGCTTGTTCAGGCCCTTCCGCAGCGACGCGAACGCCGCCCCGCCCACCAGCAGCGGCAGCCAGAACAGGATCACCCGGTAGGCGAGCACGGCCGCGGCGGTCGTAGCGGCCGGGGTGCCGTAGACCACGAGCGTGCCGATCAGCCCGCCGTCGATGCCGCCGATTCCTCCGGGGATGGGCAGCAGCCCGCCGAGCTGCCCGATCAGGTAGCCCATCAGGATCACGGTCAGCGGGGGCGCGCTGCCGAAGGCGTGAAAGGTCGCCCACAGCACGGCGTTGTCGAAGGCCCAGTAGCCGATGGCGCCGGCGATTGCCTGCCAGTCGCGCGAGCGGACCACCTCGACCGCCCCCGCGGTGCCCTCGATGAGAGCGCCGCGCACAGAAAACACGACCCGGCGGATGCGCCCCGCATCGGCCCCGGGCTCCTCACCGGGGCCGAGGCGCGGCAGCGACAGCACGAACGCGATGAAGGCCACGGAGAGGCCGGCGGGGAACGCCGTGAGCCACAGCGACAGGTCTGGTCCCAGCCCGAGCGCCATGGCCACGCCCAGCACCGCGACGGCCACGAAGTTCACCGAGCTCTTGATCAGGAAGAAGGCCACCGAGCGGTGCGCGATCTGCTCGGCGGGCATGCCGCCCTGGCGCAGGATCCAAGCGCCGAGCGCCAGGCCGCCCGCTCCGCTCGCCGGGAGTATCGAGCCCATCCCCAGCTCGGCCCAGGCGATCTCCCAGGTGCTGCGCCAGAGCATCCGGCTGCAGAAGATCGGCCGGAACATCAGCACGTAGGAGATGCACGAGAGCGCCTCGAGGGCCACGCCCAGGGCGAGCCAGCCGGGCTGTGCGTCGGCCAGGCGGTCCCGCACGGAGCCCAGGCCCGGCGCCAGCAGGACCACGAGGCCGAGCACCACGAGCACCGCCAGCACCGGCGCGGCCCTGCGAGCCAGGCTGCGCGGCTGGAACTCGCCCGGCATCTGGACGGGATCCACCGGCCGGACGGTGAAGCTGGGGCGGGTGCCTCCGGCCATCGCTAGACGACCGCGTGCTTCTTCTGGCGCGCGCGTTTCTGGCGGGAGCCTGCGTCCAGCTCGAGCTTGCGCAGCCGAACGGCGTCGGGAGTGACCTCGACGCACTCATCCTCCCGGATGTACTCGAGCGCCTGGTCCAGCGACAGCTTGCGGTGCGGCATCAGCTTGACCGTGTCATCCGAGCCGGCGGCGCGCACGTTGGTCTGCTTCTTCTCGCGCACGGCGTTCACGTCGAGGTCGTCGGCGCGGGCGTTCTCGCCGATCACCATGCCCTCGTAGACCTCCTCGACCGGCCCCACGAAGAGCTGGCCGCGCTCCTGCAGCTTCATCAGCGCGAAGGTGCCGGTCTGGCCGCGCCTGTCGGCCACCAGCGACCCCGTCGGCCGCGTGCGGATGTCTCCCTGCCAGGGCTCGTAGCCCTCGAACAGCGAGTGCATGATCCCCGCGCCGCGAGTCTCGGTCACGAACTCGGTCCGGAAGCCGATCAGCCCGCGCGTGGGCACGAGGAACTCGATTCGCACCCAGCCCGTGCCGTGGTTGACCATGTTCTCCATCCGGCCCTTGCGCAGCGCGAGCATCTGCGTGACCACGCCCAGGTAGTCCTCCGGCACGTCGATCGAGAGCCGCTCGATCGGCTCGTGCAGCTCGCCGTCCACCTCGCGCGTGACCACCTGCGGCTTGCCCACCGTCAGCTCGTAGCCCTCGCGCCGCATCGACTCCACGAGCACCGCCAGCTGCAGCTCGCCGCGTCCCTGCACCTCCCAGGTGTCGGGCCTCGGGGTGTCGAGCATCCGGATGGCCACGTTGCCCACCAGCTCCTGCTGCAGCCGGTCCTGCACCTGGCGCGCCGTCAGCCGCGTGCCCGACTGCCCGGCCAGGGGAGAGGTGTTGATGCCCACCGTCATGCCGAGCGCCGGCTCCTCGACCGCGATCAGCGGCAGCGGCCGCGGGTCGTCGGGGTCGGCGATCGTCTCGCCGATCGTGATCTCCGGGATCCCCGCCAGCGCCATCACCTCGCCAGGCCCCGCCTCGTCGGCCGCCGTGCGCTTGAGGCCCTCGGTCACGTACAGCTCGACCACCTTCAGGTTCTCGATCGAGCCGTCGCGCCGGCACCAGGCGACCTGCTGGCCGCGGCGGATCGTGCCCTGGTGCACCCGGCAGAGCGCGAGCCGGCCCACGTAGGCGTCGGCGTCCAGGTTCGTCACGCGCGCCTGGAGTGGGTGGCCCTCCTCGTACACGGGCGCGGGCACTCGCTCCACCAGCAGCTCGAACAGCGGCTTCAGGTCAGTGCCCTCCACGCCCTCCTCGAGCGAGGCCCAGCCGGCCTTCGCGTTGGTGTAGACGATCGGGAACTCGATCTGCTCGTCGGTCGCGTCCAGGTCGAGGAACAGCTCGTAGATCTCGTTCACCACCTCGCCGATGCGGGCGTCGGGCCGGTCGACCTTGTTCACCACCAGTACCACTGGAAGCTGCAGCTCGAGCGCCTTGCGCAGCACGAAGCGGGTCTGCGGCAGCGGCCCCTCGGACGCGTCCACCAGCAGCATCACGCCGTCCACCATCGTCAGGCCGCGCTCCACCTCGCCGCCGAAGTCGGCGTGGCCTGGCGTGTCCACCAGGTTGATCTTCATGTCGCCGTAGCGCACGGCGGCGTTCTTGGCGAGGATCGTGATGCCGCGCTCGCGCTCCTGGTCCATCGAGTCCATCACGCGCCCGGCCTCGCCCAGCATGGCGTCCACCAGCGTCGTCTTGCCGTGGTCGACGTGGGCGATGATCGCCACGTTTCTGAGGTCTGAGCGCTCGGCCATCTGCCGGACCTAGGTAAGCAGGCGCACTCGATACAGCTGGGTCTCGCTTTGCATGCCTCGGAAGCGGCGCTTTCCGGCGGGGGACCAGGCGAACTCGTCACGCAGCCCGTCGCGCAGGTCCCGCGTGGCCAGCACGCTGCCTGGCCGCGCCACGTCTGTCAGGCGGCTGGCCAGGTTCACCGGAGCGCCGAACCAGTCGCCACGCTGGGAGATCGCCGGGCCGTTCGCCAGCCCGGCCCTGAGCGCCGGCATCTCATCGCTGCGCTGCTCGGCCGCGTCGACCAGTCCCAGGGCCGCCTCGACGAGTGGCCCGGGCTCAGCCGACACCAGCATGGCCGCGTCGCCGATGGTCTCACCAGCCGCACCGGCGGTCGCGCGGCTTCGAGCGCCAGCTCGGTCAGCAGCCGCTCGGCCCGGCTCAGGTCCACGGGTGCCACGCGCTCGCCGAGCCGCGTGAAGCCCACGAGGTCGGCAAAGCAGACGGTCACCTCGCGGGAACCCTCGATGCGGCCGCTGACCAGCTCCTCGCGGGTGATGATGTCGTTGGCGATCTGCTCCTTCAGGTGCACGCCGAGCACGTAGCTCAGGAGCGGGGTCAGCATTGGCGCGAGGTGCTCCGCCGCCTGGGCCCAGCGCAGGCTGACCGTGCGCTCGCTGTCGCCCGGCTGCAGGAGCGCTTCGCCCACGACCTCGCGCAGCGTGTCACTCAGGCGCGACATGCTGTGCCCCAGCACCTGGCTGATCAGCGCGAGCGACTCGTCGTCGAGGCCGGCAGCACGGAAGTTGGCCACCGTGCGCGCGGCGTCGACATCGGCGCTCGAGAACGCCACCTCGTCCTCGGCGGTCTCCGCCAGCCCCAGGGCGCGCCACAGCCGCGTGAGCAGCTCGAGCGAGAGCTCGCTCTTCGCGGCCACGTCGACGCTCGTGAAGCTGGCGTCCTCGGTCTGCAGCACGCGGTCCACCAGCAGCAGCCCGAGCCGGCCGCGGCGGTTCGCCTCCCGGAGCTCCCCGATCGCGAAGCCCTCGCGCAGCAGCTCCTGCGCGAGCTCCACGCGCTCGCGGCGTTCGGTTGGATCGTCGATGCCCTCGAGCAGCCCGGCGGCCTCGAGCTCAGGCTCCAACATGCTCGACCACCACCCGCGCCCCGCGCTTCGGCACGAGCGTGACGTTGTGCGTGCGCGGCGGCTCGCCCGGCTCGACGGTCGGCCGCAACTCGATTCTGCTCATAGCCTCGCGCAGCACCAACTTCATCTCCATCATCGCGAAGGCCGCGCCGATGCAGCGGCGAGCGCCTCCTCCGAAGGGGATGAAGGTGTACGGCGCGGCGCCCTCGCCGAGGAAGCGCTCGGGGCGGAACTCCTCCGGGTCGTCGAACGCGCCGGAGAGCTGGACCAGCGCGATCGAGGGCAGCACGGTCGTGCCCGCCGGCAGCAGGTAGCCGCCCAGCTCCGCGGGCCGGGTCAGCAGTCGCCAGACGCTCTCGATCACCGGCCTCACGCGCAGCGTCTCGCTCACCACCGCGTCGAGGTACTCGTCGCCCTCGCCGCGGGCGAGCTCGCGCCGCAGGCGCTCGAGCTTGTCCGGGTGGCGGACGAGGCGCTCGAACGCCCAGGCCAGGCCGGTCGTGGTGGTCTCGTGACCCGCCAACAGCAGCGTGATCAGGTGGTCGCGCAGCGCGGCATCGCTCAGCGGCCGGCCGTCCTCGTCGCGGGCGGCCACCAGCAGGGCCAGCACGTCGTCGCGTCCGTCCGGGTCGGCGCGGTGGGCGGCGATCTCCTCGGCGATCAGCCGGTCCACCTCCGGCCGAACGCGCATCGACTTGTGGCGGCGTGCCAGGAAGGTGTCCATCACCTTCGGGAACAGCCACACCGTCCACATGTCCGTGAGGCTGAACTCGAGCAGCTTGGGCAGCAGCTCGCGCAGCCGGTCGAGGCGCGCGGGGTCGCGCACGCCAATCACGGCGCGCAGGATCACCTCGAGGGTGATCGCCTGCATGCGGGGGCGTACGGCGAAGGCCTCGCCGACAGGCCAGGTCGCCACCTCCTCCGCGGCCAGCTCGGCCACACGCTCCGCGTAGGCGCGCACGGCCTCACCGTGGAAGGGCGGCAGCAGCAGCTTGCGCTCGTGCAGGTGGCGCTGGCCGTCCAGCAGAAGAAGCGAGTGGGGGCCGAGAACGGGCTCCATCGCCGAGTTGGCCTCGCCCGCGTGGAACACCTCGCGGTCGCCGGTGAAGACTTGCTTGATCAGCTCCGGGTCGGCCACGAAGACCATGTCGCCCAGGCCCATCATCCGCAGCGTGAAGAGATCGCCGTAGCGCTCGCGGCAGTGCTTCACCGTCTCTATCGGGCGCAGGCCCCAGGCGGCCGTCTGGGCGGCGCGCGGCCAGCGTGGTCCGGGTGGGAGCCCCTCGATGATCGCCATGGCCGGTCACTACCCTGAGGCCAAGCTATACAAACGTACAATACGTACGTATGTCCCATCGGCAGCCTAGAATCCCCCCAATGCCGCAGCCGAGCAGCCGGGACCAACTGCTGGAGGGCGCCCTCCTCTGTCTTCAGACGAAGGGTTACGCGCGCACCACCGCGCGCGACATCGCGACCGCGTCCGGGGCGAACCTCGCCTCGATCGGCTACCACTTCGGCTCGAAGGAGGGCCTGCTCAACGCCGCCGTGGCCCGCACCTGCGAGGACTGGACCGAGGCCATCGGCAAGGCTGCCTTCTCGAGTCCGGATGCCTCGCCGCTCGAGCGCATCGCGCGCTCGTGGGAGGCGATGATCGGCTCCTTCGAACAGCAGCGCCCCCTACTCGTCTCGTTCGTAGAGGCGATGGCTCAGGCCGAGCGCTCAGAAGAGCTGCGCGCCCAGATGGCCGCGCTCTACAGCAAGCTGCGCGACGCCGTCGGCGACATGGTCCGCGCCAGCCTCGGCGACGATGCCGAGCCGCTCGGAGCGGATCCGCGGGTGGTGGCCTCCTACCTGATCGCCGTTTGCGACGGTCTGGTGTTGCAGTGGCTGCTCGATCCCGAGGACACCCCGACCGCGGAGCAGCTGACTAGGTCACTTGGTGCGGCGCTGCTAGCGGCCGACCCTGGTGCCGCAGCTTCATGAGCCCGACCACGCCGAGCGCGAAGGCCGCGCCGATCTCGAGCAGGACGATCACCCAGGAGAGGGCGTCCACGTGGAGGGCCGGATACGGGTCGCTGAACGCGCTCCAGTGGGGAAGGATGTGGCTGGCGATCACGCCGAGCCCCGTCCAGAATCCCACGACCGTCGCCACCAGCGGCGCCTGCGGGTTCCGCCGGAGGGCCATCACCAGCGTGACGACCGCGAGTATCGAGATCACCGAGCCGCCCACGTAGATCTCGGTGGTCAGCCGCTCGGTGCCTTGGCGCTGGTGGTCGAGCGTATGCAGCACGTTCGCCGCGAAGAACGCGATCGCGGCGACGCTGAGCATGTCCAAGCGGCCCTTGCCCATGGTTCGAGTGTAGGTCCTCGGCGAGTCCTGGCTGTGTGACCGCCGACACGCCCGGCCGACCCCGGCGGCGGGTAGCTTCCGGCCATGTCCACGCGGGCCATCGGGGTGCTGGGGCTCGTGGGCTTCGGCCTGGTCGCGGTGGCCACCGTGATCGAGCCGCTCTGGCTGGCGCCCGGCACGGACTCCAGCGCCGGCGAGATCGCGGCGTATGTGGCCCGCAACCGCGACGGCTTCACGGGGTCGGTGTTCGCCTACGGGCTCGGCATGGGCGCCTTCCTGGCCTTCTCCGCGGCGCTCTGGGGCTGGCTGCGAACGCAGCCGGGCGTGGCCGAGCCGCTGGCGGCGATCTTCGGCTTCGGCGCCGCCTCCCTGTGCACCGTGGTCTTCGCCGGGTTCGCCGTCATGCTCGCGTTCGCCTACCGGCCGTCGGTGGCGGCCCCGCGCGAGCTCTACGACGTCACCTTCGGGCTGCTCGCGGTGTCCGGCATTCCGACGGCGCTGGCGCTCGGCGCCTACGCCGCGATCGTGCTGGGCGCAGAGCCGCTGCCGGCGTGGACCGCGTGGGTCGCGGTGGTGGGGGCCATCGCGCACGTGCTCATCGCCGCGTCGTTCTTCGTCCACAGCGGCTTCTTCTCGCTGGAGGGCGGCGTGATCGTGGCCGTTCCGAGCACGATGTTCATCTGGCTCGTCGCCACCAGCGTGGCGCTGCTCAGAGTGGGCGCGGAGGCCCGGCCAGCCGCACCTTGACGCCGTGCCTCGGCGTGAAGGTGATCGTGCGGCGCACCCCGCGCTCCGGCCGCCGCCGGGCCGGGCGCAGGTCAGCTCGCTCCAGCACGCGCTTGATCACCACGCGCATCTCGAAGCTGGCGAAGCTGGCGCCCAGGCAGCGCCGCGTGCCGCCGCCGAAGGGCAGCCAGGTGTAGGTGTCCGGCGCGTCGCCGTCGAGGAAGCGCTCGGGCCGGAACTCGCGCGCCTCGGGATAGCGGTCGGCGCGCCGGTGGATCGCGGCGATCGACGGGTTGATCTCGGTGCCAGGGGGCAGCAGGTGCCCGCCCAGCTCGAACGGCTCGCCGCGCACCACGCGGCCCACGCCCATGATCACCGGCCGGATGCGCAGGGCCTCCTTGACAACCGCGTCGATGTACTCGTCGTCGTCGCTTGCCACGGCCTCGCGCGCCCGCGCGAGCACGCGCGGGTTGCGAAGCAGCAGCTCGAAGGCCCATGACAGGCCTGTGGCGGTGGTCTCGTGGCCGGCCACCAGCAGCGTGACCAGCTCGTCGCGCAGCTCCTGGTCGGTCATGGCGTTCCCTTCCTCGTCGCGAGCCAGCAGCAGCATCGAGAACACGTCCTCGCGCTGATCGAGGTCTGGCTCATCGCGGCGCTCGGCGATCTCCCGGAAGATCAGCTCGTCGACCTGCTGGCGCTGGCGGTCGAAGCGCTCGGTCTGCCCGGCGCCCGTGCGCCCACTGCTGAGCGCCAGCAGCAGCACGCCGAGCCGGTTTCCGACCGGGTCCAGCATCGCCCTGATGCGCCGCGTCAGCTCGTCCTGCTTGGGGCCCTCGGCCACGCCGAACACCGCGTGAGCGATCACCTCCAGCGTCAGCGACTGCATCCACGGCAGCAGCGCGAACTCCTTCTCCACGGGCCAGGAGTCGATCGCGCGGTCGGCGGCGTCGCGCATGACCTCCTCGTAGGCGCGCATGCGCTGCCCGTGGAAGGGCGGCAGCAGCAGCTTGCGCTGGCGCAGGTGCTCGGCCCCGTCCAGCAGCAGCACCGAGCGCTCGCCCACCACCGGCCCGAGCACGGCGTTCGCCTCGCCGGCGCGCAGCCGTTCGGGCGAGCCGCGGAATACCTGCTTCACCAGCTCCGGGTCGAACACCATCACGAAGCGCGGGTCGAATAGGCTGCTGAACGTGACGATGTCGCCGTAGCGGCGCCGGCAGCCGTCCACCCAGGGCCGGTTGAAGAACAGGAAGCCGGCCGTCTGCATCCACTTCGGCAGCCGCGGACCGGGCGGTAGCGCGCTGACGCTCATTCCGTGACGGTACCTGCATGCTTGAATGAGCGGTCAACTATCGGGGAGAGGGCATGAAGCTGGGACGACTCATCGCGCGCTTGATCGTCGGAGGTCTGTTCTTCGGCCACGGCACCCAGAAGCTGTTCGGCTGGTTCGGCGGCCCGGGGCAGGAGGGGACCGAGGCGATGATGGACAAGCTCGACATGCACCCCCCGCACGAGCAGGCGCTGCTCGCCTCCTGGGCCGAGACGGCCGGCGGCGCGATGCTGGCGCTCGGCTTCCTCACGCCGCTCAGCGCCGCGGCGCTCACCGGCAGCATGATCACCGCCATCCGCAAGGTGCACTTCCCGAACGGGCTCTGGGCGATGAACCAGGGCTACGAGTACAACCTGGCCCTGATCGCCGTGCTCGCCGCGCTGCTCGACGGCGGCCCGGGGAAGCCGTCAATCGACAGCGTGCTCGGCATCGAGTGCACCGGTCCCGCCTGGACCGTCGCCTCGCTTGCGGCCGGAGCCTTCGGCTCCACCGTGGCGATCGAGGTGGGCGGCCGCATCGCCGACGAGGCCAAGTCGGAGTCGAGTGCCGTGCCCGCTGGCGCCTAGGCGCCTTCGCCCCGAGTGACCTGAGAGCCCCCGACGATGGCGTCCTCGCCGTCGGGGAAGCGCACCCAGGCCTTGTTCGTGCCGTCGTAGTCGGGCGCCCACAGAACGAGCTGTGCCTCCTGGTCGCCGACCTCGCAGGTGTCGTCGCTCTCCTCGTCCAGCCCGCGCCAGATGCGGATGAAGGGGTTCGACTCCCACTCTGACTCCACCGTGGTCGGCTCGCAATGGCCGGGGTGGATGCGCGTCTCGGGCGGCAGCTTCATCAGCCGGTCCATGATCGACGACTTCAGGTCGGCGTAGCCGGTGGCGCCCGGCGCCCGCGTGCCGCCCACGGTGCCCTTGAAGAGCACGTCGGCGGTGATGCAGTCGCCGCCGTTGAAGAGCAGGCTCAGGTGGCCGGGGGCGTGGCCCTCGGTGAGGAGCGCCTCGACTCGCAGCTCGCCGGTGGCGAGCTTCTCGCCATCCTCGAGCGTCTGGTCCACGAGGCCGTCCTCCAACTCTGCCGCGCACTTCTCGTGCGCCAGCACCGGCACGCCGAAGCGCTCCTTCAGCTCTGCGATCCCCACCACGTGGTCGCCGTGATGGTGCGTCAGCAGGATGTGCGTCAGCTCGATCTCCTGCTCCTCGATCTTCTCGTAGAGCGGGCGCGCGGCGCCGTTGTTGTCCACCAGCACGCCCGTGCCCTCGTTCGCCACGAGGTAGGCGTTGGAGAGCCAGTCGGGATGCTCGGCGCGCTCGACGATCACGGAGCGGGACGCTAGCGCGTCTTCAACCAGCGGAGGGGATGTAGGGGGGCGCCTCGCCCCAGCCCCAGCGTGGCACCGGCGCTCGCGGAGGCGGTTCAGCATCGGGTTGGGAATTGGCCATCGCCAGCCGCGTTCCCCACTCGACATACGCCAGGAAGGCAGAACGGAACTCGGGATCCGACGGTAGGCCGGCCTCGTCGGCCGCCTGGGCGATGAGCTGGACCCAGCGGAAGCGCTGCTCCTCGGTGATGCCCATTCCGAGGTGCCTGGCAAGCATGTGCGGGTAGCCGCCATGCTCCTCGGTGTAGCGGGCGGGCCCTCCGAATACCTCCTCCAGCCAAGTGGCGACGTGCTGCGGGTGGTCCTCGGGCATATGCGCGAAGACCGGCCCCAGAATGTCGTCAGCTTTCACCTGCATGTAGAAGGCCTCCGTGAGGCGCCAGAAAGCCTCCTCGCCGCCGGCCCAATCGAACAGCGTCGGCGTCGTGCCGGCGGGCCTCACGTCGCGATCTTGCTCCACTCCACGCGGCGCATCGGCACGGCCAGGCACTCGAAGTTGTCAAGCATCACGAGGTATTCGCCGCCCTCCTCGTCGATCCCGACGATCTTCCCGAAGCGCCCGAGCTTGGAGCTCGAGCGGTGGTAGTCCTGGAAGTACACAGCCACCTCGCACGCGCGGGCCAGCGGGTGGTCGCCCGGGGCCACCTTGACGAACGTCCCGTCGGGCACCGAGGGTGGCTCGATCGTGCTCGCCGCGTGGCGCAGGTCCTCGCCGGGGCGCGGGGTCTCGGAGATCCCAAGCACCTCGGAGTCGCCGTTGCCCGGCGTACGCCGGCCTTCCATGTAGGTCTCCTCTTCCATGAGGTCGACTCTACGCCCTCCCGCGCCCTGGGAGATAGCCTCGCCGCCTATGCGCAAGGTCAACATCGAATCCCCCGCCTTTGCCTACGACTCCGACGACCCGGAGGGCTTCCGCTCCGGGATGTACCGCCTCGGGCCGGACGTGGGCGCCGAGCGCACGGGAACGAGCCTGTACGAGTTGAAGCCAGGCCAGGCGATCTGCCCCTACCACTACGAGCACGGCGAAGACGAGTGGCTGCTCGTGCTCGAAGGGCGGCCCACACTGCGCCACCCCGAAGGCAGCGAGGAGCTCGTGCCGTGGGACATGGCCTTCTTCCCGCGGGGCCCGGAGGGTGCCCATGGCGTGCGCAACGAGACCGGCGAGACCGTGCGGGTGCTGATGTTCTCCGAGGTCGCCTATCCCGGCGTCTCGGTGTATCCCGACAGCGACAAGATCGGCGTCCACACGCGCGACAAGCAGGACAACGTGATCGTGAGGCGCTCGAGCAGCGTGGACTACTTCGACGGCGAGCGGCCGTCGAGGTGATGAGGCGGGCGTTAGGCTGACCCTCGCATGCGGGTCAGCTTTCAAATGCTCCCCGAGCAGCCGGCCGAAGAGCTTCTCGACGCGATCGTGCTCGCCGATGAGCTCGGCTATTACGGCTGCTACAGCGCCGACGAGATCTACCACAAGGATGCCTGGCTGCTCTTCGCGGCGGCGGCGCAGCGCACCGGGCGCATCCGCCTCGGCCCCTGCGTGGCGCCGCTCTACATGCGCGAGCCCACCTACATCGCCCAGCTTGCCGCGACCCTCGACGAGTTGAGCGAGGGCCGCGCCGAGGTCGTCTTCGGCATCGGCAACATCGCGATGCTCGAGCAGTACGGCATCGAGTGGCGCGGAACCCGCCCGATCGCCCGGCTCCGCGAAGCCCACCGGGTGATGCGGACCATCCTCGACGAGGGGGCGATCGACTTCGAGGGGGACTTCTACCGGTATACCGGCGTGACCACCGCGGCGCGACCGGTGCAGGCGCGCCTGCCCTTGAAGATCGGGGCGATGGGCGGTCCGAAGTCGATGGAGCTCGCCGGCGAGATCGCCGACGGGCTCCACACCGCCTGCGCCTACTCGCAGGAGGCCCTCGGCTACGCGGTCGAGCATTTCCGCCTGGGGGCGGCTCGCGCGGGGAGGGACGCGAGCGAGCTCGACCTCGGCGACTGCCTGCTCGGCGCGATCGCGCCCGATGGCGATGTCGCCCGGCGTGCCGGCCGCATCCTGGCCGCGTTCTACATCCCCTCGATGCCGCCCGCCCTTCTCGAGCGCCACGGGATCGACCCGCAGGAGGTCAAGCCGATCAACGACGCCTTCGCCGCCGGCGACGTTCGGGGGGCACTCCAGGCGACCCCGGACGAGATCGCCAATCGGATCATGGTCGCCGGAACGCCCGAGGACTGGGTGCGCTGGCTCGATGAGACGTATGCACCCGCGGGGCTGAACCACGCGCTCGTCTCCTTCACCGACCCCTTCACGCTCCAGGCGTGGGCGGGCGCCCGGCTGGAGGGGCTCCCCGATCTGGTCGAGCAGGTCCGGCTGGTGGGCGAGCAGGTCCTCCCGGCGATCGAGTAGCGCCGGGCGGGCTACAGCTCGCGCACGCCCCACAGCTCCACGAGCGGGCCGATCTCGCCGCCGACCGGATCCGTGGCCGGCAGCTCCACGCGCTCGATGTTCGCCACGGCCTCCTCGAGCTCCGCCGGGTCGCCGCGCAGCAGGTCGTAGTCCTCCTGGCCGCGCGGGTACGCGCCCACCACGAGGAAGTCGTCGCTCGAGCCGACCCGCTTGTGGCCCGTCCCGGCCGGCAGCACCAGCACGTCGCCGGTGGGAAAGCTCAGTTGCTCCACGTCCATCGGCTTTCCCTACCCGGCGTTGACGGATTCAGCCCGATGAGCTATCGTCGATATATCGGTATAGATCGACTGACATGAGGAGAACCTTTCGATGACAGGCACATACGCAGCAGGAAACGACCCCTTCGAGCGGCTCCAGTACGCGCTCGCCGGGGCATTCAAGGCGATGTCACAAGGCGGCGGCCGCGGCCGCCACCAGCACCATCACCACGGTCCGCGCCACCGCGCCGGTCGCGGTGACTTCCCGTTCGGACCGGGCTTCCCCTTCGGCGGGCCGCACTTCGGACGCGGACGCAAGGCCCGCCGCGGCGACGTCCGCGCCGCCGCGCTCGTGCTGCTCGACGAGGAGCCGCGCAACGGCTACCAGCTGATGCAGGAGATCGAGGAGCGAAGCGACGGCGCCTGGCGGCCCAGCCCGGGCTCGGTCTACCCCGCGCTGCAGCAGCTCGAGGACGAGGGGCTCGTGCGGACAAGCGAGAGCACCGGGCGGAGGCTGTTCGAGCTGACCGACGAGGGCCGCGCGCACGTCGAGGAGAACCGCGAGCAGCTCGGCGCCCCCTGGGAGGCGTTCAGCGGCGACTTCAGCGACCAGTCCCGGGAGCTGATGAGCGTGCTCAAGGACGTGGCCGTGGCCGCGGCCCAGGTGGTCCGCGCCGGCGACCCGGCGCAGTCCGAGCAGGCACGCAAGGTCCTGAGCGACGCCAAGCGATCGCTCTACCTGATCCTCGCCGAGGAAGACGCCGAGCCCGAGGCCGGCACCGACGAGGGCTAGCTAGCTTGTAAGCCAATGCTCCGCCGCTGCGTCTCGCTGGCCGGGCTCGTCCTGGTCGCGGGCTGCGGCGGCGGTGGCGGCTCGCCCGTCAAGGCCCCCGCGCCGCCGGCGCCCGAGAGCATCCACCTGAGCAGCCCGGCCTTCCGCGACGGCGGCGCGATCCCGGCGCGCTTCACCTGCTCCGGCAAGGGCTCGCCACCGCCGCTGCGCTGGTCAGGCGTGCCGGCCTCCGCCCGCAGCCTGGCGCTGCTGGTGGAGGATCCCGACGCGCCCAGCGGCACCTTCGTCCACTGGACGGCGTGGGACATTCCGCCGCGCTCGCACCGCCTCGGCAAGCCCCCGCGGCAGGGCAGCAACAGCTCCGGCGACACGGGCTGGGCGCCACCCTGCCCACCGCAGGGCGACAAGGCGCACCACTACGTCTTCACCCTCTACGCGCTCTCGAAGCCGCTCGGGCTCGAGTCAGGCACCAACGCCGATGCCGTGCACCGCGCCGTGCGCGGCAAGGCCCTCGCGCGCGGGGAGCTAACGGGCCGTTTCGGCCGCTGACCGGCCTAGCCGAGGGCTACTTCCACCACTTGGCGCGCGAGACCAGCTGGACGGCGCGCTTCTCCCACCACTTCCCGGTGGGCGGGCCGCCGCGGCAGCGGCCGTTCGAGAAGCCGGGTCGCTCGACCCACATGTAGGCGTCGACCTTCTTGTTGGCGGTGTGAGTAGTCGGCCGCGGGCCGGCCGCGGCGTTCGGCGGGTTGCACCAGCGGGTATGGAGCGGGATCTTGTAGTCGGGCCCCCTGCCGTTGTGCGACGTGTTGATGATGAAGTGCTTGCCGCCGAGTGCCTTGGAGATGCGCAGCCCGTAACGGATGTCCGCCTTCGTGGTGTCCATGTGGGTCACGTTCAGCATGAATCCGCGCACGCGCTTGACTCCCACGGCCTTCAGCCTGCGGACCATGAGTGACGCCGGGTCCCAGTCGGGCGCACCCGCCTCGATGTACACGGTCGCCCGCGGCAGCTTCGACAGCACCTTTACGCCGTAGGCCAGCGTCTTCAGGCGGGCGGACTGGCGGCTCTTCGCGAGGCATTCGACGGTGCCGAGCGAGTCGGGCTCGAAGGCGATCACGGCCTCGCGGTTGCCGATGCCCTTGGCCACGCCCCTGACCCAGCTGCGATAGCGCGCGTCCGCGGCCTTGCCGCCACCGGTGAAGTGCGGGCCGCAGCCGCCGCCGTCGTGGCCGAACACCGCGATGAGCATCACCTGGCCCTGCCTCTCCGCGTCCATCAGCCCGAAGGTGCCGCGCAGCTTGTTCACGATGGGCTTCTCCCACTGGCCCCACCAGCGGAACTGGGGCGTCTGGGCCAGCTTCAGAATCTTCTTCGCGTTTGCCTTGCGCCCCCCGCGCAGCGCGGCTCGATAGCCGTTCCAGGTCAGGTTGTACGGCGTGTTCTGGTCCCACAAGTGCTGCCCCACGAGCGGGTTCGGATCGCGGGCCCGCGGGTTCTGGCCGCCGGACGCCGAGGCGACGCCGGCAGCCACCAGCGCGACGAGGGCCACGAGAACGATTGCGAGAGCTGTTTTTCGCATGGTCAAGATCGCCGCAGGCTACAAAGTTCCGGGCGGCCGTCTACGCCGGCGCGGGCTCGTTCAGGCCGAGCTGCTCGAGCGCCTGCTCGCGCAGCTTGTACTTCTGGATCTTGCCGGTCACCGTCATCGGGAACTCCTCTACGAAGATCACGTAGCGCGGCACCTTGAAGTGGGCGATCTTGTCGCGGCAGAAGTCGCGCAGCCAGTCCTGTTCGAGCGACGCGCCCTCCCGCACGATCACGAACGCCGCCAGCTCCTCGCCGAAGCGCTCGTCGGGCACGCCCACC
Source organism: Solirubrobacterales bacterium (assembly GCA_038215095.1). Taxonomy (GTDB): domain Bacteria; phylum Actinomycetota; class Thermoleophilia; order Solirubrobacterales; family Thermoleophilaceae; genus DATACN01. The sequence goes on along the minus strand of JBBQRG010000002.1, from coordinate 5,025 downwards.
ACCGACACGTCGCTCACGGCGTCGTGCTTGTAGAGGAACTCCTCGACCTCGCGCGGGTAGACGTTCTCGCCGCCGCGGATGACCATGTCCTTCGAGCGGCCGACGATCGCCATGTAGCCGTCCTCGTCCATCGTCGCCAGGTCGCCGGTGTGCATCCAGCGTGCGGGGTCGATCGCCTCCGCCGTGCGCTCCTCGTCCTCCCAGTAGCCGAGCATCACGCTGTAGCCGCGCGTGCACAGCTCGCCCGGGTCGCCGCGCTCGACCGTGTGGCCGGTGTCCGGGTCCACGATCTTGATCTCCAGGTGCGGGTGGATGCGGCCCACCGTGCTAACGCGCTGCTCGACCTCGTCCTCCGCGGTTGTCTGGGTGGAAACGGGGGAGGTCTCGGTCATGCCGTAACAGATGGTCACGCCCTCCATGTTCATGCGGTCCATCGCCTTGCGCATGACCTCCGCCGGGCAGGGCGAGCCGGCCATGATGCCCGTGCGGAGCGAGCTGAGGTCGTAGTCGGCGAAGCCCGGGTGCTCGAGCTCGGCGATGAACATCGTCGGCACGCCGTAGAGGCTCGTGCACCTCTCCTCCTGCACCGTCTCCAGCACCGCCTGGGGCTCGAAGGCCGGCGCCGGTATGACCATGCACGAGCCGTGCGTGGTGCAGCCGAGGTTGCCCATGACCATGCCGAAGCAGTGGTAGTAGGGCACCGGGATGCAGACCCTGTCCTCCTCGGTGTAGCGGCAGTACTCGCCCACGAAGAAGCCGTTATTGAGGATGTTGTGGTGGGAGAGCGTGGCGCCCTTCGGCGAGCCGGTGGTGCCGCTCGTGTACTGGATGTTGATGGCGTCGTCGAAGTCGAGCTGGGCCTCGCGCTCGCGCAGCGCCTCCTCGCCGGCGTCGCCCTCGAGCAACCGGCCCCAATCGCTCGTCCCGATGAAGAGGACCTCCTCGAGCGCCTCCGCCTCCGGCCGGACCTCCTCGACCATGGCCCGGTAGTCCGACGTCTTGAAGCTCTCGGCCGCCACCAGCACCCGGCAGCCGGACTGCTTCAGCGCGTAGTCGAGCTCCGAGGTCCGGTAGGCCGGGTTGATGTTCACCAGCACGACGCCGAGCTTGGCCGTGGCGTACTGGACGAGCGCCCACTCGGCGCAGTTGGGCGCCCAGATGCCGACGCGCTCGCCCTTCTCGAGGCCCAGCGCCAGCAGCGCGCGCGCGACGCGATCGACCTCGGCGTCGAAGTCCGCGTAGGTGTAGCGCAGCCCCTGGTGGCGCGACACGAGCGCCTCGCGATCGCCGAAGCGCCGCGCGGTGCGCTCCAGGTTGGCGCCGATCGTCTCGCCCAGCAGCGGCGTGTCGGTGACGCCGTTCGTGTAGGACAGCGGCATCAGGCGCGGTCGAACTCGCACCAGACGTACGTGCTGTGGCTGAAGTCGACGCCCCAGCGGTCGGTCATCTGGTCGATCACCCAGAGGCCCCAGCCGCCCACGCCGCTCGCGTCGCCGGGGCAGAGGGCGACCGGCTCGAAGCCGTCGCCGGGATCGGTCACCCCGATCCGCAGCAGATCGGGCCGGACCGACACTGAGAGCTGGATCCGTTCGGTCTCGCTCAGGTCCGCGTGCTTAAGGCTGTTGGTGACGATCTCGCTGATCACCAGGCTGGCGCGCTCGGCCAGGTCCTCATCCAGCTCGCTGCTCACGGCGCCCAGGGCACGGCGCGCCTCGGTGGCCGCGGTCCGCGATGGGGTCAGTGTCAGCCGGAAGGAGTCGGCGGACTCGACCGACGACGTGGCCGCGCCGTCAGGCATCGCCAAACAGACGCTTCACTCGTCGCACTGAGTCCGTCGCCGGCTGGGCGAGCGGGAAGCCGTTGGCGTCGAACTCGAGCGGCCGCGCGTCTCCACGTTCTTCACTCGCCGCCCGGCGCTGTGCGTGGCGATAGCGCGCCACCGCTTCCAGTTCGGTCAGAGCGGCCGCGACGGCGACAGACAGCTCGGGCCGCTGCGAGTCACTGGCCATGTCCGCCTCGCATTCGCTCCGTAACCCCGTCCCGGGAGCGCACCGACGCCGGCCCTGCGTAGGTCTCGCCCATGTCGGACCTCCTCGTTGGTCCCGTCGCTGCCGCGGAGCGATCAGCGCCCCGGTCCCTGTCTGGAGCGCAGGATTATTTCAAACTTCGCGGCAGACGTCACCTACCGGGACGTACCGCCCATTTGGTCAGGTTTAGTCGACCGGCGGGGTCCCGTCGCCCTTCTTCTCGGGCTCGAGCACGAAGATCTCGGCGGCCAGATCCGGGTCGATGTGGTTCTGGCTCATGAACGCGATGACCTTGCGGCCGGTCGCCTTCTCGACGGCTTTCACCAGCTCGTCGCGCATGACCATCTGGAAGTCGTGGCGAATCTGCAGCACGCGCTGCTCTTTGCCGGAGTCGACCAGCTTGCGCTCGCCTCTGGTAAGAGTGTCGCCGAGCAGGACCATCACCGAGTCCCCGTTGATCGTGGTGCGCGATCGCGTCGGGCCGCGGCCGGTGTACTCGTGCATCAGCCGCACGGTGGCGTCTGAGATTTCCGCGTTGGCGCTATGGCCTTGGCGCTGCGTTTCCATCTGGGCACTCCTGGCCCGCTTCCTCACTGTGGGTAAGACCACGAGAGGGAGAGGAAACGATGGAGCCCCGCTTGCAGCTACTACCGAGGTTAGCGCGTTGCGATGCCCAAAGCCCGATAAAGGCCGCCGACCGTGAGCAGCGCGAACTTCGCCAGGGCACACGCGCGCGCGAGGGCCGGCAGCCGGTCGTCGCGCCCGGCGAGGACGCCCAGTAGGGCGGTGTTCTCGATGGCGTCGAAGGCGCCGGCGGCGATCTGCGCCGGGGCGATGACCTTCGCGGCGCGGCCGCCTGCAGCTTTGCACCCGATGAACTGCAGCCCGGAGTAGGTAACGAGGAACGGGTAGTCGAGAATCAGCGAGACCCGAGCCGCGGCCTGGCCCTCGGCGCCCCACTTGCGCATGATCTTCTTCGCGCGCTCCGGGGTGCCGGCGAGCTCGAACGCAATGATTCCCGGGCCGCCGGCCTTCCTCATCCTCCGCTCCATCTCGAGGAGCGGCAGCAGGAGCGCCACCTGGGCCGCCCCGAGGATGCGTATCGCGCCGCGCCGCGAGCTCATTCGAAGTGGATCACGCTGCGGATGCCGTCCTGGGCCTCCATCAGCTCGAAGCCCTTGTTCACCTCGTCGAGCGTCAGGTGGTGCGACACGAACGGATCGACGTCGATCTCGCCCTGCATGTAGAGGTCCACGAACTGGGGAACCTGAGTGCGGCCCTTGACACCGCCGAAGCTCGACCCGGCGACCCTTCTTCCCGTGATGAGCAACCGCGGCACGATGTCGAGCGTCTCGCCCTTGCCCGCTACCCCTGCGACCGTGCACAGCCCCCAGCCCATCCGCGCCGACTCCACCGCCTGCTGCATCACCTTCACATTGCCGGTGGCCTCGAAGGTGAAGTCGGCGCCGAAGCCGTCGGTCATCTCGAGCACCTGCTCGACCGCGTGGGCCCCGCCGATGATCGTGTCCGTGGCGCCCTGGCCCATTGCCAGCGCCAGCCGGTCGCCCGACAGGTCGATTGCCACGATCCGCCCAGCGCCCTGCAGCCGGCAGCCCGCGATCGCCCCGAGCCCGACCATCCCCACGCCGAACACCACGCAGGTCGAGCCTGCGCCGACCTTCGCGGTGTTGATCGCCGCGCCGAGCCCGGTGGAGAGCCCGCAGGCGAACAGGCAGGCGTGCTCGAACGGCGCCTCCGGATCGATCTTGGCGAGCGCGATCTCCGGCATGACCGTGTACTCGGAGAACGTGGAGGTGCCCATGAAGTGGCGGATCGCCTTGCCGTCGCGGCTGAAGCGGGTGGTGCCGTCGGGCAGGTGACCCTTGTTCTGCTGTTCGCGGATCGCCAGGCAGAGGTTGGTCTGGTCGGACTTGCAGTGGATGCACTCGCCGCACTGGGGCGAGAACAGGGTCACCACGTGGTCGCCCTCGGCCAGGTCGCGCACATCCTCGCCGACCTTCTCCACCACGCCCGCGCCCTCGTGCCCGAGGACGGCCGGCGCGTAGCCGGACGGGTCGGCGCCCGAGGCCGTGTACATGTCGGTGTGGCAGACCCCACAGGCCTCGAGGCGAACGAGCACCTCGCCCGCCGCGGGCTCGGCCAAGTCGAGCGTCTGCACCTCGAGCGGCGCCCCGAACTGCTCCAGCACTGCGGCCCTGGTCCTCACCCCGGGCCAACCTATCGACAGGAGATTTCACATGACAGGCACATACGCATCTAATGACCCACTCGGACAGCTCTTCGCCGCCGGCTTCAGGGCGATGAAGGAAGGTGGCGGCCACCGCCACGGCCGCTGCGGCCCGGGCCACCGCGCCCGCCGGCACGATTTCCCGTTCGGCGGCGGCTTCCCCCAGGGCGGCCCGCCCTTCGGCCGCGGCCGCAAGGCCCGCCGCGGCGACGTCCGCGCCGCCGCGCTGGTCCTGCTCGACGAGGAGCTCCGCAACGGCTACCAGCTGATGCAGGAGATCGAGCAGCGCAGCGACGGCGCCTGGCGCCCAAGCCCCGGCTCGGTCTACCCGGCGCTGCCCAGCTCGAGGACGAGGACCTCGTGCGCACGACCGAGATCGACGGCCGTAAGGCCTTCGATCTCACCGACGAGGGCCGCGCCCACGTCGAGGAGAAGCGCACCGAGCTAGGCGCCCCCCGGGGAGGCGTTCAGCAACGACGTGACCGACGAGGCCCGCGAGGCGATGGGCACCATCAAGGACGTGGCGATAGCAGCGGCCCAGGTGGTCCGCAGCGGCGATAAGGCGAACGTCGAGGAGGCCCGGAAGGTGCTGAGCGACGCCAAGCGCGCGCTCTACACCATCCTCGCCGAGGAGGGCTGAGCCGGAAGCAGGAAGGGGGCCCGCGAACGCGGGCCCCCACTACGACAGCGAACAACCACGGTGGCGGGTTCGCCCAGGCGAGCTCGAGAGGCATATGCACAAAGACAACG
>JBBQRG010000001.1:0-90540 GCA_038215095.1 Solirubrobacterales bacterium | reverse complement strand
CGGGCGTGGGCGGCGACGAGGACGCCTTCTGCGCCGCGCTCGAGTCGGTCAACCCCGGGTTGGCGCGAGCGGCGTGATCAACGTCGCGGTCTCCGGCGCCGCGGGGCGGATGGGGGAGACCGTCTGCCGCGCCGTCGAGGGTGCGGACGACATGGCGCTGGTGGGCCGCGCGGACCCGCTGCTGGACGTAGACCTGCTCGACTTGCTCGGCGACGCCGACGTGGTGGTGGACTTTTCCACGCCCGACACCGCCTTGCAGAACGCCCGCCACTGCCTCGAGGCCGGTGTCCACTGCGTGATGGGCACGACCGGCGCCGACTTCTCCGAGCTTGAGGGAGTGGGGGACGCCAACCTCTTCGTGGCGCCCAACTTCGCGATCGGCGCGGTGCTGATGATGGAGGCCTCGAGGCAGATCGCGCAGCACATGCCCGAATGCGAGATCGTCGAGCTGCACCACGACCGCAAGGTCGACGCGCCGTCGGGCACTGCTGCCCGAACCGCCGACCTGATCCGCGAGGCCGGCGGCAACGTGCACGACCCGATCCACTCGGTCCGCCTACCCGGCCTGGTCGCCCACCAGGAAGTCATCTTCGGCGGCGAGGGGCAGACCCTGACAATCCGCCACGACTCGATCTCCCGCGAGTCCTTCATGCCGGGGGTGCTGCTGGCGGTGCGCAGGGTGGGGACGCTGGAGCGCTCGCCCACGGTCGGGCTGGAGCACCTGCTCTAGTCGGCGAGCCCGATACGGCGGCCGATCCAGTGCGGCGGCACCGCGCCGAGAGAGAGACGCTCGGGCGGCTTACCCAGTGCCTGACCCGCCGCTCTCAGTCCCGAGCCGAAGGCGGCGTGCACTGTCCCGTAGGACTTCGGAACCGTGGCCTCGCCCGCCAGCACCAGCCGGTCCGAGACGGGCTCCGCCAGGTGGCGCATGTCGTCGATCGTGGCCCCGAGCGGCACGTAGCTGTACGAGCCACGCGTCCACGGATCTCCGTTCCAGTCCGTGACGAGCGTTTCGTCTGGATCGGGCACCGACCCGAACATCCTGCGAAGGGACTCGAGGGCGGGGCCCACCCGCTGTTCGGCCGGGAGCTCGGCGAGCGCCGGCGCGATGGCCGGGTTGTAGAGACAGACGAGCGTGGGGGCTCCGACGTGACGGCTGAAGTCGAACCAGATCGGGAAGGCCAGGTCGCGCGCCATGTCGGTGATCTGCCAGACCGACTCGGGCCAGAACCGCTCCGGGAAGCGCATCGCCACCTTCTCCTCGTGTCCCATGGCCAGTCGCTCGAGCGCCAGGGCGTGGCCGCCTCCCAGCGGCGGGTCGAAGGCGACCGACCCATCCTGCAGCACGCCCAGCGGCAGGGTGACCACCGCGTGATCGCCCTCGAACGTCTCTGCGCCGGCGTGTACGGATACCCCGGCGCCGCCGTGCTCCACGCGCGTGACCGGGGCGCCGAGCCGCACGTCGAGCCTGGCCGCCAGCCGCTCGACGAGCATGCGGTATCCGCCGCTGGGGACGAGGTTCCCGCCGCCGCCCACCGAGTAGGACGCGACTCCGGCCAGCGAGATGCGATCCGGCGGCGCGGCGGTCACCAGGGCGCCCTCCACCCAGAGCAGCCCGAACCTGGCCAACTCGAGGGCGCGACCCGCGAGCCCGCGATCGGCGAGGAACCACTCCACTCCGTCGACGAACCGGTCGCTGCCCGAGAGAGCCAGCGCCTCCGAGGCGTCCCAGTCGGCTCCGACGGCGGCGCCGAGCGCCGTCGCGCCGGGGGCGTCCACCCAGCCGTCATCCCAGAGGGCCATTCGCGAGTAGTAGGCCCCGTCGTTGCGAGCCCCGAGCCCGGCCGCGGCGAGGGCCTCGGCCACCGGGTTCCCGATCGGGCCGTGGACCCAGGCCCCGCCGAGATCGACCGCGCCGGGGCCGAGCGGGACGGTCCAGGTCCGCCCGCCGATCCGATCGCGCGCCTCGAGGACGACGACCTCGGCACCGGCACAGCGTGCCGCATCGGCGGCCGTAAGCCCCGCTACCCCGGCTCCGACGACGATCAGGCGCATGCCTAGGCCGAGTCCACGAGCGCCACGCATCCGATCGAGATGAGCAGGCCGAGGGGCAGCGGCACCTGCATCGTCATCCGGGCCGGCGGATCGGTGGGAAACGTCTCCGCGAACACGTCGTTGACCTCCCCGAAAGCGCTGACGTCGGCCACGAGGACCGTGACGTTGACCACCAGCTCCGGACGGCTCCCGCCGGCGCGCAGGACGGCCTCCACGTTGCGCATCGACTGCCGGGCCTGCTCGGCGATCGTCTCTCCTGCGGGCTCGCCCGTAGTGGGGTCTATCCCCGCCTGGCCTGAGACGTAGAGGAAGTCCCCTGCCCGGACTCCGGGCGAGTAGGGCCCGATCGTCTTCGGTACGTTGGGTCCGGCGATCACCTCGCGCTGCGCAGCCATGTCTCTCCTCTCGCTGGGTCAGGCGCCGAGCTCGACCTCGACGCCCATGGGAAGCCACCGGATGCTGCTGCGGATCTCCTCCGGCGCCTTCGCGAACTCCTGCTCGATCGCCTCCCGGCCCTGGTGGAAGTGCTTCCAGCCCTCGTAGTGGATCGGGATGACGGTGCGCGGCTGAACGAGACGGCACAGCTCGACGGCCTCCTGGGCGGTCATCGTGTACCGCAGCGGCCCAGTCACCGGGAACTGCACGCCACCGAGATGGAGGAGCGCGGTGTCCACCTGCAGGCGGTCGGCGACCTGGCGCACGCGTCGTAGAGAACGGTGTCGCCCGAAATCCACAGCACGCCGTGCTCCTGGCCGTCCCAGCTCAGTGCGAAGCCGACCACGTCACCGACGATCGGGTGGCTAAGCGGTGGGCCGTGGCGGCACGGCGTCGCCGTAATCTCGATTGTCGGCTTGCCCGGCGCCTCGAGGCGGGTCGTCGCCCAGGGCTCGAGGCCGCGCGCCTGGTCACCAAGCCGCTTCGCGCCCGGGACCGTCGTGACCACGATGTCCGCGGAGGGAAGCAATGCCCGGCCGGCGGGGTCGAGGTTGTCGTCGTGGTGGTCGTGGCTGAGAAGGACGGCGTCGATCTGCGTGAGCTCGGAGGCGGGGATCGCCGGCCCGGCGAGCTTGACGGAGCCCGTGCCCCAGCCGAATCTGTACTTCTGGCCGGGCGGGTCGAAGGTCGGATCCGTCAGGAGCTGCCAGCCGCCGACCTCGATCAGCGCGGTCGGCCCGCCGATGTGCGTGATCCGTACGTCTTTCACAGGGCCTTCTCGAACCAATGGTCAGCGAAGGGCTCGGCGTTGAAGGCCGGCACCTCGGCGTAGCCGGCTGTGCGGTACATGGCGATGGCCTCGGTCAGATTCCCGTTCGTCTCGAGCCGAACGGCAGGTGCGCCGTAGTCTGATGCCCGCTTCTCCAGATCGGCGAGCAGGCGCCGGCCAATGCCCAGGCCGCGCACCGCATCGGCAACCCACATGCGCTTGATCTCACTCGGCGCCTGCCGGTGGTTCTTCAATGCGCCGCAGCCGACCGGCTCGGCGTGGAGATAGGCGACCAGCAGCACCCCTGCGGGCGGCCGCAGGTCGTGGGGCTCCGCACTGACGCCGGACGAGGGGTCGTAGCCCGATTCCGAGCGCTGGTCCAGCTCGGCGAAGTAGGCGTCGAGGCAGCGGCGCGCATCGGGGTTCGTCGGGTCCACGACCCTGATCTCGACGACGCCGGCGGTGAGCAGTCGCTCGACGTTGCGCATGGCAGACACGAGCTCGGCCCGCTGGTCGTCGCTGAGCGGTTCGAGCAGCGACCACGCCAGATCATCGCTGAGCTTGTCGAGCGTGCTCCGCTCCGCGAGGCCCGCCGGCGTGAGGCACACGACGCGTTCCGCGGAATCGATCGTTGAGCGCGCCGTTGTGCGCCGTAATGGTCCGGTTGAAGCGGCGTACCGCGGTGACCATCGCCTCTTGCATTTCTCTGACTCTAGTCAGAGTCCATGTGGAAGGTGAACATGCGCTCCGCCTCGATGCGAGCGTAGACGGGCCCGGAATCCAGGAACTCCGTTGCCCATTCGTCTCCGAATCGCGGCGTGTAGATCTCGAGCAGCGTGCGCCGGAAATCGGCGTCCGCGGGACTCTGCACATCGACCGGGACGGCCCGGCCGTGCACGGTGACGGCCAGCTCCTCGCCCGGCAGGTGGGTGGCGCTGACCTGGGGGCGCTTGCGGATGTGGCGGAAGCGCACCGAGTCCGGCGCCGAGCCGAAGTGGAACGCACCGCGGAAGAAGATCCCGTCGACCGGCCCGACGATCGGGCGCCCGTCCGCGGTGGCGGTTGCGAGCGCGAGTAGGCACATGCCGGTCAGGCGCTCGGCCACCTGCTCAGCGGTCAGGCGCCGCTCGGGCGTGAGGATGCGCAGCAGGTGCGTCCCCGCGCTCTCGAAGCTGCGATCAAGGAGCGCCTGGAGGGCTTTCAGATCCTCCGCCGTCTCGTGCACGCCGCCATTGAAGCGCACTGCGAGATACTGCGCAGACCATGTCGCCGGGGAACGTCGCCAAGGCCATGGAGTTCTTGGAGGCCTACAACCGGCGTGACTTCGACGCCGCCGTCGAGTTCTTCGACCCCGAGGTCGAATGGGTGCTTCCTCCGCTCCAGCGGTCCGACTCTTGCCGCGGCCCGGACGAGATCACGCGGTTCTGGCAGGGCCTTGACGAGACGTGGGAGGAGTTGAGGCTCGACCCGCAGGAATCGGTCGATGCCGGTGACAAGGTGGCAATCCGGCTCCTCTATTACGGGCGGGGCAGGGGGAGCGGGGTGGAGATGGAAGCTGAGGTTTACCACCAGGTCACCACCTTCCGCGATGGCCTGATGGTGCGGATCGAGTACTTCACCGACTGGGCCCAGGCCCTCGAAGCCGTCGGGCAGCCTCAGTAGCGCAGCAGCAGCGCGGTGACCTCTTCGGGCGGCAGCGGCCTGCAGAGGAAGAAGCCCTGCGCCAGCGGGCAGTTCTGCTCGAGGAGGAAGTCACGCTGCTCCTCGGTCTCGACGCCCTCGGCCACGACCTCGCGGCCCAGCGCCTCGGCGAGCTGGATGATCGCGCAGATAATTGCGGTCGGCTCGGCGTCGCCGGGAACGTCGCGCATGAAGGAGCGGTCGATCTTCAAGCGCTCGACGGGCATCTCGCGCAGGCGGCTCAGCGATGAGAAGCCCTCGCCGAAGTCGTCGATCGCGGTGCGCACGCCCAGCTCCTGGAGGCGGGCCAGCATGCGCTGGCCGGTTCCGGTCTCGTCCATCGCGGCCGACTCGGTTACCTCGACGACGATTCGCGACGGGTCGACGCCGCGGCGGGCCAGCGCCCGGGCCAGGTTCTCGACGTACTCGGGCCGGCGAAGCTCGCGCGGGGAGGCGTTCACGCTCACCGAGGGCTGCAGGCCCAGGCACGACCACTCGGCGGCCTGGCGGCAGACCTCGTCTAGGACCCACTCGCCGATCGGCTCGATCAGGCCGGAGTGCTCGGCCGCTGGAATGAACTCGGCGGGCGGCACCAGGCCGCGGACGGGGTCGTTCCAGCGGATCAGCGCCTCGACGCCGACCGGCTTGTTGTCGGCCAGCGAGTAGATCGGCTGGTAGTGCAGCACCAGGTCGCCGCCCTTCAGCGCCTTGCGCAGGCGGGCGGTCAGGTTGAGCCGCTCGAGCGGGTCGTCGGCGCTCGGTGCGTACAGCGCGAAGCCCGAGCGGGCGTCGCGCTTTGCCTGGTACATGGCGGAGTCCGCGTGGCGCAGCAGCTCGTCCGCGTCGGCGGCGTCGCGGGGGAACAGGCTCACGCCGACGCTGACGCTCACGTGCAGCTCGGCGCCGGCGATCTCGAAGGGCTCCTGGAAGGCGGCCGTGATGCGCTTGGCCGCCGTCAGCGCCGAGCCCTCGCCGTCCTCGGGCAGGTCCGGCAGCAGCAGGAAGAACTCGTCGCCGCCGGCGCGAGCCAGCACGTCGGCGTGGCGGCCGCCGCCCTCGAGTCGCTTGGCGATGGCGGTGAGGAGCTCGTCGCCGACGCTGTGTCCCAGGCTGTCGTTCACGAGCTTGAAGTCGTCCACATCGAGGCAGAGCAGGGCGGAGGACATGCGCGTGCGCTTGGCGCGCGCCACCGCGACCATCAGGTGGTCGGAGAGCATTGCCCTGTTCGGCAGGCCGGTGAGCTGGTCGTGGTAGGCCAGGTAGACCACGCGCTCCTGCGCCTTGCGGCGCTCGGTGATGTCCTCGCCGGAGCTGAGCGACCCCACCACGCGACCCTGGTCGTCGCGGAGCAGCTTGTTGTGCCAGGCGATCAGCCGCTCCTCGCCGGTCTTCGAGATCACGCGGCCCTCGTACTCCTCGGCGCCGGCCAGCTGGCCCGCCATCAGCTGGCGGAAGACGCCACGGCTGGCGTCGCGGTCGGCCTCGGGGGAGACGAGGTCGTGCCAGTCGCGACCGACGAGCTCCTCCTCGGAGTAGCCCAGCACCTCACAGGCGCGCTTGTTGAGCAGCTGCACGGTCCCGCCCGAGCCGATCACCACGATCATCGTGGCCGCGATGTCGAGGTAGCGCTGGGCGCGGTCGCGCTCCTCGCGCAGCAGCGACTCGGACTCGGACAGCGCCAGGCGAGCATGCTTTGCCTCGGTCACGTCCATCAGCACGCCCTGGGTGCAGACGGCCTCGCCCTGGTCGTCGCGCACGATCATGTCCCGCTCCCAGATCCAGACCACGCGCCCGTCGCGTGCGATCAGGCGGTACTCGGCCTCGAAGGACTCCTCGGCGGCCAGCGTGCGCATCTCCTCGCCGAGCACGCGCTCGCGGTCGTCGGGGTGGAGGATACCCTCCCAGAAGGTGTTGCCGCTCAGCCACTCCTCGGCCGAATAGCCGAGCAGCTCCTCGGCCTGGGGGCTGACGTAGAGGAACGGGCGGTCGCCCTTGAAGTCGGCGATGTAGGTGACCGCCGGGATCTGCTCCACGAGCAGGCGGTAGCGCAGCTCGGCGGAGCCGGTGGCAGCGGCGAGCTCTTGGTCGGGACGGGGCTGCACCACGAGTCGTATCGACCGTGGCTCAGAAGCCCTTTAGGTTCGGCGAAGGGCGCGCGGAACGACGAATCGGATGCCCGAGCGGTCGTCGTCGATCGAGCACGTCTTGTTGTCGATCAGGCCGATGCGCTTGGCGGGGGGGACGAGCGTCATCTGGTCGAGGTAGTCCTCGTGGCCGCGCTTCCAGGTGACCAGCCACAGATAGCCGGTGTCGCGCAGGCGCGAGCGGTAGAGGACGAGCGCCTCCTGGGCGTCGGCCATCGAGTCCACGAGCGCAATCGCGCCATCCAGCTCGCCCGAGCGCACGAGGCCCCGCCCGGCGGCCTCCTTGACGTCGCGGCGCAGGCCGGAGCCCACGTCGCCGGCCACCTCGATGCGGTCGCCCGGCTTCACGCCCAGCTTCTGGACGGTGCTGCGGTGGCTGTAGTCGGTCTCTTGGGCCATGGTGTCCTTACGAGTCTGACATTCTAAAGTGACCGAAAATCGATCCAGGAGGACCGATGGGCTTCATGGACAAGGCCAAGAAGCTGGCCGAGCAGGCCCAGCAGAAGCTGGACGAGGCGCAGCAGCAGTTCAACCAGGGCCAGGACTCCCAGGGAGAGCAGGGCTCGGGCACGCGCTACGACCAGCATGGCCGGCCCGTCGAAGGCTCTCCGGCAGGCGAAACGGCGCCGCCGGCGGCCGAGCCGGTGGACGCCGGCCCCGCCTCCAGCGAGGAGCCGGCGCCCAAGGCGGACAGCGGCGACAGCAACGCCAGCCCCGATCCCTTCAAGCCGATCCAGTGACGCTCGGCGGCATCCTGACCGCCATGGTCACGCCGTTCGATGCGGACGGCGCGGTCAACGAGGAGGCGGCGGCCGCCCTCATGCACCACCTGCTCGAGAACGGCTCGGACGGGCTAGTGCTGGCCGGGACCACCGGCGAGAGCCCGACGCTGAGCGACGACGAGATGTTCGAGCTCTGGAAGCTCGGCGCGGCCGAGTGCGGCGACGCGCTGGTGATCGCGGGCACGGGCTCCAACGACACCCGCCACGCGATCGACCTGACCGAGCGCGCAACCGAGGCCGGGGTCGACGCCGTCCTGGTGGTCACGCCGTACTACAACAAGCCGAACCGGCGTGGGCTGATCGCGCATTACAAGGCGGTCGCGGCGTCGACCGACCTGCCGGTGATCCTCTACAACATCCCCTCGCGCTCGATCATCGACATGCCCAACGACCTCGTCGAGGAGCTGGCGGCCGAGATTCCGAACGTGAAGGCGATCAAGCAGGCGAGCTACGAGCAGCTGGCGCCGCTCGAGGGCCTCGACCTGCTTGCCGGCAACGACGACGTGCTCGCGCGCGTGCTCGACATGGGGGGGACCGGCGGAATCCTCGTGGCCTCCCACCTGGTCGGGCCCGAGATGCGGCGCATGATCGACGAGCCGGACTCGCGCGCCGAGCTGCACGAGGCATGCCAGGGCGTGTTCAAGGCGATGGGCGTCGCGCCCAGCCCTGCGCCGCTGAAGGCCGCGCTGCAGATGCTCGGCCACGACGTCGGTGGCGTGCGCCTGCCGCTGGTCGAGGCCTCCGAGGACGAGCGGGCGGCCGTGCGCGAGGCGCTCGAGCGCCACGGCCTGCTGAGCCGGGTCTAGAGCTGGTGGCCACAGACGCGCTTCGGGTCCTGCCGCTGGGCGGGCTCGGCGAGATCGGTAAGAACATGACGGTCGTCGAGTACGGCGACCGCATGGTCGTGGTGGACACGGGCCTGATGTTCCCGACCCCCGACCAGCTCGGCATCGACCTCGTGCTGCCCGACTTCGCCTACCTGCGCGAGCGCCAGCAGGACATCGACGCGATCGTGCTCACTCACGGACACGAGGACCACGTCGGCGCGCTGCCCTTCGTGCTCCGCGAGCTCGACCGCCCGCCGCCCATCTACGGCGGCCCGCTGACCGCCGCGATGGTGCGCTCGAAGCTCGACGAGCACCGCATGCGCGACGTGCAGGTGCAGGACAAGCTGGCCGGGCAGTCGTTCGAGGCCGGCCCGTTCTCGGTGGAGATGGTGAAGATGAGCCATTCGATCCCGGACGCGTTCGGCGTCGCGCTGACCTGCGACCTGGGCACGATGTTCGTGACCGGGGACTACAAGTTCGACCAGACCCCGGTGGACGGCGTGCCCGCCGACGTCGGCCGGCTGGCCGAGCTCGGCACCAACGGGCTGCTGCTGCTCTGCGGCGACAGCACCAACGCCGACCGGCCCGGCATGTCGCCGTCGGAATCGACGGTGGGGCCGCGGCTCGAGGAGGTCTTCGCGCGCTGCGAGGGCCGCATCGTGGTGACCTGCTTCGCCTCGAACATCCACCGCGTGCAGCAGGTGGTGGACGCCGCCTCCCAGCTCGACCGCAAGGTGTCGCTGGTGGGGCGCTCGATGCGCAAGAACGTGAACATCGGCAAGAGCCTCGGCCACATCCAGGTGCCCGACGGGATGCTGATGGGCCCCAAGGAGATCGAGGACTTCCCGGACAGCAAGCTGGTCGTGATCTCGACGGGCAGCCAGGGCGAGCCACTCTCGGCGCTGCGGCGCATGGCGCACGGCGACCACCCGAACGTCGAGCTGCGCCGGGGCGACACGGTCGTCTTCTCGGCCACTCCGATCCCGGGCAACGAGCGCGCGGTGAACGAGACCATCAACCGCATCTACCAGCTGGGCGCCGACGTGATCACCACGCGCGACGCGCCGATCCACGCCTCAGGCCACGGCTACGCCGAGGAGCTGAAGCTGATGATGAACCTGGTGAAGCCGCGCCACGTGATGCCCATGCACGGGGACCACCGGAGGCTGCGGCTGCACGGCCAGCTCGCGGAGGCTGTGGGCGTGGATGCCGACCGCGTGTTCCTGGGCAGCAACGGCCTGCCGCTGGAGGTCACGCGCGACCGCGCCCGCTTCGCCGCGCGCGAGCAGGCGGGCATGATCTTCGTGGACGGCGTGGACGTGGGGAACATCGAGGACGTCGCCCTGCGCGACCGCCGCATGCTCTCCGCGGACGGCATCTTCATCGTGGTGGCCACGATCTCCGAGCAGGACGGCCACTCGGTGGCGCCGCCCGAGATCATCTTCCGCGGGGTTCCCTTCGTGGAGGAGGCGGACAGCCTGCTCGACGACATCCGCGACGCCGTGGACGACTCACTGGCGCGCTCGGCCGACGAGCAGATCAGCGAGATCGACCTGCTGCAGGACCACCTGCACGACGACGTAGCCGAGTTCGTCTACGAGCGGCTCAAGCGGCGGCCGATGGTGCTGCCCGTCGTCGTGGAGGTCTGAGCCGCCGGCTCACCCGAGGCCGGCATCGTGACCACGAAGCGTGCGCCGCCGCCGGTGGCGTGCTCTAGCACCACGCCGCCGCCGTGGGCCTCGGCCACCGCGCGCACGATCGCCAGGCCCAGGCCGCTGCCGCCGCCCGCCGGGGACGTGTCGCCCGCCGCGCGCGCGAAACGGTCGAACACGCGCTCGCCCATCTCGGCGGGCACGCCCGGACCGCGGTCGGACACCTCCACCGTCGCAAGGCCGTCGCGGTCGTGCACGGCCACGGTCACCGGCGTGCCGGCGGGCGTGTGCACGTAGGCGTTCTCGATCAGGTTGAGCAGCATGCGATGCAGGTCGTCGGCCGAGCCCTGCACGGTGACCGGCTCCGGCACGTCGAGCGAGAGCGTGTGCTCTGAGGCGACGGCGTTCGCCTCGGAGGCGGCCTCGCGCGCCACGACGGCGAGGTTCACGGGCCCGCGCGGGGCCTCGCGCCCGGCGTCGGCCCTTGCCAGCAGCAGCAGGTCCGCGACCAGGCGCCGCATGCGCCGCGACGAGCGCAGCGCCGAGCCGGCGATCTCGCGCGGCTCGCCCTCGAGCTCGGCCTCGAGCAGCTCGAGGTTGGCGAGGATGCTCGTTAGCGGGGTGCGCAGCTCGTGTGAGGCGTCGGCGACGAAGTCGCGCTGCCGCGCGAGCGCGGCCTCGGTCTCCGATCTGGCCGCACCCAGCTCGCCGAGCATCTGCTCCAGGGTTCTCGCCAGGTCGGCAACCTCGTCGTTGGCCTCGGGCTTGGGCAGCGTGATGTCGGGGTCGCGCGTGCGGGCCACCTCGCGCGCGGCGCGCGTGAGACCGGCGATCGGGCGCATGGCCCGGCGCGCCACGAGCAGGCCGGCGAGGAAGGCCAGCAGGGTGCCGCCGGCCACGCCGAAAGCGAGGAACAGCCGCACGCGGTCAACGGTGCGGTCGACGCTGCCCTCCGGCTTGCCGTACTGGACGAACGCCAGCGCCCCCTCGACGGGCGACGGGAGCAGTTCGAACGGCGTATTCGGCTGCGTTGGCGTCGGCACGAAGAGCTCGCGGGAGACCACGCGGTACCCGCCGGCGTTGCGAACGCCCTCTACGGGCGGCCCGAGGTCGGGCGCCCCAGACGGGTCGAGGAGGCGTCCGTTGCGATCGACAAGGCGGATCGCGGCGCCACCCGCCGCCACTGCACGAACCGTCTCCGCGCGGAGGCTGAAGATGATCTGGCCGCGTGAGCTCTGCCTGAACGAGATCTGGTTCTCGAGGTCGGCGGTGGTCGCGCGCAGGTCGTTGTCGAAGTTCGCGTGCAGGCGCTGCTCGAACAGCGCGCCGATCACGGCCGCGAACAGCAGCAGGATCATGAAGGTGAGCGCCGCCGAGACCGTGGCGAGCTTGAGCGTGACCGGCAGCCGCCGCCTCATTCGGACCTCAGCGTGTAGCCGGCGCCGCGGACCGTGTGCAGCAGGCGCGGCTCGCCGCCCTCCTCGAGCTTGCGCCGCAGCGTGGAGATGAACACGTCGACAGTGTTGGTCTCTGCGAAGGGGTGGTAGCCCCAGACGTCGTCGAGCAGCGCCTGGCGCGACACCACCAGGCGCTCGTTGCGCATCAGGTGCTCGAGCAGCTCGAACTCGCGCGCGGTCAGCTCGATGCGTCGCTCGGCGCGGAGCACCTCGTGGGTGCCGGGGTTCAGCCGCAGGTCGCCGCAGGCGAGGAAGGCCGAGCCGCGGGGAGGACGGCGGCGCAGCAGCGCGCGCAGCCGAGCCAGCAGCTCCTCGCGCTCGAAGGGCTTCACGAGGTAGTCGTCGGCGCCCGAGTCGAGGCCCGCCACGCGCGAGTCGAGGCCGTCGCGGGCGGTGAGCATCAGGATCGGCACGTCGCCGCCGTCCTCGCGCAGGCGGCGGCAGACCTCGACGCCGTCGATTCGCGGCAGGCCCAGGTCCAGCACCACGGCGTCGGGCTCGAACAGCGACGACTGCTCGAGCGCGGCCTCGCCGTCGGCGGCCACGCGCACCTGGTAGCCCTCCTTGTCGAGCGAGCGGCGCAGGACCCCGGCGATGTCCACGTCGTCCTCAACCACCAGAACCCGAGGCACACCCATGCCCTCATGGTAGGGAGCGGTTTCGGGCCCGCTGCCTCTACATTGGTCAGGAGTGAGCGACTACGCCATCGTGAACCTGCTGGAGCTCGACGACGCGGGGGCCCCGGTGGAGGGCCTGGAGGTCCGCCTCGCCCGCAAGCACATGGGCTCGCGCGACCTCGGCGTCAGCCACTTCCGCTACGCGCCGGGGGTGCGCTCCATCAGTCACGCCCACCGCGAGCAGGAGGAGGCGTACCTGGTTGTCCTGGGATCCGGGCGCATCCGGCTCGACGACGAGATCCGCGAAATCGCCCGCTGGGACCTGATCCGGGTCGCGCCCGAGGTGGCGCGTGCCTTCGAGGCCGGGCCTGACGGGCTCGAGATCGTCGCCGTCGGAGGCCCCAAGCCCGAAGGCGGCGACGGGATGGGCATCGATACGCCCTGGCCCGACCGGCATTCGCGCTAGGACGGCTTCGCCTCTCCCTCCGAACCCGTGCAAAGCCAGCGCGCCATATAGGTTCGGGCCCACGTGTCGATACCCACAATGCGGTAACCCATACTGTGCGCTCTGGCACTCCCGGAGCGCAAGTTCGACGGGAGAGGCAGGGATGTCACCGACGCGCCGTTGCATGCTGCTGCTGGCCCTTGCGGCCGTGGCCTTCGGCGTGCTCACGGGCGTGGCCTCGGCGGCCGACCGCGCCTTTGCCCCCCGCTACCAGACGCACACGCGCGGCAACATCGCAATGGCCGCCAACACGCTGCTCAGCTGCCCTGAGGGCGCCCCCAACTGCGCCGCGGCCCGCGGCGGCACCGGCAGCTCCGGCAACCTGTCCAACAACGGCTGGGCCATGGCGAACGTCGACGTGGACGGCGACGACACGACCTTCAACTCCAGCTCCGCCGACCTGAGCATTCCGGCCGGCGCGACCGTCAGCTTCGCCGGGCTCTACTGGGGCGCCGACACATCGGCCGCCGCCGGTGGCGCCGCGGCGCCCGCGCCCGCCTTCGCGAACAGTGTGCTGCTGAAGGAGCCCGGGGCGGCGTCGTACACCCCCGTCACCGGCGCTCTCGACATGTCCACCACCTGGCCCACCCGCTTCCAGGGCTTCGCCGACGTGACGGCCGACGTGGCCGCAGCGGGGGCGGGCAGCTACACGGTGGCCAACCTCCAGGCCGGCACGGGCAACGACCGCTACGGCGGCTGGACGCTCGTGGTGGCCTACCACGAGTCCGGCGAGCCGGTCCGCGACCTGAGCGTCTACGACGGCCTTGCGACCGTCGCGAGCGGCACCACGTCGACTGTCACGCTCGACGGGATCGAGACGCCGGCCACGGGGACCGTTCAGGGCACCCTCGGGCTCGTGAGCTGGGAGGGCGAGCCGGGCATCAGCGGCGACAGCGCGAAGCTGAACGGCGCCACGCTCAGCGACGCCGCCAACCCTGCCACCAACTTCTTCAACAGCTCGATCTCGGTAGGCGGGTCGCCGGTCACCGGCAAGTCGCCCGACTACCTGAACCAGTTGGGCCTGGACGCGGACCTGGTTGGAGTGGACGGCCTCGTCGCGCCCGGCTCGACGAGCGCCAGCGTCCAGCTCGGCTCGACCGGCGACACCTACTTCGCTGGGGTGGTCACGCTCGCAACCGACCGGCCCGCCGAGGCGCCGTCGAACACGAGCTCGCCCTCGCTCTCCGGCACGACGCTCGACGGCGGGGTTCTGAGCGCCGATCCGGGCGCCTGGTCCGGCACCCAGGACATCGCCTACACCTACCAGTGGCAGCGCTGCGACGCGGACGGCCAGAACTGCGTCGACGTTCCCGGCGCCACCGGCTCCACATATGCCCTCGGCCAGGGCGACGTCGGCCACACCGTCGATGTCGTGATCACGGCTACGAACACCGAAGGCTCGCTGCCGGCGACCTCGCAGGCCTCGAGCGTGGTCCAGCCGGCTCCGCCCATCAGCACGAGCCCGCCCACGATCGGCGGCAATCTGGATGACGGGCAGACGCTCAGTGCCGGAAACGGCAGCTGGTCGGGCACGGGCCCCTTCTCGGAGACCTACCAGTGGCAGCGCTGCGACGTGGACGGCCAGAACTGCGCCGACGTTCCAGGCGCGACGGCGGCGACCTACCAGCTCGGATCCGGCGACATCGGCCACACGATCGTCGTGATCGTGACCGACACCAACGCCGCGGGCTCGGACTCGGCCGCGTCGAGTCCCTCCTCAGTGGTGCAGGCGGCTCCGCCCACCAGCACGAGCCCGCCCACGATCGGCGGCAGCGCGGGGGAGGGCCGGACGCTCAACGCCGGCAACGGCAGCTGGTCGGGCACGGGCCCCTTCTCGGAGACCTACCAGTGGCAGCGCTGCGACGCGGCGGGCCAGAACTGCCAGGACATCCCCGGAACCACCGGCCCCACCTACGAGCTCGGCCCGCAGGACGTGGGCCACACGATCGTCGTGATCGTGACCGACTCGAACGGCGCCGGCTCGGACTCGGCGGCCTCGCCGCCCACGGCGGTCGTGAGCGCCACTCCGCCCGCGACGTCGAACGGCGGTCAGACCGGCGGCGGCTCGAAGCCGGATCCTGGCTCGAAGCCGGCAGCGGGCGCCGGATCGGCGAACCTCGACCTCGACATCGCCTCGCTCGGCTGGAGCCGCCTGGTGGACCAGGGTTGCCGCCGCGCGAGCGGCGCGCGGGTGGTCACGTTCTACCTGCCGGGAACCGGCCGCTTCCGCATCCGGGTGGCTCCGAACGGCACGGTCAGCGCCGGCCGGCCGATGCGGGCCAGCGCGCTCGTGAACGCTCGCGGCCGTCGCATCCTCCAGCGCAACCTCCGCGGCGTGTTCTACAGCCTCAGCGGGCGCCGCCTCTCGTCGGGCAAGCGGGCTCCCTACGCGCTCCGCGTCGCGCCCTCGCTGCTCGCCCGCCATGCGCGCCAGACGCTGGTCATTCGCGTCGTGCCGAGGCGCGGCAAGACCTGGGTCGCGAAGCTCAACCTGACTACGCGGGCGTGCCCCGACCTCTTCAGCGTGACCCACCGCCCGAGCCTGCGCGGCTCGGTGCTCGGCCTCCGCGTGGACACGCGAAAGGCGCTGCGCGGAGTGACATTCCGCATGCCGCGCAAGCTGCTGGCCGCCGGTGGCACGCGCGGCTCGGCCGGTGCGATCCGCATTGGCGTGAGCGGCCACAAGCCGATGACCTGGCGCCTGGCATTTCCGAAGCGGCGCTCGGCCCGCGTGGCCCTGCTGGCGCGCGCGGGCGCGCCCAGGGTGACCGTGCAGCGCGGCCGCGTGACCGTGACCGGTCTGCCCGACGGCACGGGAATCGTGCAGCTGAAGCTGCGCGGAAGGCCGATGGCGAAGACTCCGCGCGCCCTGCTGCGCGCGGTGTTGCGGACGGGCGACGGCGCCTCGCGCCGCCTCACGCAGCGCTTCGGCGCAAAGCGCCCGCGCTAGCAGGGTCGCGGCCTCGGCCGTCGAAGTCGTCCGGGTCATGTCCAGGACCCGTAAGAGGCGGCGTCGCAAGAGCGCGCGTGCGTTCCTGCCGCCGCTGCCGCTGCTCGAACAGCGCCACTGGGACCTGATCGGGCTTGCCCTGGTGGGCTTCGCCGCCTTCTTCGCCTGTGTCTTCTACCTGGGCTGGGCCGGCGGCGAGGTGGGCGAGGGAATGGCCGACGGCTTCCTTTACCTGTTCGGGACCGTCGGCTACCTGGCGCCGATTGTGCTGTTCGCGAGCGGCGCGCTGCTGGTGCTCCGGCCGATGCTGCCCACGGTACGCCCGTTTCGCTCCGGCGCGATCTGCCTGATCACGGGGCTCACGCTGGGGCTCGCCACGGGGTCGCTCGGCCCGAGCCGGCCGTCTGACTCCTTCCTGACGTCATTCCACGACCTGCGTCACCTGGGCGGCCTCTTCGGCGAGGCGCTCTACCAGGTGTCGAGCACGCTGTTCTCGGGCTTCGGCGCGAACCTGCTCTTCCTCTTCCTGCTGCTGGCCGGCGTGCTGCTGCTCACCGGCGGCTCGGTCGCCGGGGTGCTGAAGGCCACGCACGAGGGCATGAACGCCACCACGCAGCGGCTGCGCCGCTCGACCGCCGACTTCGCCGCCGTGCTGCCCGGCGCGACCACCCACGCGGTCCGCGACGACGAGCCGCCCGAGGTGGAGCCGGTGGTGCGCGCCACCCACGTGGAGGCGCCAGCGCTCGACGCCTCCGAGCGCTACCCGGACATGTACGACGAGGAGCCCGAGCACGAGCCCGACCGCGATCCGGATGCGGACGACGGCGGCGCGCCGGAGCCCGACGAGGCCGCCCCCGGCGAGGAGCAGGGCCCCGAGCAGGAGCCCGACCCGATCAGCGAGCCGCATCCCGACGAGGACAGCGAGGCCGTCGCCGTGGAGCGCCTGACTCCCCAGGGCAACCGGCGCTCGGGCGTGACCGAGGCCGACGACACCGCCTACAAGGTGCCGAACCCGGCCGCGCTGAAGCGCTCGAGCGGCGCCCAGAAGGTGGACACCAAGGGCATCGAGCGCGCCGGCCACCAGCTCGTCGAGGCGCTCAGCCACTTCAACGTGGAAGGCAAGGTGATCGGCACGGTCACGGGCCCGCACGTGACCCGCTTCGAGCTCGGCCTGGCGCCCGGCATCAAGATGTCCAAGGTCTCCCAGCTCAAGGACGATCTCGCCTACGCCCTGGCCGCCGAGCACGTTCGCATCCTGGCCCCGATCCCCGGCAAGCGCGCCGTGGGCGTGGAGGTGCCGAACCGCGTGCGCAAGATGGTGCACCTGGGCGACGTGTTCCAGGAGGCGCCGCCCAAGTGGTCACCGCTCACCGTCTGGCTCGGCAAGGACATCGCCGGCAAGGCGATCGGCACCGACATCGCGAAGCAGCCCCACCTGCTGGTGGCCGGCACCACCGGCTCGGGCAAGTCGGGAGCCATCAACGCGATGCTGTCCTCGATCCTGCTGCGCGCCACGCCGAACGAGGTGCGCATGGTGCTGGTGGACCCAAAGCGCGTGGAGCTGAACCACTACGAGCAGATCCCGCACCTGCTCACGCCCGTGATCACGAGCCCGCGGCTGGCCGCCAACGCGCTGAACAACCTGATCAAGGAGATGGAGGAGCGCTACGGGGTGATGAGCCGCGCCAAGACGCGCAGCCTCGTGGAGCTGAACCGCGTGCGGCGCCGCCAGGGCGAGCAGCCGCTGCCGTACATCCTCTGCGTAATCGACGAGTTGGCCGACCTGATGATGGTCGCCCCGGCCGAGGTCGAGGACGCGATCATCCGGCTTGCGCAGAAGTCGCGCGCCGTCGGCATCCACCTGCTGCTGGCCACCCAGCGCCCGAGCGCCGACGTGATCACCGGCATGATCAAGGCGAACGTGCCCGCGCGCATCGCCTTCGCGGTGTCCTCGCAGACCGACTCGCGCGTGATCCTCGATCAGAACGGCGCCGAGTCGCTGCTGGGGCAGGGCGACATGCTCTTCCGCCCCGCCGGCGAGTCGCGCTCGGCCCGCATCCAGGGCGCCTTCATCGGCGAGGACGAGATCGAGAAGCTGACCAGCCACTGGCGCCGCCAGGGCGCGCCGGAGCTGAACGAGGAGCTGCTCGAGGCCGTGGAGCCGCCCGAGGAGGAGGGCCGAGGGGACGACGATTTCGACCCGGACGCCGACGACTTGCTGCCCGACGCCATCTCCACGGTGGTCCAGCTGGGCAGCGCCTCGACCTCGATGCTGCAGCGCAGGCTGCGCGTCGGCTACACCCGCGCGGGCCGCCTGATCGACATGATGGAGCGCCGCGGCGTGATCTCCGGCTACGAGGGATCCAAGGCCCGCCAGGTGCTGATCACCGAGGCCGACCTGCCTCGCGTGCTCGAGGCTCTCTCCGAGCCGGTGGCCGCCGAGTAGTCAGCGCCCACTTTCGGGGACAATGCCCCGATGCCGGGTATCGGGGACACTCTGAGAGAGGCCCGGATGCGACAGGGCCTCGAGATCGCCGACATGGAGGCGCGGACGAAGATCCGCGCCAAGTACCTGCGCGCGCTCGAGAACGAGGAGTTCTCGCTGTTGCCGGGCACCACGTTCGTGAGGACCTTCCTGCGCACCTACGCGGAGATGCTGGGCCTGGATCCCCACCTGCTGGTCGACGAGTACCGCGCCCGCCACGAGCCCAAGGACGAGCTCGAGCCCACCAACATCGGCCCCCCGGCGGCCGCCAGCCGCAGCGAACGCGGCCGCCGTGGCCCGCCCGGGCCTCCGCCGCCGGGCGTCGTCGTCGTCCTGGTGGTCGTGGCCATCGTCGCGTTGCTGCTCGTGCTGGGCCTGACGGGAGGCAACGGCGACTCAAAGCAGTCCGCGCGGACCAACACGGCGCGCAAGCAGAAGCCAAAGCCCAAGCCGAAGCGGCCGACGCCCGCGCCAACGTCCGTCACGCTCAGCATGCGCACCACGGTGCCCACCTATGCCTGCGTGGACCGCGGCCAGGGCACCGGGATCCTCTATCAGGGCACGCTCGACGGCTCGCGCACCTTCAAGGGCAAGCGGCTGCGCGTGAACCTCGGCAAGACCTCGGTGAAGCTGCGCGTGAACGGCAAGGCTGTGCCGCTCGCTCCCGGTCCGAACCCGGCCGGCTTCGAGTTCACCACCAGGGGGCGCAAGCCGCTGCCCGTGGGCCAGAGGCCCTGCGCCTGAATGTCGGCACGGGCCGGCATCGTCGTGACCGGGACTGAGGTCCTCACGGGCCGCGTGGCCGACCGCAACGGCCCCTGGCTGGCCGACCGCCTGCTCGAGCTGGGCGTGGAGCTCGCGCACATCACGATCACGGGGGACCGCCCCGAGGACATCGAGTCGCAGCTGCGCTTCATGGCCGAGCAGGGTGTGGACCTGGTGATCACCAGCGGCGGGCTCGGCCCCACCGCGGACGACATGACGATCGAGGTGGTGGCCGGCTTCACCGGGCGCCCGCTCGGCCTCGACGAGGAGCTCGAGGGAAAGATCGCGGAGATCCTGAAGCCGCTGATGAAGCGTTTCACCGAGCTCGACCCGGAGGCGGTGCGCACGGCGAACCGCAAGCAGGCCGTGGTGCCCGAGGGCGCCGACGTGATCGACCCCGCCGGCACGGCGCCCGGCCTGGTGGTGCCCCCGCTGAACGGCTCGGGCCCCACGGTGGTGGTGCTGCCGGGCCCGCCCCGCGAGCTGCACGCCATGTGGCCGCACGCCACCCGGACCGAGGCCTTCAGGAACGCGATCGCCGGCCGCACCGAGTACAGCCAGGACACGCTCAGGCTGTTCGGCATCCCGGAGTCCGAGATCGCGGAGACGCTGCGGCTGGCGGAGGGGGGAGAGGTGCCCGGCTTCGAGCAGCTCGAGATCACCACCTGCCTGCGGCGCGCCGAGGTCGAGGTGGTGGTGCGCCGCGAGCCGGCGGGCGAGGCGGCCTGGGAGCGGCTGCGCGACCTGATCGCCGAACGCCACGGGCGCACGCTGTTCTCCACCGACGGCTCGACCATCGACGAGCAGGTCGCCGCGTTGCTCTCTGAGCGCTGGATCGGCCTGGCGGAGTCGTGCAGCGGGGGCCTGCTGGCGGCGCGGCTGACCGAGCGCCCCGGCTCGTCTGCTTACGTCGCGGGCAGCGTCGTGTCCTACTCGAACGAGGCCAAGGCGGAGCTGCTGGGCGTCGACCCGGGGCTGATCGAGCAAAAGGGCGCGGTCTCGCCCGAGGTGGCGGAGGCGATGGCCGACGGCGCGCTCGCGCGCTTCGAGGCGGACACCGCGGTGTCGATCACGGGCGTGGCCGGCCCCGGCGGCGGAACCGAGGCGAAGCCGGTGGGCTACGTGTGCTGGTGCGCGAAGCTGGCCGACGGATCCATGCTCGCGCGCGACACCACGCTGCCGGGCGACCGCACCGAGGTCCGCGACCGCTCCACGACAGTGGCGATGCACCTGCTGCGGCGGTTGCTGCGTGGCGAAGCAGCTTCGTTCTGAGCGCGGGCGCGCGGTGCCGCGGGGACCGCGGGCGCGGATGTTCGTGGCGCTCGACCCGCCGGAAGCGGCCCGAGCGGCCCTGGCGGCCTGGCGGGACCTCCTCGTTGCCGGCCGGCCTGAGCTGCGTCCCGTCGCGCCGGAGGCGCTGCACGTGACGCTCGTGTTCCTCGGCTGGCAGAACGAGGCGGCCGCCGAGGCGATCGCGGACGCCGTCTTCGGGGCGGCCGGCGGGCTGCGCGCGCCGCTGCTCTCACCTGGCTCGGTGGAGGCCGTGCCGCCGCGCCGCCCGCGGCTCTTCGCGCTCGACCTAGAGGACGAGGACGGCCGCTGCGGCGCGCTGCAGGCCGCGGTTTCGAACGCCCTGGAGGGCGGCGGCTTCTACGAGCCCGAGCAGCGCCCCTTCTGGCCGCACATCACGCTGGCACGGGTCAAGCGCGGCGCGCGCGCCGACCCGCCCCAGCCGCAGGGCCCGCCCGCCGAGTCGTTCGCGGCCGAGCAGCTGACCCTCTACCGCTCCACGCTGCGCCCGCAAGGAGCGCTCTACGAGCCGCTCGCGCGCCTACCGTTGAGCGATGCCTGAGCTGCGAGCCCCCGACCCGCCGCTGAGCGCCGAGGGGTTGTGGCTGCGGCCCCTCGGCGACGAGGACGCGGCCGCGATCGCCGCGATCTGCCAGGACCCGGAGATCCCGCGCTGGACCAACGTCCCCTCTCCCTACGACGAGGCCGACGCGCTCGACTTCCTGGCCCGCGCCGAGGCGGAGCGCGTGCGCGGGGAGGGCCTCCAGCTCGGGGTCGCCGATCCGGGCGGGGAGCGCCTGATCGGCGCGCTCGGCCTGGCGGTCAACGCCAAGGACGCGATCTGCGAGGTGGGCTACTACCTCGCCCGCGAGGCCCGAGGACAGGGCCTGGCCACGCGCGCGCTGCTGCTGGCGGCCCGTTGGGCCATCCGCGATCTGGCCCTGAAGCGCGTCGAGGTGCTGGCCCACCCCGACAACGACGCCTCCCAGCGAGTGGCAATGAGGGCCGGCTTCGAGCGCGAGGGGCTGATGCGCTCCTACCGCGACCGCAAGGGCGAGCGCGACGACCTCTGGATGTTCTCGCTGCTGCCGCACGAGCTCGAGCCGGCGGCGGTGCGCTTCAGGCCGCTCGCGGAGCTGCAGGACCAGGTCGCGCAGCTGCGCGAGCGCTACCGCGGGCAGCTGGCGATGCTGCTCCCGAACGCGGACGTGCAGGAGTTCGGCGCCACGGTCATCCCAGGCGCCATCACGAAGGGCGACCTCGACCTGCTCGTGCGCGTGCCGGCGAAGGCGTTCGAGGAGTCGCGGGGCGCGCTCGGCGACAGCTACGCGGTGCACCAGCTCGAGAACTGGACGCCGAGCTTCGCCAGCTTCAAGGCGGCGGCGCGCGAGCCGGACGTGGGCATCCACATCGTGATCGTGGACTCTCCCGACGACGTGCTGCTGCGCGGAAGCCGTGACGTGCTGCTCCGCGACCCGTCGCTGCTCGAGCGCTACAACGCGCTGAAGCGCGAGCACGAGGGCGCCGACCCCGACGTCTACTGGCGCGCCAAGACGGCGTTCTTCGAGGAGCTCCGCCTGTGACCTGCCGCGACGTGCACGCCATGGCCGCCACGGGCTTCTCGCGCCGCGCGGAAAGCTACGAGCGCGCCCGCCCGGGCTATCCGGACGCCGCGCTGGAGTGGCTGGCTCAGCGGCTCGGCCTGGACGAGGGGAGGACCGTCGTGGACCTGGCGGCGGGGACGGGCAAGCTCACCCGCCTCCTCGCGCGCACGGGCGCGCGCGTGGTTGCCGTGGAGCCCATCGCCGAGATGCGCGCGCTGATCGCGCCGCCGGCCGAGGTGGTGGAGGGCACCGCCGAGGCGATGCCGCTCGAGGACGCGAGCGCCGACGCGGTGACGGTGGCGCAGGCCTTCCACTGGTTCGACTTCGAGCCGGCCCTGGCCGAGATCCGGCGCGTGCTCCGCCCCGGCGGGCAGCTGGCGATCGTCTGGAACACGCGCCGCAGCGACGACCCGCTGCACGTGGCGATCGACCCGATCATCGAGCCCCACCGCTCCGGCACCCCTTCGCACCGGGGACAGCCCTGGCGTGAGGCGCTCGAGGGCAGCGACCTGTTCGGGCCGATCGAGGAGCGCGACTTCGACAACCCCCAGCGGCTCGACGCCGACGCGCTGGCGGAGCGCGTGGCGTCGGTCAGCTTCATCGCCTCATTGCCCGACGACGAGCGCGAGCCCGTCATGGAGGCGGTCCGCGAGCTGGCCGCGGGCGGCCCGGTCACGATCGGCCAGCGCACCGACGTGCACATCCTGCCCGCGCTGTGACCAGGCGTTAGGGTGGTGCGCATGCTGCGGGCGGGCGAGCGCTTCGAGGATCCGAACGGGGAGACCTGGATCGAGGTACTGGCCGCGCCCGACGGCGGTGACCAGCGCGACCTGGTGCTGCGCCGCATGCAGAAGCCCGGCAAGGGCAAGCTCGTCCCGCACGTGCACCTCGACTACACCGAGCGCTTCAAGGTCGAACAGGGCCACGCCACGGTCCGCAGGGCGGGGCGCAAGATGGAGCTGGGAGCGGGGGAGGAGGTGGTCATCGCGCCGGGCGAGACCCACCTGAACGCCTACAACGCGTCCGACGAGGAGCTCGTGATGGTGCACTCCTTCGAGCCCGCCGGCGAGTTCATCCTCGCCTTTGTGGAGACCTTCTGCCACCTCACCCGAAGCGGGCGCACCGACCGCCAGGGCGAGGTGCCGCTGTCCGCCGTCTTCGCCGTGGCCGACGCCACCGACTCGCAGAGCTTCGCCGCCGGGCTGCCGCACGGCCTCCAGCGCTCGGTGCTGGCCCCGCTGGGCGCCCGCGTGGCCCGCCTGCGCGGCTACGAGCTGCGCATCTAGGGGGCGGATCCATCCGGCCCGGCACTTAGCCTGGCGGAATGGACAAGGAACAGGAGAAGGCCGCAAAGGCCCGCGAGAACGCGCTGAACGGGGCCCTGGGCCAGATCGAGCGGCAGTTCGGACAGGGCTCGATCATGAAGATGGGGTCGGAGGCCGCAGCCGTCAAGGTGCAGTCGATCTCGACCGGCGCGCTGGCGCTCGACCTCGCGCTCGGAGTCGGCGGCGTTCCGCGCGGGCGCATCGTCGAGGTCTTCGGCCCGGAGTCCTCGGGCAAGACCACGCTGCTCTACCACGTGCTCGCCAGCGCCCAGAAGATGGGCGGCATCTGCGCGTTCATCGACGCGGAGCACGCCATGGACCCCGCCTACGCGAAGCGGATCGGGGTGGACGTTGATGAGTTGCTCGTGTCGCAGCCCGACCATGGAGAGCAGGCGCTCGAAATCGCGGACATGCTGATCCGCTCCGGAGCGGTCGACGTGGTGGCAATCGACTCAGTGGCGGCACTCACGCCGAAGGCCGAGCTGGAGGGAGCAATGGGCGACCAGACGGTCGGCCTCCAGGCGCGCATGATGAGCCAGGCCATGCGCAAGCTGGCCGGCAACCTCAACCGCGCCAACACGCTCTGCATCTTCACCAACCAGATCCGCGAGAAGGTCGGCGTAATGTTCGGCTCGCCCGAGACCCAGCCGGGCGGGCGCGCGCTGAAGTTCTACTCCTCGCAGCGCCTCGACATCCGCCGTATCGAGACCCTCAAGGAGGGCACCGAGGCGGTCGGCAACCGGGTCCGGGTCAAGGTCGTCAAGAACAAGGTCGCGGCGCCCTTCCGCCAGGCCGAGTTCGACATCGAGTACGGCCAGGGCATCAGCTCGGAAGGCTGCATCCTCGACCTCGGTCTCGAGCACGACATCTGCCAGAAGTCGGGGTCGTTCTTCTCCTACGGGGACGAGCGGCTCGGCCAGGGCCGCAACAACGCCAAGGGCTACCTGCGCGAGCACCCGGAGGTCGCCCAGGAGATCGAGCGCAAGATCTACGAGGTCCTGGGCGCCGACCCGCCGGAGGCCATCCCACTCCAGGCAGTCGAGCCGCCGCCGGCGCCCGACACGGAGCCAGAGGACAAACAACCTGAACCCGAGGAGCGGGCGGCCTAGCCAGTGTCGCGAGCACCTTCGCACTCCTGTGTCCTCGGCTCTCGGCTTGGCCCACCAAGCCTTCGAGCCTGCGTCCTTGGATTGCTCGGGTCTCGCACCACTGGTCAGCGACAAGTTCCACCCGAGGAGCGGGCGGCCTAGGCCGCCCGCCGTACGGGTCATGGACGACTCACTACCGGCACACACAGACCACGCAAGGGCCATCGACCTGGCCTACAAGGCGCTCTCCGCCCGCGAGCGCACCGTCTCCGAGCTGCGGACGTTCCTCGAGCGCAAGCGGATCGAGCCGAGCGCCATCGAGGCGGCGGTGCAGGAACTCACCGAGAGCGGCTTCCTCGACGACGAGCGCTACGCGCACCGCTTCGCCGAGGACAAGCGCGCGCTCGACCTGTGGGGGGCCGGGCGCATCGCCAGGGACCTCCAGCGCCGCGGGATCGAGCCCCAGCTGGTCGAGGCCGCCTGTGCCACCCAGGGCCGCTCCGACGAGCTCGAGAGCGCGCTGGTGCTCCTGGGCGAGCGGCTGGACGAGCCTCCGGCCGACGACCGCGCCCGCGACAAGGCGTGGCGCCTGCTGGTGCGCCGCGGCTACGAGCCCGAGCTGGCCTACGAGGCCGTCCGGCTGCACGAGCGCCGGCTGTCGTCACACGCCGCCTAGCTTCGCAGCGGACGCTTGGCAGCGGAGGGGGCGGCCACCCCCCCCCGGGGGCACGGGGGCAACCGAGCGGGGGGGGCCCCCCCCCCCCCACGACTAGCTCCTGTTGCGTGGACGCCCCGCTTTCGGCTAGGCCCGCCGGGCCGCCGGGTCCGGCCGCTCGTCATGAAGGGACCAGGGGCCGAGGCGTAGAGCGGACTGCCGCGGCACCCCGAGGGTCGCGTCACGCCAGACAGTCGGCCGCAGGCATGCGCATCGTCTAGGCCGGTCGCGGACTGTCGCCGCTTTCCGCGCAGAGCGATGAACGTCCAGTTTGTACCCCTATAGGGGTAAGAAGCGGACGTTCGCGCAGAGTCCTCCCTGGCGCAACGCCATCGCTTTCGCGTGAAAGCGGCTGTCCCTCGAATGCGTCGGGGCGCAGCCGCCAGGCCACTGTTGTCGGCCGTCGGTCTTCCTCTCCCGAGACCGTGTCCGAGGGAGCCGGAGGCGGACGAGTCGAGCGAGCGCAGCGAGCGTTGAGGTCGAAGGGAGAGCGATGACCGACGGACCCCGCAGCAGCGTCCGGACGACGCGTAGCGCATTCGCGCCGCGGCGGTTGCCGGGAGCCCTTACTAGGAGTACGCTGGAACCGAAGCGGCCGCACGGCCGCCGTGAGACTGAAACATCCAGCAAATCGGCTTCTTTTCAAGCGGACTGAACCAGTGAACGGACAACCTCTGACGGATAGGCCCGGAAGGAGCGAGTAGGGGCATCCCCAGCAGCAGCCCCGCGCGCCCACGCGGCGCGCGACCCGCCTGAAGCACGTCTGGTGTCTCTCGGCGCCGAGCCATCCGCTCGACGACGTGAAACCGACCGGCGCCCGCGCCGGAAGGAGGAGACGACGATGGAGATCGTTTTGGCGGCGCTCGTTGCAGCAGCCGTATCCGTGGCCGTGGTGCTGCTCGTACAGCGCCCGCGCGCCGCGTCGCCGACGGCCGGCGGCCCAGCGGCGCACTCCCAGCTCACCGCCGCGGCTCCTCCGCCTGCACCCGCTCCCACACAGGCGGCGGCGCCCGCCGCACCACGGCGCACCAAGGCCGAGCCGCAGTCGGCGCCTGAGCGGCGCGACGCGCTCGAGGACGAGCTGCGCGCCCGCCGCGCCGAGCTCGCGCGGCTCGAGGAGCGGATGCTCGCGAAGGACCAGTCACTCGAGCTGCGCGGCCAGGAGCTGGCCGAGCGAGAGCGCTCGATGGACGACCGCCAGCGCAACCTCGACGTCACCCAGGATCAGCTCAAGGAGGCAAAGCGCGCCCAGCTGCGCGAGCTCGAGCAGATCGCCGGGCTGAGCGCGGGCCAGGCGCGCCAGATCCTGCTGCGCGAGCTCGAGGACGAGCTGCGCCACGACAGCGCCCGCGTGATCCGCCAGGCCGAGGAGCAGGCAAAGCAGGAGGCCGACAGGCGCGCTCGCAGCATCCTCGCCGCCGTCATGCAGCGCGTGGCCGGCGGCCACGCGGTGGAGACCACGGTGTCGGTGGTGGAGCTGAAGTCGGACGAGCTGAAGGGCCGCATCATCGGCCGCGAGGGGCGCAACATCCGCACGCTGGAGACGCTCACGGGCATCGACTTCATCGTCGACGACACCCCGGGCGCCGTGCTCCTGTCCGGCTTCGACGGCGTGCGCCGCGAGATCGCCAAGCTCACGCTGGAGCGCCTGCTCCAGGACGGGCGCATCCACCCGGCTCGGATCGAGGAGGCCTACCGCCAGGCGCGCTCGGAGATCGAGGGCCACATCGTCGAGGTCGGTGAGCAGGCGGTGTTCGAGGCCAACCTCGGCTCGCTGCACCCAGAGCTCACGAAGCTGCTGGGCCGGCTGCGCTACCGGACGAGCTACGGGCAGCAGGTGCTGCACCACTCGATCGAGTGCGCCCGGCTGGCCGGCATGCTGGCGGCGGAGCTGCAGGCGGACCCGCGCGTGGCCGCGCGCGCCGCGCTGCTGCACGACATCGGCAAGGCCGTCTCGCACGAGGTCGACGGCCCGCACGCGCTGGTGGGCGGTCAGATGGCGCGCCGCTACAAGGAGCCCGAGGCGGTGGCCCACGCGATGGAGGCCCACCACAACGAGGTCGAGCCGCAGACCGTCGAGGCCGTGATCGTGCAGATCGTGGACTCCCTGTCGGGCGCACGGCCGGGGGCGCGCGGGGAGTCGCTCGAGTCCTACGTGAAGCGGCTGCACGAGCTGGAGGACATCGCCGGGCGCCACGAGGGCGTCGAGAAGGTCTACGCGATGCACGCGGGCCGCGAGATCCGCGTGATCGTGAAGCCCGAGGACGTGGACGATGACAAGGCCGCGCTGCTGTCGCACAAGATCGCGCGCGACGTCGAGAAGGAGCTCGACTACCCGGGGCAGATCAAGGTCACGGTGATCCGCGAGAGCCGCGCCACCGACTACGCCAAGTGACCCGCGCGCTGGTCTGGCAGGGCGTCGACGGCTGGCGCGCCGAGTACGCCGACGTCTGGCTGCGCGACGGTCGCCTGATTGCGCGTGGGGTGCAGGTGGGAGTCGACCCGTTCCCCTACGAGGCGCGCTACTCGCTGGACACCTCGACCGGCTACGACACCGCACACCTGAGCGTGAACGCCTCGGGCGCGGGCTGGTCGCGGCACCTCGACCTGCGCCGCGATCACGCCGGGTCGTGGGACATCAGCGTGGGAGCGAGCGGCCAGGTGGACCTGCCCGAGCCGGGCGGCAACCCCGCGGAGTTCGACGGCGCGCGTGACTGCGACCTCGAGCACTGCCCTGTCACGAACGCGATGCCGGTCCTGCGCGAGGGCCTGCTGGACGGCGGCGAGCCGGTCAACCTGGTGATGGCGTGGGTGGCGCTGCCCGCGCTCACGGTCAGGCGCTCCGACCAGCGCTACGAGCCGCTCGGCTCGCGCCGCGTGCGCTACGTCGCGCTGGACTCCGACTTCCGGGCCGAGCTCGAGCTCGACGAGGACGGCCTCGTGGTGAGCTATCCGGGCATGGCGGAGCGGGTGGTCGGCCGTTCGCTAGGCGCGCAGCCCGATCGCTGATCGGGCGAGCACCGGACGTGACTATCCTCGGCTCGGCCATGAAGCGCTACCACCTGACCACCTTCGGGTGCCAGATGAACGAGCACGACTCGGAGCGCATGAAGGGCATGCTCGACTCGCTCGGCTACAGCGAGGCGCCCGAGCGCGCCGACGCCGACCTGATCCTCTTCAACACCTGCTCGATCAGGGAGAAGGCCGACAACCGCCTGGTCGGCCACTTGGGGGAGGCGCGGCGCCTGAAGCGCGAGCACCCCGAGCGCGTGATCGGGATCGGGGGCTGCTGGTCGCAGTCGATGAAGGAGCGCGTGTTCGAGCAGTTCCCCTTCGTGGACGTGGCCTTCGGCCCGGGCCAGGTGCACCGGCTGGCCGAGTTCCTGACCAGCGACAGCCTCAGCGCCCAGGGCTATTTCGAGTTCGAGGGCTTCACGGGCCACCTGCCCGCCAAGCGCGCCCGCGAGTTCCAGGGCTGGGTGCAGATCTCGGTGGGCTGCAACTGCGTCTGCTCGTACTGCATCGTGCCGTCAACGCGCGGCCGCGAGGTGTCGCGCCCGACCGCCGAGCTGGTGGCCGAGGTCGAGCGCCTGGCGGCCGACGGCGTCCGCGAGGTCACCCTCCTCGGCCAGAACGTGAATTCCTACGGGCGCGACCTGCCCAAGGGCGAGAAGACGAGCTTCTCCGAGCTGCTGGCGCTGGTGGACGGCGTGGAAGGTGTCGAGCGGGTGCGCTACACGAGCCCGCACCCGAAGGACATGAAGGAGGACGTGATCCGGGCGCACGCGGAGCTGCCCTCGCTCTGCGAGCACATCCACCTGCCGCTCCAGTCCGGCTCGAGCCGCCTGCTGAAGGCGATGCGCCGCACCTACGATCAGGGGCGCTACCTGGATCGCGTGGCGATGATCCGCGACCTGGTGCCCGACTGCGCGATCACCACCGACATCATCGTCGGCTTTCCGGGCGAGACCGAGGAGGACTTCCAGGCCACGCTCGACGTCGTGGAGCAGGCCCGCTACGACTCCGCCTTCACGTTCATCTTCTCCCCGCGGCGCGGCACCGAGGCGGCCAAGCTGGCGGACCGCGTGGCTCCCGAGGTCCAGAAGGAGCGCATGGGGCGCCTGGTGGACGCTGTGCAGCGGATCGCCGCCGAGCGGGCCCAGCGCTTCGTGGGCCGCACCATGGACGTGCTGGTGGAGGGACCGTCGCGGACCGACCCGTCGCGCCTGCGAGGGCGAATCCGCCACAACAAGACGGTGCACTTCTCCGGCGTTGCGGCGCCCGGCGAGCTGACCGACGTGGAGATCGGCTCGGCAACGAGCACCACGCTGGCAGGCGAGGAGCGCCTGCTGGCCCGCGCCGCCGGCTAGGGCGCCAGCAGGCGGAGGAGGTCCCGCTGGGCCTGCTCCGCGCCCATCACCCCGCCGCCGGTGCGCCACGGGTCGTCCGCGACGCGGTGGACCTTGCCGTCGCGAACCGCGCGCAGTCCACGCCATGCGGCGCTGTGCTCCAGCCGCGCCGCCGCGGGCTGCGCGCCGGGCGCCACGGTCAGCAGGATCACGTCCCCGTCAAGGCTCTTGACGCCCTTCAGCTTGGCGGCGTCCTTTTCGACCTGCTGGGCGCGTGGGCGCCCCAGCCCGGCCTGGCCCACGATCACGCCCGCGAACGAGCGGGCGCCCGCGGGCTGCACGCCGCCGGGCAGCACGCGCACCAGCGACACCCTCCGGCCGGGTAGCGACCGAAGCCGGGTGCGCACGCCGGCGGTGATCCGGTCGTATTTCAACAGCAGAGCCTCGGCCTGGTCGGTGCGGCCCATCGCCTCGCCGAACAGGCGGGTGTTCACCTCGAAGGAGTGGCCGCGGTCGGTGCTCATCACCGTTGCGGCGATCCCGGTGAGCTTGCCGAAATAGCGCTTTTGCAGGTCTTTCTCGCCAAGGATCAGGTCAGGTCCTACGAAGTCGATGGCGTTGAAGAAGGGCTTTGGGTAGGTGCCGGTCTTCTCGATCCCGCGCGCCCGGGAGGCGAGGTAGGTGGGGAGGTGGCCGTCGGGGAAGGTCGCCGCGGCGACGGGCTTCACGCCGAGCGCCAGCGCCGTGTCGAGCGAGTCGGGACTGAGCGCCACCACGCGGTCGGCCCTCGCGGGCACGCGCGTCTGGCCGGCGGCGTGCGCCACCTTCAGCGAGCTCTCGTTCTCGTTCTTCTCCTTGACCGAGCAGCCCGAAAGGGTCGCAAGGGCTATCAAGGCCAATGCCAGGGGTCCCCGCACAGCCCCGCATACTGGCAGGGTGGAGATCGTCGCCATCTTCGGGCCCACGGGGGTGGGGAAGACCGCCGTTGCGATCGCGCTGGCCGAGCGCTTGCGTGCCCGAGGGGAGGACCCCGTGGCCATTTCGGCCGATGCGCTCCAGGTCTACAGCGGCCTCGAGGCGCTCACCGGCGCCGCGGGGCCGGAGGAGCGCCAGCGGCTCGAGCACCGGCTGGTCGGCTTCGTGCCGGTCGCCGAGAGCTTCTCCGCCGGCCGCTTCGCCGAGCTGGCCCACCGGGAGATCGACGCCGCGCTGGCAGAGGGCAGGCGCCCGCTCGTGGTGGGCGGCACCGGCCTCTACCTGCGCGCAGCGCTCAGCCAGCTCGACCTGCGCCCGCCGCCGCCGCCGGAGCTGCGCGCAAGCCTGCAGCGCCGCCTGGAGGAACTGGGCCCGGGGCAGCTCCACGCGGAGCTGTCGCAGCGCGCGCCGGCGGCCGCCGCCGGCATCGACCCGGGCGACCGCACCCGCATCACGCGCGCGCTGGAGCTGCTCGAGATGGGGGAGGAGCCTGCCCCCGCCGGTGAGGACTCCGAGCTCTGGACGCGCGAGCTGCGGCGCCCGACCCGCCTGTTCGGCCTCACGATGGAGCGAGAGGCGCTGTACGAGCGGATCGACGCCCGCGTCGACGAGCTGGTGGCGGCGGGCGCGTTGGAGGAGGTGCGCCGGGCCGAGGCGGCCGGCGCCTCAGACACCGCCCGCAAGGCGCTCGGCTACGAGGAGTTGCTGGCCGGCGACCTGGATGCGATGAGGCAGCGCTCCCGCAACCTCGCCCGCCGCCAGCTCACCTGGATGCGAAAGCTCCAGGGCGTGGAGGTGATCGACGTGACCGGGCGCGATCCGGCGAACGTGGCCGCGGAAATCGAGCCCGACTAGAGTGGCGCGCCGTGCGATTCGAGAAGTGGCAGGCCCTTGGCAACGACTACGCGATCGTGGAGCGCGACGAGCTCCCCTTCGAGCTCACGCCCGGACGCGTGCGCGCCCTCTGCGCGCCGCACACCGGCGTCGGCTCCGACGGCCTGCTGGTGCTCGACCGCACCGATGAGCCGGGTTTCGTCGCCAAGCTCACGATCTACAACCCGG
Source organism: Solirubrobacterales bacterium (assembly GCA_038215095.1). GTDB lineage: Bacteria > Actinomycetota > Thermoleophilia > Solirubrobacterales > Thermoleophilaceae > DATACN01. Next base: position 59,009 of record JBBQRG010000001.1, on the reverse strand, counting down.
ACGGCTCGGAGGCCGAGCTGTCGGGCAACGGCGTGCGCGAGGCCGTGATGTACCTGCGCAGCCGCGGCTGGACGAGCGACGACAGCTTCGCGATCCGCACCGCGGCCGGCGAGGTGCGCCCGCGCATCACGGGCGCCACCACCTGCACGGTTGACATGGGCCGCGCGCAGCTGCGCTCGGAGCGCGACTTCCCTTCAGGCGGCGAGGACGGCAGCGGCGAGCTGAGCGCCGGCGGGCGCGAGTTCAACTTCCAGTTCGTGCAGATCGGCAACCCGCAGTGCTCCATCGAGGTGGGGGACGAGCTGGACGCGCTGGAGCTGCAGCGCTATGGCCCCGAGATCGAGCACAGCGAGCTGTTCCCGAACCGCACGAACGTGTCGTTCTGGCGCCGCGACGCCGACGCCGAGATCAGCGTGCGCATCTTCGAGCGCGGGGTTGGGGAGACGATGTCCTCCGGGACGGGCGCCACGGGCGCCGCGGTGGCCGCCGTGCTGCGCGGCGCCGACAGCCCTGTGACCGCGCGGCTGGAGGGCGGGGAGCTGAAGGTCGAGGTCGGCGAGGACCTGCAGGTGGACCTGACCGGCTGGGCGGTGCCGGTGTACGAGGGCAGGTTGAGCGACCAGTTCGTGGAGGAGCTCAGTGCAGCCGAGTAGCCGCCTGAATCGCCTGGCGCCGTACCTGTTCGCCGAGCTCGAGCGCAAGGTCCGCGAGAAGCGGGCCGCGGGTGTGGACGTGATCAGCCTGGGCATCGGCGACCCCGACACGCCCACGCCGCAGCTCGTCGTGGACGCGCTGGCCGAGGCCGCGCGCGACCCGGGCACCCACCAGTACCCGTCGAACCGCGGCCGTCCGGAGCTGCGCGAGGCCTTCGCCGGCTTCTACGAGCGCCGCTTCGGGGTGCAGCTCGACCCGGAGTCGGAGATCGTGCCGGCGATCGGCGCCAAGGAGTGCGTGTTCAACCTGAACCTCGCGTTCCTCGACCCGGACAGCGTGGCGCTGGCCTCCGACCCCGGCTACCCGGTCTACACCGGCGGCCCGCTGCTGGCGGGCGCGGAGCCCGCGCTGATGCCGCTGGTGCCCAAGCTGGGCTTCGCCCCCGACCTCGACGCGATCCCGGCCGCCGACGCCGAGCGCGCCCGGCTGATGTTCCTCAACTACCCGAACAACCCGACCGGCGCGGTGGTCCCCGACGGGCTGTTCGAGCGGGCGGTGGAGTTCGCCCGCGAGCACGACGTGCTGGTGGTGCACGACGCCTCGTACACAGAGACCACCTTCGACGGCTACGTGGCGCCGAGCTTCCTCGAGACGCCCGGGGCCAAGGAGGTCGGGGTGGAGGTGTTCTCGCTCTCCAAGGGCTGGAACATGACGGGCTGGCGCACCGCCGCGATCGTGGGCAACGCCGAGGCGCTCGAGGCCTACTGGAAGCTGAAGACCAACATCGACTCGGGCATCTTCGAGGCGGTGCAGCTGGCGGCCGCCGCGGCGCTCGACGCCGGGCCGCCCGCCGAGATGCCTGAGATCTACCAGCGCCGCCGCGACCTCGTCTGCGACGCGCTGCAGGAGATCGGCGTGGACGTGACGCGGCCGAAGGGAACGATCTACGTCTGGGCGCCGGTACCCGAGGGACACACCTCGGCCTCCTACTGCGAGCTGGTGCTGGAGGAGTCCGGCGTGGTGGTGTCGCCCGGCGGCTCGTACGGAGAGAGCGGCGAGGGCTTCTTCCGAATCTCGCTCACGGTCCCCGACGAGCGCCTCGCCGAGGCCGTCGAGCGGCTGCGCTCGAGCCTGGGCGGCTGACGTGCACTACTGCGGCGTGGTGCCGGTGCGGGGGCTGCTCCAGCTGGCCATGCTGGAGGAGGTCGTGGTGGACCAGCCGCCGGTCCAGCTCAGCGCGATCTTCTTCGACCCCGGCAGCGCGGTGCAGGTGGCCAGCGAGCTGCAGGGCCTCGGCGACGTGGTGGTGGGGCTGGGTGCGCCCTTGTCGGGCGGCCCGGACGGCGCGGCCCGCGAGTGCGACGCCGAGCTGGCGGCGCGCGGCGTGACGCCGCAGGCGCCCGACGCCGAGCTGCGCCGGCTGGCGGACCTGCTCGGCGACGCGCTGCCGCGCTACACCCCGGCGGACGGCACCCCCGACGGCCAGGTGCCCGAGGGCGCCTACCACGACTACCCGGCGTTCGAGACCAACGCCGACGGCGTCTTCTGCGCGCTCCAGGGCCGCCGGCTCCCCGCGCGGCGCCACCCGCTGGGCATGCAGCTGCGCATCGAGGAGCTGGAAGGCGACCACGTCGTGGACGACGGCGGCGAGCTCTGGCACCGGCGCATCGAGGAGCTGGACGCCGCGGGGGCCGCGCTCTGCGCCCACCGCTACGCGGTCGGGCACGCCTCCTGGATCGGCAGCCCCGCGGAGGGCGTGGTGGTGCTGCCGGGCGCGGCGCTGCCGGACCGCTTCACCAGCGTGGACGTGATGCCCATCGTGGAGCGCCTGCAGCTTCCTCCGGAGCGGTAGTTCGCGCAAGCAGCCGGCTCGGCCGGCTGCGCAGCGACCACGGTAGTTCGCGCAAGCAGCCGGCTCGGCCGGCTGCGCAGCGACCCCGGTAGTTCGCGCAAGCAGCCGGCTCGGCCGGCTGCGCAGCGACCACGCTAGCTCGAGGCGTCGAGCGTCTGCTTCAGGCCCGTGTCGAGGTCGCGCGGGCTGTAGCCCAGCTCGCTGCGCGCCTTGTCGTCCTTGGCCAGGTAGGTCACGCCGTCGGAGGCGCTGATCGCCTCGCCGAGGTTGGGCGGGAAGCCCATCATCGGGCCCACCACCGGGCCTAGCGGCGCCGACAGCTTCGCCAGCAGCGGCGGCAGCGTCAGCTTGGTGGGCTTCTGCCCCGACATGACCGCCGCCCTGTCCACGGCGTCGCCCATCGTGGTGAGCTCCCCGCCGAGCACGTAGGACTCGCCGATGCGGCCCTTGTCGAGCGCCAGCAGCACGCCGTCGGCCACGTCCTCGACGTGCACCAGGTTCAGGCCCAGGTCCGGAAAGGCCTTCATGCGCAGCTTGCCCTTGCTCGCCTCCTCGACCATCTTGCCCACCTCGGAGTGGTCGTTCGGGCCGTAGACGCCGCCGGGCTGGACGATCACGATCGGGGCGCCCTTGGCGATCCGGTCGCGCGCGATCTGGTGCGAGCGGTACTTGGTCTCGTCGTAATAGGAGAGGAAGCCGTCCGACTCGTCGCGCTCGTAGCCCTCGTCCACGACCTTGCCGTCGGTGTTGCCGAACACGTTCACGGTGGAGACGTAGACGATCCGCGGCACGCGGGCCTCGATCGCCGCGTCGAGCACCTTCTCGGTGCCCTCGACGTTCGTCTCCCACATCGCGGGCCGGTCCGACTTCGGGATCCCGACCTTGTAGATGGCGGCGCCGTGCACGGCCGCCTCGGCGCCCTCGAGGCCGCGCCGGATCGCGTCGGCGTCCGACAGGTCGCCCTCGACCACCTCACAGCCCAGCTCGCGCAGCGCTGCGGCCTTCTCGGGCGAGCGCGCCAGCGCCACGACGTCGTCACCTCGCTCGCGCAGCTTGCGCGCCACGTGGGCGCCGATGAATCCCGTGCCACCGGTGAGGAAGACCCGCACGGGCGGAGCCTATCTGCGAAGCACTCGGCTCGGCCGAGTGCGCACGACGTCCTTACACTTGGGGAGGTGGAATACGGCGAGGGCATTCGCAACGCGCGGGCGCGGCAACGCGCTTTTCTGATCGCAGCGGGGCCCGACGAAGCCGACCTCGCGGAGCTGCGCGAGCTGTTGCGCACCGCGGGGGTGGCCGTGGCGGGGGAGCTGACCCAGAAGCGGCCGGCACCGGACCCCGACCGCTATCTCGGCAAGGGCAAGCTGGCGGAGCTGAAGCAGGCGCTGACCGAGGCCGACGCGAACCTCGTGGCCGTCGACGACGAGCTGAAGCCGCGCCAGGAGCGCAACCTCGAGGAGGCGCTCGGCGTGCCCGTGATCGACCGCACGGCGATCATCCTCGACATCTTCGCCGAGCACGCCAGCTCGGCGGAGGGCAAGCTGCAGGTGGAGCTTGCCCAGCTCGAGTACAACCTCGCGCGCATGCGCGGCCTCTGGACCCACCTCGAGCGGCTCGGCGCCGGGCGAATGGACGGCGGCATCGGCACGAGAGGCCCGGGCGAGTCGCAGATCGAGACCGACCGCCGCCTGGCGCGCGACCGCATCTCCGCGCTGCGCCGGCGCCTGGAGCAGACCAAGGGCAGCCGCTCGACGATGCGCCGCGAGCGCGAGCGCGCCGGCCTGCCCACGGTCGCGCTGGCGGGCTACACGAACGCCGGCAAGTCGACCCTGCTGAACGCCATCACCGGCTCCGACGTGGGCGTGCGAGAGCGCCTGTTCCACACGCTCGACCCCACCACGCGCAACTTCGAGATCGCGGGACGCAGCTACCTGCTCACCGACACCGTCGGCTTCATCCGCAAGCTGCCCCACGCGCTCGTGGACGCCTTCTCGGCCACGCTCGAGGAGGCCATGGGCGCGGACCTGATCGTGCACGTGGCCGACGCCTCGGCGCCGGAGCCGGAGCTGCACGGGATGATCGGCGCGGTCGAGGACGTGCTCTCTGAGGTGGGAGCCGGCGAGCGCCCGCGGCTGCTGGCGCTGAACAAGGTGGATCTGCTCGACGCGGACCGCCGCCGCGAGCTGGGCTTCCGCTTCCCGCGCGCGATCCAGGTCTCGGGCGTGACGGGGGAGGGGCTCGACGACCTGAACGAGGCAATCGAAGCCCGCTTCCTGAGCAGCCTGCAGACGATGGACCTGCTCGTGCCGTACGAGGACGGCGGCAGCCTGTCCGAGCTGCACCGCCTGGCGGGCGAGCTGGAGCGCGAGGACACGGCCGACGGAGTGCGGGTCCGCGCCCGCGTGCCGGTCGCGGCCGCGCCGCGCTTCGAGCGTTTCTCGCAGAACGGCCACGCCGGCGGATGAAGCTGGCGTTCGCGCGGCTGACCGAGGGCGCACTGGCCCCGGCCCAGGCACACGAGGGCGACGCCGGGTACGACCTGCACGCAGCCGAGGCGGTGACCCTCGGCCCGGGCGAGCGCGCGGCGGTGGGCACCGGCATCGCGGTTGCCATCCCGGACGGCCATGCCGGGCTCGTGGTGCCGCGCTCGGGGGTGGCCCTGCGCCACGGCATCGGCGTGGTGAACGCGCCCGGGATCATCGACTCGGGCTATCGCGGGGAGCTCAAGGTGCTGCTCCTCAACACCGATCCCAGGGAGCCCTTCGAGGTGCGGCCGGGCGACCGCATCGCCCAGCTGCTCGTGGTGGCGGTCGCGACCCCCGAGCTCGTCGAGTCCGCCGAGCTCGGCGAGACCGCGCGCGGTGCAGGCGGATTCGGGTCCACGGGTCGCTGAATTACGTAGGATCGGTTAGGGTCGCGCACGGATGCAGCAACTGTCCATGGAACGGAACTCCTCCGGGCCGGTCGAGATCCTCGAAGTCAGTGGGGAAATCGACATCGCGTCCGCCTCGCGACTGATCTCCGGCCTCAATGAGGCGGTGGGCGACTGCGACCGCCCGGTCATCGTGGACCTCTCCGCCGTGGAGTTCATGGACTCCACGGGGCTCGCCCTGCTCCTGAACGCCCACCGGCGGCTCGCGCGCCGCGATCAGGGCTTCGCGGTGGTGTGCGCGGACGGCCCGGTGCACCGCGTATTCGAGATCACGGACATGCTGGGCACGCTGAACGTGCGCCCGGACCGCGAGTCCGCGAGCAACGCCGCGCTCGGCGAAGGCTGAGCTAGGCCGCCTCGGCCTCGAGCTGCGCGAGGCCCTCGTCCATCGACACACGCGGCTCGTAGCCGAGCTCAGTGCGGGCCTTCGAGATGTCGAGCGTCACCTCGAGCGCCGATAGCCAGATGGCGGTGCGGGTGACAGGCGGCTCGCCCTTCAGCGGCAGCCGCCGCCAGAGCGTCTCGCAGGCGGCCGCGGCGGCCTTCGCCACGGGCAGCGGCAGCGTCTTGGAGGGAGCCTCGACGCCTTGGGTGGCCAGCAACCGGGTCACGAACTCGCGGAACACCACCGGCTCGCCGTCGGTCACGAAGTAGGCCTCGCCCGGCCGGCCGCGCTCGGCGCCCGCCAGCAGGCCCTCGATCACGTTGTCCACGTGGGTCACGGAGGTCAGCTGGCCGCCGCCACCGACCCAGGCGAAGCGTCCGCGCCGGACGAGCTCGGCCATCGTGGGGAGCAGCGTGGTGTCGCCGCGGCCCCAGACGAAGCGCGGCCGCACGGCCACGGTCTCGAGGCTTCCGTGCGCGGCGTCTCTCACAAGCTGTTCGGCCATCGCCTTCGAGGCGCAGTAGTAGGCCTTCGAGTCGGGCCGCAGGGCGACGCGCTCGTCGGCGTCGTGGAGCGGGTCGCCGGCGATGACGGCCGCCTCGGTGCCCACGTGCACGAAGCGGCGCACGCCGGAGTCGCGGCAGGCGTCGAGCACGTTGCGCGTGCCCTGCACATTGATGCGCTCGAACTCCTCCCAGGGGCCCCATTCGCCGAGCCTCGCCGCCGCGTGGAAGGCCAGCTCGCAGCCCGCGGCGCCCTCGCGCATCGCGGCCACGTCGTCGAGGTCGCCGCGCACCGGCTCGGCGCCGGCGTCGGTCACCTTGGCGGCCGCGTCGTCGGAGCGCGCCAGGGCGCGTACGCGGTCACCCCGCTCCACGAGGCGCCGGATCAGGGCCTGCCCGATGAAGCCCGAGCCTCCTGTGAGGAAGACCTCCACGGCAACGGACCCTAGACGCCCGCCGCCCGCCGCGCCGAGTCGTGCGCGGCGTCCTCCATCGCGTCGTCGAGCGGCTCGAGCTCCAGGCCCAGCGCGAGCTCGATCAGGCGGTCGGCAAGCCAGACGTTCTTCGGCAGCAGCGGGCCGTGGAGGTAGGTGCCGATCACGTTGCGGCGGTGCACGCCCTCGAAGCCGTCCCTGTCGTTGTTCCCGTGACCCTTCAGCACGCGCCCGAGCGGCTGCTCGTTCGAGCCGAGGTAGGTGCGACCGCCGTGGTTCTCGAAGCCGGCGATCAGCCGCGGGCCGGTGCCGAGGTCGGCCTCGATGGCGCAGTTGCCGATCAGGCGCTCGCCCGCCTCGCGCACCGTGCGCAGGTCCACGATGCCCACGCCCGGAAGCTCCTCGTCGCCAAGTTGGTAGCTGTGGCCCAGCAGCTGGTAGCCGCCGCAAACGGCCAGCACCACGGCGTCGCGCTCCGCGGCCTCGTGCAGGGCGTCGCGCTTGGTGGCCGCCATGTCCTCGGCCACCGCGATCTGGTCGCGATCCTGGCCGCCGCCGATGTAGAACAGGTCGTGGGCCGACTGGTCGAGCGGCTGGCCCAGGCTCGACGAGCTCAACTCGAAGCCCAGCCCGCGCCACTCGCAGCGCGCCCGCAGCACGGCGATGTTGCCGCGGTCGGCGTAGATGTTCATGAGCTCGGGGTAGAGCGCGCAGACGCGCAGTGTGGGCCGGCTCATCGCGGCGCCTCGAACAGCACCACGGCGCTGCCCACGTGGTCGGGAGTGGGGGCGACCTCCAGCTGCCCGGCGGGCTCCATGCCCACCGAGCGTGCCTCGTCCTCGAGCTCGGCGGGCGAGACGCCGTCCAGATGCACGCTGTAGAGCTCCTCCGACAGCTCGCCGCCGGGCGAGACGAGCTGGCGCAGGCGCTCCACCGCCACGCCGCCGTCGTCCGGGCGCACTGCAACCGGCTGGCTGGAGAGCACCCAGCCGCCCTCCTCGCGGACGTCGGGCAGCGGCGGCAGGGAGTCCTCGGGCGCGACTGCCTCGAACGGGTCCGCCAGAGCAATGGCCGCGCGCCCGCCGGGCTCCAGGTGCTCGCCCATGCGGCCCAGCGCGCCGCGCCGCCCGTCCGCGCCGCCCATCAGCTGGATCACCTGCATGGGCGCGATTGCAAGCGCGAAGCGCTTCGGCAGGGAGAACGAGCGCGCGTCGCCGCACACGGCGTCCACGCGCATGCCGGCGCCGCGGGCGCGCCGCGAGAGCTCGGCCACGAGCTCCGCGTCGGAGTCGAGCCCGGTCACGGTGTGCCCCTGCCCGGCCAGGTCGAGCGCCACCCGCCCGGTGCCGCAGCCGACGTCCAGCACCGGGCCGGCCGCCTCGGCGGCGAGCTGGCGCCAGAGCGGCAGGTCGGCCTCGTAGGAGGCGCACTCCACGTCGTGCCAGGCCACGGCTCCCGCCTTCATTCCGACCACCGCTTGGCCAGTCCGCGGCGCGCCAGCAGGTCGCGCAGGTCGATCAGGGCCGTGTAGGTGGGCAGGGCATACACGTGCTCGGACGCGGCGCCTTCAATGGCGCTGTCAAGCGAGCGGCCGAGGTCGCGGTCCACGGCGAGCTCGGCCTCCACACCGGCGTACTTCAACCGCAGCGCCATCTCCTCGGCGCGCGTGCCCGAGCAGGTCGCGCGCCGCACGCGTCCGGCAAGCAGCTCGAAGTCGGCGTCCCAGATCCAGGACACGTCGCGGCCGTCGGCGGTGTTGTCGTTCAGCGCAAGCCAGAGGTCGAGCTCGCCGTCCTCCAGGGTCAGCGTGCGCAGCACCTCGTTCGCCCCGGTGGGGTTCTTCACCAGCAGGATCGACAGCGCCCGGCCGCCCACCTGGATCGTCTCCACGCGTCCGAACGAGCCGGCGAAGCCCTCGAGCGCCGCGCCGATCGTCTGCAGCGGCACGCCGAGCTCCAGCGCCGTGGCGACGGCCGCGACGGCGTTGTAGACGTTGTAGAGGCCGGGAATGGGCAGCCGCACCGACAGCTCGCCCTCCCGCGTGCGCATGCGAACGCGCGAGCCGCTCATGCCCTCCAGCCTCACCTCGGTGGCGGCGACCGACGGCTCGGGCCGCGCGCGGCCGCAGTTGGGGCAGCGGTAGCGGCCCAGGTGGCCCAGGTAGACGGCCTCGTAGTCGTAGGGGTGGCCGCAGTTGCGGCAGTGCTTGGAGTCCGCGGCGTGCTGGAGCGCCGGCAGCGTCTGCGAGTCGTCCTCGAGGCCGAAGTAGGTCACGCCCTCGCGGCCGCGGCCCAGGTCGGCCACCAGCGGGTCGTCGGCGTTCAGCACGAAGCGCGCCTGGCCCTCGTGCGCGGCCACCAGATGGGCCCAGCGGTCGGCCAGCAGCTCCAGCTCGCCGTAGCGGTCGAGCTGGTCGCGGAACAGGTTCGCCAGCAGGTAGAGGTCGGGCTTGACCGCCTCCGCCACGCGCGGCAGCCAGGCCTCGTCGACCTCGAACAGGCCGAGCTGGTCCGGCTCCTCGCCCGCGTCGAGTAGCGCAGTGGCCACGCCCCAGCCCATGTTCGAGCCCGCCCGGTTGTGCACCACGCGGCGGCCGTCGCGCTCGAGCGCCCCGGCCAGCATCGCCGAGGTGGTGGTCTTGCCGTTGGTCGCGGACACCAGCACCGAGCCGCGCTCGAGCCGCCCGGCCATGCGTTCCAGGGCGTCCGGCGCGACGCGCAGCAGCACCCTGCCGGGCGCCGTGGTGCCGCCGCTTCTGCCCAGGCGGCGGCTGGCCGAGCGCGCCAGGCGCGCCAAGGCGCGCGCGAGGCGGAACATCAGCTTGCCGCCGCGGGCACGATCACCCGCAGGCAGCGCGCCTCGACGCGCATTGTCGCGGGCGTGGCGCCGATCGGGTCGCCGTCGGCGTAGACGGTGAAGGGCCGGTCGGAGTGCACGTCCACCCGCGAGCCGCGCGCGAAGGTGACGTAGGGGGAGTCGACGTGCGCCCCCTTTAAGACCTGGGACAGCAGGCGCAAGCTGGCAAGCTTGGACGAGGGCGCGGTCATCACCACGTCGAGCTTCCCGTCGTCGAGCTCGGCCTGGGGGAGAAGCATCATGCCGCCGCCGTAGGTGCGCGAGTTCCCCACGGCCACCGAGTAGCCGCTCACCTCGTGGCGCTCACCGTCGACTGTCACCGTGAAGGCGGCAGGCTTCCAGGTCGCCAGCGCGCGCAGCGCGGCGTAGAGGTAGACCGCGTCGCCCTTCACCAGCTTCGCCTCGTTGGCGATCCGGTTGGCATCGGAGTCGAAGCCCAGGCTGGCGATGCCCACGTACGGGCTGCCGTCGACGGTTGCAACGTCGAGCAGTCGCTCGCTCCCCTCCACGGCCAGCCGGGCGGCGCGCGCCGGGTCCTTGGGCACGCCCAGGACGCGGGCGAAGTCGTTGCCGCGCCCGCAGGGGATCAGCGCCAGCGGGGCCTCGCTGTTCTTGAGCGCGCCGGCGATCGGCCGGAGCAGCCCGTCGCCGCCCAGCGCCGCCACGGCGTCGCCCTCTGCGGCGGCCTTCGCCGCCTCCTCGGCTGCGTGGTCGCTGCTGCGCGTCGTCACCGTCCGGTGGGAGGCGCCGAGCGCGTCGAGCTCGGCCATCACCGCCGGGAGTGCCTTCAGCGCCCTCCCGCCGCCCGAGGCGGGGTTCGCCAGCAGGACGAAGCTGCGGGTCACCCGCCGGCGGACGCGGCCATCTTGGCCGCCCGGGCGGCCGCGAAGTCGCCGCGCTCGGAGCCCCGCAGCCCCGATCCCTCTTCGAACTTGCGGATGTCCGCGCGCGCCACGATCTCGTCGCCGAGCAGCCGCTCCGCGTGCGGCTCCTCGAGGTCGTCCGGGTCGAGACAGAGGAGCACGTCCTGCTGGACGCTGTGCCAGGCCTCGCCCCGGGTCAGCTCCTCGGAGGCCACGAGCAGCTGCCCCGGCCGCGCCAGCCAGTGCAGCTCGAAGATCCCGAGCCTGTAGGCGTAGAGCCTCTCGCCGTCCGAGAAGAGGAAGTTCAGCCCGGAGAAGGGGGAGCGCTCCACGACCTCGGTGATCCCGCGCCGCAGCGAGTCCGCCGGCTCGGCCGGGTCGTACGCGTTCATGAGGAAGTGGAAGAGCACCTCCGAGTCGGTGTCGCCCGCGGGCTCGCGCACGCCGTCGTCGAGCAGGCGCGGGTAGTAGAGCACCGTGCCGTTATGGCCGAAGGAGTAGTTGCCGAGCGTGAAGGGGTGGGTGTTCTCGAGCGAGAGGCCGCCCATCGTCGCGCGGCGGACGTGCACGTTGAAGATGCGCCCGCGCTGCTCCGTGGCCGCCTGGAAGCCGTCATTCTGGTGGGCCGCCTCGGGGAAGCGCACCCGGTTGCAGTCGACCCCGTCGGGACGCTGGTAGACCGCCATGCCCCAGCCGGAGTCGTGGTGCTCGGACTGGCGGATCATGGGGTTCTTCGCCTCGAGCAGCTCGTGGCGGATGGAGACCGCATCGGCGGCCACACAGCCAAAGACCCGGCACATGGCGCGCAAGTCTAAGGAGGCCGGGGGCGAACTTCCCGCGCCTCGGACTTCACCGGTCATGGATGAGCTGAAGCCACGCAGGATCTGGTGGGCGCGCCCGCGCAAGCTGTGCGCCCTCGAGCGGCCCGGCGGAGGGGGGAGGAGCCACCGCCCCGAGCGCCGCGAGGGCGAGCTCGCGTACCTCAAGGCGAACGGCGTGCGCCTCATCGTGAGCGTCATGTCCACCAGGCACAACCTGCCCGACTACGAGCGGGCGGGCATTTCGTCGATCCACCTGCCGCTGAAGCCCGACACCGACGAAGCGGAGCTGCTCGAGGAGCTGCTGCCGCTGCTACGGCGCGAGCTGCGCTCCAAGGGCGCGGTGGCGCTCCACGGCAACCGCCACACGGACTTCGTGGCCGCGGTGTGCGCCGCCCACCTCCACGAAGCCCGCGGCGCCGACCCGCGCGAGTCGCTGGCGGCCGCGGCCGGCGCCGGGCTGCGTCTCACGCTGGAGGCGTGCGCCCTGGTGGGCGTCGAGCTGGAGGAGGTGGAGCCCCTCGAGCTCAGCGCATAGTCAGCGTGTGAGCAGCTCCGCCAGGCTGTCGGCCACGTGCGCCGGCCTCGGCTTGCCGCCGTCGAGGGCGTCGAGGTCTTCGCGGCTGGAGCCGCCGGTGAACACCAGCGCGGAGTCCAGCTCGGCGCTGGCGGCCGCCGCGATGTCGCTGTCGAGGCGGTCGCCCACCACGAGCGTGCGGCCCTCGCCGAGGCGGTCGAGCGCCGTCAGGAGCAGCTGGGGCTCGGGCTTGCCGACGATCTGGGCGGTGCGTCCGGTTGCGTACTCGACGGCGGCCACGGTCGCGCCGATGCCGGGCCAGTCGCCGTCGGGCTGGGGGTAGGTGGGGTCGCGGCCCGTGGCGAGGAAGTCGGCGCCGCGGCTGATTGCCAGCGTCGCGTTGCGGATGTCGTCGTAGTCGTAGTCGAGGCTGCTGGCCACGATCACGACGTCGGCGCGCGAGGCGAGGTCGGTGCCGTTCATCGGCTTTAGGCCCGCGTCGGACACGTGCTTAACCATCGCGCCGGTGCCGAGAACGAACGCCGTGCGCCCGCTGCGCGTCTCGGCGAGCAGGTGCTGGACGGCGCCCCCGACCGTGACCACGTCCGCCAGCGACGCTCGCACACCCAGGCCCCAGAGGCGGGTCACGAAGTCCTCGGTGGCGTTGAAGGAGTTGTTGGTCGCGAAGGCCACGCGCTTGCCCTGCTCGCGCAGCTCTGCGATCGTCTCCGGCGCGCCCGGCGTGGGCTCGTCGCCCACCCAGACGCAGCCGTCCAGGTCGAGGATGAACTGGTCGTAGCCGTCGGCCAGGGGTGAAAGGGGCACGCCGCTAGCCTAGGTCAGTGGCATGACCACCGAACCGGCGAGCCCCAGCGTCTACGACGTCGACGAGGCGGACTTCGAGTCGCGCGTCGTCGCGCGCTCGCACCAGGTCCCCGTCGTGGTGGACTTCTGGGCCGACTGGTGCGGCCCGTGCAAGCAGCTCACGCCGGTGCTCGAGCGCGCCGTGGCCGCGCGCGCCGGCAAGGTCGAGCTGGCCAAGGTCGACACCGACAAGAACCAGCGGCTGGCGCAGGCGTTCGGGGTGCAGGGCATCCCGAACGTGAAGGCGTTTCGCGACGGCCTCATGGCCTCCGAGTTCACCGGCGCGGTGCCGCCGGCGGAGGTCGAGAGCTTCTTCGACGCGCTGGTGCCCTCACAGGCCGACGAGCTGGCCGAGCGCGGCGCCGCCGAGGGCGACGAGCAGGCGCTGCGCCAGGCGCTCGAGCTCGACCCCGGCAAGACCGAGGCCAAGCGCGAGCTGGGCCGGCTGCTGCTGGGCCGCGGCGACACCGACGAGGCGCTCGAGCTACTCGACTCGGCCACCGGCGACTTCCTCGCGGCCGGCCTGGCCGCGAGGGCGCGGCTGGAGCGCGACGGCGACGACCGCCTCCAGGGCGTGTTCGACTCCTATGACGCCGGCGACCATGCGGCCGCGCTTGAGGGGCTGCAGGAGGCCTTCCAGCAGGCCGGCGACGATCCCGAGCGGTGCGACCTGCTGCGCAAGGCGATGGTCGGCATCTTCACCGAGCTCGGCCCGGGCGACCCGCTCGCACGCGAGCACCGCCGCCGCCTCTCGGCGGCGCTGAGCTAGCCGCCGGCTGCCCGGGCTGCCTTGGCCCGCGCCTGGCGCCGCCGCCCGAAGAACACGAGCACGCCGATGGCCACCAGCACGATCATCAGCCCGTAGAGCACGGCGAAGCCGGTGCGCACGCCGCCGAATGGCAGCGAGACCAGCTCGGCGAGGCCGAAGCCGATCAGCAGCAGCGCGATCACGATGGCGAGCAGGAGGAAGATCCCGCGCGCCCGCGTGACGATGCTGGCGCCGGGGGGAGGGGCGATCAGGCCCATGATGCGCAGCAGGAACAGCTGGCGGCCCGAAGGCGGCTCCTGGCCGAGCTTCTCCAGGGCCTCCTTGAGCTCGTCCGGCCGGCGCTCGGCCTGGGCCAGCGAGGCCTTCATGAGCTGGCGCAGGGCGGGCCGCTCCTGCGGATGGCAGCCCGCCAGCGCCTCGTTGAAGTAGCGCCGCGCCGTGGGGGCGTCGTAGCGCTCGGCGGCGCGCGCGCCGAGGATCGCCTTCGCGGCTACGCGGTGCTTCGACTCGCTCTGGAGCTGCTCGTCGGTGCGATGCTCGAGCTGCGGGATCGCGGCGAGCGCGCCCACCTGCATCTGCATGCGGACCTGCTTCTGCTTGGCCACGGGCGAGAGTCTCGCAGACGTCCCGACGGCTCAGGCGTCGTCGGACTGTTCCTCGTCGGCCTCGCCGTACTCGGCCGTCCCGGCGTCGGACTCCTCCTCAGGGGTGAAGGCCTGAGTGGTCGGATCCGGCGCGGGATCGCCGTGCGCGGCGTGCTCGACGAGGTCTTCCTCTGCCTGCTCGAAGCCTTCGGACTCGCCGCCGCCGGCCTCGTCCACGGCCTGCTCGGCGGGGTCCTCGTCGGGGTCGCGGCGGCCGCCGATGGAGCCGGCCTCCGCGGCCGCGGCGTCGGCCTCGCGCTCAACGCCCTGATCGTCCTTTTCGTTCTCTGTCATGGGCTGCCCTTAGCCAGAAAGGGGGGCGTCGAAACTCCCGCGAGCGGGTATTGGGTGTCCATGCTCATCGCCGGGATAGTCGCCGTCTGCATCCTGTTGCTCGTCCTCGGCTTCCTCGTGCCGCGCCTCTCGCGCGGCCCTCAGCGCGGCGTGGACGCCACGCTTGGCGTGGGCCAGCGCACCGGGGGCAAGGCGCCGGGCCCCATCGGCAAGCTCTTCTCGAAGTCCTTCGGCACCTCGCGCAAGGCCACGAACAAGAGCGCCCGCGCCGGCCGCAAGGGCCGCGGCAAGCTGCCGCTCTAGGAAGCTGCCTGGTCGCCGCGCTCGGGCGTGGCGGGTGCTTCGAACTCGCTCGTGGCGGACTCGTCGGCGGACTCGTCCACGGTCGGCTCCCCCGCACCGGATTCGTCCGCCGTCGTCTCATCCGCGGGGTCGTCGAGGGTCGGGTCCTGGGCCTCACCGCCGCCGGGCTGCTCGACCGGCAGCTCCCAGACGGCCGTCGGGTCGGGCTCCAGGGCCGGCGGATCCTCGGCCACGACGCCCTCGCCCGCCACCTCGGCTTCGTCGTCGCCCACGTAGCCGGTGGTGGGAGGCTCCACGCGGTCGAGCGCGTCGTCGGCGACGGCCAGCACCTCGTCGGCGAGCTGGCGCATGTCCTCGATCAGCCGCTGGCGCTCGTCCCACAGCCGGCGCATGTCCTCGACGACCTGGTCGGCGTAGCGATCGGCCTCGTCGCGCGTCTGCAACGAGTAAGCGTCGGCGTCCCGGCGCGCCTGCTCCGCCTCGTCCTCAGCCTGCTGCAGCCGGTCCGCGGCCTGCGCGCGCGAGCGCGATGCGATCTCCTCCGCCGTGTCGTGGGCGTGCTGGAGGATGCCGCTGGTCTGCTCGCCGACCTCGTCGAGCGCGCGCTGCACGACGCCCTCGCGCGTCTGGGTGGCCTCGAGCTCCGCGACCAGCTGCGCCACGTCGGCGACGTACTTGTCGACGGCGGCGCGGTCGTAGCCGCGCATGGAGACCGGGAAGTCGATGGAGCGGATCCGCTCCACGGCGCTCCGCTGCCGCGACCTCCGCCGCGGGGCGGGGGGCTTTGGCGCCTCAGCCATGACCACAATCCTACGGAGCCAGGCGGTCGAGCACCCACCCGCCCGCCTCCGCGCGGCGGTAGCGCAACCGATCGTGCAGCCGGTGCTCGCCGCGCTGCCATAACTCGTAAACCCGAGGAACGAGCAGAAAGCCGCCCCAGTGGGCGGGAGCGGCCGTTTCGCCGCCCCGCAGTTCCTCTACACGCCGCTCCAGCTCCTCGCGCGAGCCGATCACGCGGCTCTGGGGCGACGCCAGCGCGCTCAGGCGGCTCTCCGAGGAGCGGCTGTCGAAGTACTCGGCCGATTCAGCAGGCGGGAGGCGCTCCACGTCGCCCTCGATCCGTATCTGGCGCGCCAGCTCCTTCCAGTGGAAGAGCAGCGCCGCGCGCGGGTTCTCGTCCAGCTCGGAGCCCTTGCGGCTCTCGTAGTTGGTGAAGAAGCGAAAGCCGCGCTCGTCGTAGCCCTTCAGCAGCACCATCCGCGCCGACGGCGCGCCATCCGCGTTGGCGGTGGCCAGCGCCACGGCCTCGGGCTCGTAGACGCCCGCCTGGCGAGCCTCCTCGAACCAGCGGCCGAACTGCGAGAGGGGGTCTGCATCGACGTCCCTCTCGCTCAGGCCGGCCATTTCTCGCCTCAGGTTTACTTAATTCACGTTATGAGGCATTGACATCGAGCTTTCAGCCCTCGAGCGAGGCCTGCAGCGAGATATCCACCCCGGCCAGGGCCTTCGACACCGGGCAGCCCTCCTTCGCGGCCTGGGCCACGTCCTGGAACTCGTCCTCGTCGATGTCGGGCACGCGGGCCCGCGTGGACAGCTCGATGCGGGTGATCTCGAAGCCACCGGCGTCCGCGGGATCGATGTGCACGGCGGCGTCTGTCGCGATCGACTCGGGCTCGTGGCCGGCGTCGCCGAGCATCAGCGACAGCGCCATCGAGAAGCAGCCCGCGTGCGCGGCTCCCAGCAGCTCCTCGGGATTGGTCCCCTCGCCCTCCTCGAAGCGCGACTCCGCCGAGTACGGCCCCTCGTAGGCGCCGCTCCCGAACTTCATGGTGCCGCCGCCCCGCTTGAACGTGCCCTCCCAACGTGCGCTTGCCTTCCTCGTGGGCATGTCTCTCCTCCTCGCTGGTTTACATGGGTACGGCTACCCGTCGCCGAACGGCTCTATCTGCATGCCATGGTCGCGCTCTCGCATGCCGAACTCGTAGGCCGCGCCGCCGGCCACTGACAGCGTGAGCGGTGGAGCGCCATCGCGCTCCACCGCGAGCCGCATGTCGGCTATCGAGCAGTTCAGCGTGTGGTGCTCCGAGCCATCGGGATCCGCGTAGACCCAGCCCACGGAGCGCTCGCGCGGCGCGCTCACGGAGCCGCGCACGCGCACTCCCTTGCCCGACAGCAGGAAGTCGCAGGACTCCGGCCGCTCGTGCACCTCGACCTTCCTGCCGGGGCCGCCGAGCGCCAGCCGCTCGCCGTCGAGCGACAGCGCCCCGTTTCCTACCCACGGCGTGGTGAGCGGCCCGAGCTTCACGCGCCCGAGTGCCGCGTCCAGCCAGGTGCCCTCGCCCGCGCCGTCGAAGCCCAGTCCGTGCAGCCAGACCCAGCGCTCGGCGTGCTGGGAGCCCCAGTTGTGGCCGATCATCCCGCGCCAGCCCGCCAGCTCGAGCTCGCGGCCGCCGGCCTCGACGCGGCCGTCGAAGCGCGCCGCCGGCGCCGGGCTGAGCAGCTTGGTGCGCGGGACCGGCGCGCGGTACATCCAGTCGCCCGGCAGGTGGAACAGCGGCGGTTCGGGCGCCTCGAAGCGAAGCTCCCAGGAGGCCTCGCGGCTCTCACCGGCGGCCGCGCCCACCGCGCGGCCCTCACCGATCGACGCGTCCCCGATCGCCAGCCACCCCTCTCCCCCCGCCGACGGCGCCGGCAGCGTGGCCTTCACGGCGTACGGCCGGCCGGCCTCGGCGTCGAAGAGCGTGAACCAGAGCGAGCCGAGCGGCTCGGCGCCGGGCCGCTTGTGCACCGTGTAGCGAATCCACACGCCCAGGCCGCCCGACGGATGGCACGCCTTCAGGTAGAAGCTCTCGTAGTGGCCGGCCTTCGGCGCGACGGACGCGAAGCGGGCATGCGTGGGGTCGGGAGCGGCCATCGCGGCGCAGCCTAACCAGCCCCGCTTGATACAACCCGGCGCATGGCGGACCAGCAAGTCCTAGTCATCACCGGCGCCAGCACCGGCATCGGCGAGGCCACGGCGCGCCGCGCCGTGGAGTTCGACTACCGCGTCGTGCTGGCTGCGCGCTCCGAGGACAAGCTGCAGGGCCTGGCCGAGTCGCTCGGCGGCGAGGAGAAGGCGATCGCCGTGCGCTGCGACGTGACCAGCTGGGACGACCAGCAGGCACTTGTGAAGGCCGCCGTCGACCGCTTCGGGCGCATGGACGCCTTCTTCGCCAACGCCGGCTTCGGCGCCAAGCGCGGCTTCCTCGAGGAGTCGGTGGAGCAGTGGAAGTCGATGATCGACACCAACGTGCTGGGCGCCGCCCTCTCGATCCGCGCGGCGCTCGGGCACTTCCGCGAGAACGGCGGCCGCGGCCACATGCTCCTGACGAGCTCCGTGGCCGGACGCCGCACGCTGCCGGGCTCGCTCTACTCGGCGACCAAGTGGGCGGTCACCGCCATGGGCCACGCCCTGCGCGCGGAGGTCGCGGATACGGACATCAAGACGACGATCATCGAGCCGGGCATGGTCGACACCCCGTTCTTCGACGACAAGCCCGAGGGCGCGCTCGAGCCCGACGACATCGCCCGCGCCGTCATGTTCGCGCTCACCCAGCCGCCGCGCGTGGACGTGAACGAGATCCTCGTCCGCCCGATCCATCAAGCTGGTTGAGATGAAGCTGATCGCCATCGCCACAGCGCTCGCCGCGCTCGTCGTTGCCGCCTCGCCGGCCGCGTCAGCCGACGGCCCGGCGGCCCACGCCGCCCTGAAGGGCTACCACTACTGCGGCAAGATCCCGAACCCGGACACGGGCGGCACCACGAAGATCTACGGCCGCCGTGTCAGCTGCCCCAACTCGCGCAACCTGTGGCGCATCTGGCGGCGCCACCTCAGCCACCTGACCTGCAACGAGTCGAACCACTTCTGCGAGGTCACCCACGTGCACCGCTTCCGCTGCGTCTTCGGCGGCGACGACTTCCTGGTACGCCTGCGGTGCACCCGCGGGAAGCAGCGCATGCGCGGCTACTGGGGCGGCTGACCCCGCGCGTATCTTCTCGGTGTGCCCGAGGACGAGCGCCGGATAGCCCACGTGGACATGGACGCGTTCTACGTGTCCGTCGAGCTCCAGCGGCATCCTGAGCTGAGGGCGCTGCCCGTGGTCGTGGCGGGCTCGGGCCCGCGCGCGGTGGTCACCACCGCCAGCTACGAGGCGCGCCGCTTCGGCATCTTCTCGGCGACCCCGGCCGAGCGCGCCCGGCGGCTCTGCCCCGACGCCGTGTTCGTGGCGCCGGACTTCGAGCACTACCGCCGCCGCTCGAAGGACCTGATGGAGGTGATCAGGGGCGAGATCGACCGCGTCGAGGTCGTCGGGCTCGACGAGGCCTACCTCGACCTGACGGCGCTCGACCGCCCGCGCGCCGCCGCGCTGCGGCTGAAGGCCACCGTGCGCGAGCGCACTGGTCTCGTCTGCTCGATCGGGATCGGGCCCAACAAGCTCGTTGCGAAGGTGGCCTCCGACGCCGACAAGCCGGACGGCTTCCTCGTCCTGACCCGCGACCAGGCCTGCGAGCGCTTCGCGGAGGCCTCCCCCGGGCTGATCCCGGGAATCGGGCCGAAGACCGTGCGCCGGCTCGAGGCACGCGGCGTGACCACGCTGGCGAAGCTTCGAGACGTGTCTGAGAAGCGGCTGGTCGACTCCTTCGGGACCAACCTCGGTCCGCACCTGGCGCGGCTCGCGCGCTTCGAGGACGAGCGCCCGCTCGAGACCGTCCGGGTGGCCAAGTCGGAGTCGTGCGAGACCACCTTCGACGAGGACCTGCGCGGCCTGGAGGCGCTCGAACCCGTGCTGGAGCGCCTCTCGACGCGTCTCTGCGAGGGGCTCGTGCGCCAGGAGCGCAGCGGCCGCACGATCGGGATCAAGGTGCGCTTCGCGGACTTCAGCACCGTCACCCGCGCGCGCTCGCTCGACGAGCCGGTGAACGACCTCGAAACCGTGCTGGGCGTCGCCCGGGACCTGCTGCGGCGCCTTGCGCCCGAGCAGCCCGTGCGGCTGCTCGGCGTGCGCGTGGCCGGGCTCGACGAGGGGCGGCGGGACGTGCCCGCCGCCCCTCCCGAGGGCCAGTTACATCTGGCGCTCTAGGCCAAGCAGCCGGCTCGGCCGGCTGCGCAGGGTCGTTGTCACCGAGTCGTCCAAACCGCCCCGGTGGAGCCGAAGCCGAGCTTGCGCTTGGTGGCGGCCGTGAGGTCGAACTCGCGCGCGCCCGAGTAGGGCCCGCGGTCGATCACGGGGACGGTCACCGAGCGGCCGTGGTAGCGGAGCGTGACCTTCGTGCCGCACGGCAGCGACTTGTTGGCCACGCCGAGCTTGGTGGCGCTCATCGTTCCGCCGCAGGCGAGGTGGCTCCCGTAGAACCCGGGGCCGTACCACGAGGCCAGCGCCGGCCGGTACACGTTCACCGGCCTTCGCAGCGTGTGGCCGGCAGCGCCGTTCAGCTTGTCGCCCCCGAACCTGACCCGCAGGCGGTAGGCGCCGTTGCTGGCCGGGTGCCAGGCGGCGCGGAAGCTGCCGCCGCTGCCCGTGCGGGCAGTGTCGACGGTCTTCCAGCCGCGGCCACTGCGCCGCTGCAGGCGCACGGTGCGTCCTGAGCGGGCGGGCCGCACGCTGCCGCGCACGCGCACGGTCGAGCCGCGGCGCAGGTGGCGCGTGGCGCTGCCGGCGAGCCTGGCCACCACGGTGACCTTCTCGGGCGCCGAGGTGCCCCCCTCGCTCACGGCGCGATAGGAGCCGGAGCGCTCAGCACGAACGGCGAAGGCGTAGGAGCCGTCGCCGGCGCTGGTGGTCTGAGCCACCGGGCGCCAGCCCTGGTCGCCCGGCGCCTGCTCGAGGCGCACGTTGCGAGCGCCGCCGCTTGCGACGCGTCCGGCCAGCTTCACCTGGCGGCCGTATGCCACCTTCTGGCTCTTGCCGGCCGAGGCGATCGTGACCCCGCCGTTCTGGTCCGCCGCACCTGTGGTGGCGGCGTATGCGGTTCCTGACAAACAAAGGCCCGCGGCCAGCAGCGCAAAGCGGAAGCTGGCACGCGCGCGACTGCGCGTACTCATCGAAAACTCCTTCTCCCGGCCCCTGCTTACGGAGTTAGCTGTCGGACTCGGGCAACTGCCCTACGCCACCGGCATTGGTGGCGATTCGCCCCTGCCGCTCATGCGGCTGTGGTTCCCCCGTCCCCCGCCCCAGGAGGGACGGCGGCTCGGCTAGGCCGGATCGAACAACTGTTCGTAGGTTACGGACGTGTAAGCGCGACTGTGTGACTTGGGTCACTCAAATGTCCTTGCGTGCGGCGCGCGATACCTTCTATGGGGATGGCCGGAGATCGCCTCAGCGGGCTCGATGCCTCCTTCCTGCACCTGGAGGACGCGTCCGCGCACATGCATGTCGCCTCGGTCATGCTCTTCGAGGGCGATCCGCCCCCCTACGACGAGCTGCTCGAGGGCATCGAGCGCCGCCTTCACCTGGTGCCGCGCTACCGCCAGCGCCTGGCCAACGTGCCGCTCGGCCAGGGGCGCCCCAAGTGGGTCGACGACCCACATCTGAACCTGCGCTATCACGTGCGCGCCACCGCGCTGCCCGCGCCGGGCACCGAGGAGGAGCTGCGGGCGCTGGCCGGCCGCGTGTTCTCGCAGCAGCTCGACCGTGATAAGCCGCTCTGGGAGCTGTGGCTGGTGGACGGCCTCGAGGGCGGCCGCTTCGCCCTGCTCGCGAAGACCCACCACGCGCTGGTGGACGGCATCTCCGGCATCGACATCGTCTCCGTGCTGTTCGACGTCTCGCCCGAGCCCGCGGCGCCGGCCGACCCCGGCAACCGCTGGCTTCCGCGCCCGCTGCCGTCGAGCGCCCAGCTGCTCGGCGAGGCGCTGCTGGAGCGCGCCACGGTGCCCGGCGAGGTGGCCCGCTCGGTGCGGGCCGTGTTCCGCGCGCCGCGCCGCGTGCTCGAGGGTGCCCGCGACGCCGCCGTGGGCGTCGGAGCGATGGCCTGGGCGGGCCTGAACCCCGCTCCCTCGACCCCCTACAACGCCGACATCGGCCCGCACCGCCGCTTCACTTGGGTGCGCGCCGACCTCGCCCAGCTCAAGGCGATCAAGAACGAGCTGGGCGGCACGGTGAACGACGTGGTGCTGGCCACCGTGGCCGGCGCGCTCGGCCGCCACCTGCGCCGGCGCGGGCAGCAGACCGACGGCCTGGAGCTGAAGGCGATGGTCCCGGTGAGCGTTCGCAGCGAGATCGAGCAGGGCGCCCTCGGCAACCGCGTGGCGGCGATGATGGCCCCGCTGCCCGTCTGGTGCCAGGAGCCGGTGGCCCGGCTCGACATCGTGCGCGAGCGCTTGAAGGACCTGAAGGCCGGCGGCCAGGCCGTGGGCGCGCAGGTGCTCACCGAGCTGTCGGGCTTCGCCCCGCCCACGATCATGGGCCAGGCCTCGCGGCTCATGTCGCGCCAGCGCTTCTTCAACCTCGTGGTCACGAACGTCCCGGGGCCGCAGTTCCCGCTCTACCTGATGGGCCACGAGATGATCGAGACCTTCCCGATGGTCCCGCTGGCCAAGAACCAGGCGCTCGGGATCGCGCTGCTCTCCTACAACGGCCACATCAACTTCGGGCTGGTCGGCGACTTCGACCTGCTGTGGGACCTGGACGAGCTGGCCGTGGATCTCACGGAGTCGCTGGTGGAGCTGGCCACGGCCGCCGGCGTCGAGCTGCCGGTGCTGCCGGCGCAGCGGCGCTCGAAGGCTCCGGCCCACGCATGACCGAGAAGGTGATGAGAGGGGCCCGCGAGCTGGGCCTCGACGTCCACGTGCAGCGGCTGGAGGCCTCCACCCGCACCGTCGGCGACGCGGCCAGGGCGGTGGGCTGCCACGAGGCCGCGATCGCCAAGTCGATCGTGTTCGTGGCCGACGGCGATCCGGTGGTCTGCATCGCCTCCGGCCGGCACCGCATCGACGTCGACAAGCTCGCCGACGCCCTCGACGTGGCCGCGGTGCGGCAGGCCAGCGCCGGAGAGGTGCGCGCCGCGACGGGCTTCGCCATCGGCGGAGTCCCGCCGTTCGGGCACGGGCTGCCGGTGATCTTCGACCGCGCGCTGCTGGATCACGAGCAGGTATGGGCCGCAGCGGGCGACCCCCACAGCCTGTTCCGCGTCAGTCCCCAGAAGCTGCTGGACTGCACGCATGCCAGCGTGGCGGATGTCGGCGAGTAGGGCGCTCTTCATCGGTGTGCTGCTGGCCGCTCTGCTGCTGCCGGCTGAGGCGGCGAGCGCCGCGACCCGCACCTACACCGTCAGCGCGAAAGACGTGTACGTGCGCAACAAGCGCTCCGGCTACACCATCGGCACGCTGCGTGCGGGCCAGACCATTGACGTGCAGCGCGTCTCCAACCTGGGCAAGGGGCGCCGCTGGGGCTACGGCCTCGTGCACGGCGAGTTCGGGAGCTGGCGCGGGCGTCGCTGCGGCTGGGTCTACCTGAGCGGCTCGTTCACCGCGGGCGCCAAGGCCAAGCGCGGCTGTCCGCTGCATCACAACAACCTGCCGGAGAGCAAGATCTTCAAGCACGGCAGCTACATCGCCCACGCCGGCACCGGCGCGGTCAAGCCGGTGAACGTGGTGCCCTGCCCCGACTCGCGTGCCTTCGGCAACTACGACCCCGCCGGCCACGGCTTCTTCACCCCGTACACGTCGATCCCGGCTGGGCAGGGCCCCGAGCGGCCCGGCTTCGGCCTGCGCTACGTCACGAAGGACGGCAGCGCGGCGATGCTGAAGGACAGCGGGCTGGCCGGCGCGCCGCCCTGGTTCTTCATGAGCACGGCCTGCATCGAGCGCCTGCCGGTGTACATCGGCGACGACCAGCGCCAGCACGAGATGAGCTTCCACTACGCGTTCGGCGACGCGACCGTGAAGCCGTCCTCACTCGACACCTTCAAGGACCTGGCCGTGCTCAGCATCCGCTGGGAGCGCTGGGGCTCGCGCACGCCGGTGGGCAGCGGCACGGCGCGCGTGAACAGCTGCAACCCCATCTGCGCGGCCGGCAAGATCTACCGGAAGCGGGGCGTGAAGATCCAGCTCTCCGACGCCCGCGTCGGCGACTGCCGCGGTGTGCGCTCATTCCTCTACACGCGCGCGACCGTGAGCTGGCCGCAGATCGGCAAGAAGGGCCGCATCCTGAAGAAACACGTCAGCGGGTTCGCACTCGGCACCGACTGCGGGGGCGCGGGCAAGACGCGCTTCAGCGACACCGTCGACCTGGGCTTCACGACCGCGGACGTGAGCATCACGGCCGTCCGCTGCTCCACCGCCCTGCGCGTGCTTCGCCACATGCGGCGCCACCACACGCGCCACGGCCTCGGCTGGACTTGCAAGTCGCGCCTGGTCAAGCCCGCCACGGACATCTTCACCTGCCGCAAGGGCAAGGCGCGCATCGAGGAAGTCTTCGGCGACTAGGAGGGCTGGGAGCGCACCAACAGCGCCCCCGGCAGCGCGATCAGCGCGCTTCCGAACAGCACCCAGCCGGGCCAGAAGTAGCCGGCGCCGGACGCCAGCCAGAGGGCGACCACGGTCGTGTCGATCACCAGGAGCACGCCGCCGGCCAGCGCCAGCGAGCGGCGTATACGGGCCTGCTTGACGGCCTGGTCCCGGGCGGCTCCGGGGGCGGGGAGAGCGGACTCGCGCAGCGGGCCGCTCGCCAGCGTGCCCCAGCTGTCGATGGCGGCCACGAGGCCCAGGCCGATCAGCGGCCAGATCGGCCAGAAGCTGCCGGCGCCGGTGACCGCCCAGAGCAGCAAGAGCACGAGCGCAACGCCGCCCAGCACGACCAAGCGCGGCCGCAGCATGCGGCGCCTGCGTTCCATCACGGCATCGGCCTCCTCGTCGGACAGGGCCCGCGGCGCCGCGGCCGCCGGGCGTCCGCCGGGCGCGTGGCCGTCCAGCGGCAACAGGGCCCGGATCAGGGTTCCCTCGCCGGGCGGGCTGTGCAGCTCGAGCCGCCCGTCGAGCGCCGCCCACGCGGTCGCGCAGTCCCTGCAGGCCCGAGCCGCCGTCGAGGCTGGCCCCGCCCGAGCCGTCGTCGCGCACCTCCACCGCCAGCGCGGCGCCCTGCTCGGACACCGCGACGCTGGCCTGGGAGGCATGGGCGTGCTTGCCGATGTTTGCCAGGCACTCGGAGACCACGAAGTAGGCCGCGGCCTCCACAGGCTCGGGTAGCCGCTCCGACGGCGCGCTCGTGACCTCCACCGGCACGGCGGCGCGGCCGGCGAGGTCGCGGAGGGCGTCGGCGAGGCCGCGGTTGGTGAGGATCGCCGGATGGATGCCGCGAGCGAGGTCGCGCAGCTCCTCGAGGGCCTTTCCGACCTCCTCGCGGGCGTCGCGCATCAGCTCCGGTGCGCCCGGCTCCCCCTTCTCGGCGCGCTGCTCGGCCACCCGCAGGGTGAGCGCCAGCGATACGAGGCGCTGCTGGGCCCCGTCGTGGAGGTCGCGCTCGAGGCGGCGGCGCTCGGCGTCGGTGGCGGCGATCACGCGGGCCTGGGCGCCGCGCAGCTCCGACACCTCGGCGGTCAGCTCCGGGTCCTCGTTCGAGCCGAGCAGCTGCAGGGCGAACCAGCCGTACAGGCGGCCGAGCGCGCCGAGCGCGGGGATTCCGGCGAAGAGCAGAAGGGCGCCGAGCGGCACGAGCGCCAGCGTCTCCGGCACGGTGTCGACGCCCAGCCCGAAACCCGACCCGTGGTAGATCGGAGCGGCCAGCAGCGCGGCGCTTCCCCCGAGCACGATCACCGTCAGCGTGAACGCCACGATCCCGGCCGGCAGCTGCAGCACCAGGAACACCAGGTCCTTCCAGGTGGCCGGGTCGGCGAGGCGCCCGCGCAGCAGTCGCCAGCGCGAGGCTCCAGGCGGCGGGCGCCGGTAGGGGTCCGCGATCTCGATGCCCACCAGCGCTCCGATCAGGCGCCGCTCGCCCTGCGCCATCCAGCGCCAGATGAACAGCATCAGCAGCAGCACGGGCAGGCCGACGAGCGTGATCGCGCTGCCGAACCCGAACGACAGGCCCGACACCAGGATCGCGAACTCCGCGACCCCGAGCGGCAGCGCCAGCAGCAGGTAGGCGATGCGCGTGTAGGTCTGCCGCGCGCGTAGGTCTTCTAGGGCCTGCCGGAGCATGTGTCCAGCCTAGGACTCCGGGGGGCCGCGAGCCTTGGTGCAGCCTCGCTTATTCGGGTACGGGTAGCCGCACCACCGCGGCAGCGGCCAGGACGCCCGCCAGCGCCGCGCACACCACGGCCGCCAGTGCGACGGCCAGCTGGCCCGACGAGAGCTGAGCCCCCAGCTGGTCCACCACCCGCGCGTTGTTGGCCAGGGCGTCCGAGGCCGCCCCGGCCACCACCAGCCAGGCGGCACTGCCGAGCGCGAACGCGGGCAGCAGGTGCGTGCCGGCCCTGCCGGCGAGCGCGCGCAGGAGCGCCCCGGCGGCCAGCCCCGCCAGCGCCCATGCCACGAGCACCCGCGCCAGCGGCTGCGCGTCGCCACGGGCGAGCTGCTGCAGGGCCAGCGCACCCTTGACCGGCGGGCCGAACGCCAGCAGGTGGCCCGACCTCAGCAGATAGAGCCAGCCGATGCCGCAGGCCACGGCAGCGAAGGGCACTACGAGGGCCGCGAGCACGGTTACGAGCACGCGCCGGGTCACGCCGCCACCTCCGCGGCCACGGCCAGCTCGGCCTGCGAGCGCGACAGCACCCAGGCCGCCCCCACCACAACCGCAAGCGCGGCGCCGTGGACCATGCTGAGCGCGACGCCGCTGCCGAGCGGGTCGTGCAGCGCAAGGAGGCCCCCGGCGATGGAGGTCACGTAGGTGCCCGCGGTCATCAGCGCGATGGTCGTGACAGGGCTGGCCCCCTGGAGCGAGCGCTGGAAGGCGAAGAACGCTCCGGCCGTGAGCAGGGCGGCGATCGGCAGCCACGCGGAGCCCGCCACCCCGGCGAGGCCGCCGCGGGCATAGACGCCGGTGAGCACCTTGATCGCGAGGTCGGCCGCTCCATAGAGCGCACCGCCGGCGGCAGCCAGCAGGTCGAAGCGCCCGCGCCTGGCCCCGAGCAGGCCGAGCGCGGCGGGCAAGCCCGCGGCGGGGAGGAGGAAGAGGACAGCCGACAGGGCGTCGGGCTCGCCGCGCACGGGACCGGTGGCCACACCCAGCGTGAGACCCGCCAGCGCCAGCGCCATGCCGGCCACCGCCAGCGCCTCGACCCCACCGATCGCGCGGCCCAGCCAGCGCCGCGCGGCGGGCACGGTCAGCGCCAGCCCGCCGGCCACGAACGCCTGCACCAGCGACAGCGGCGCGCGCGTGAGTGCGGCCACGTGCAGCGCCCAGCCGGTCAAGCCGAGCGCCAGGCCGCCGGCCCACAGCGGCGCGCCCAGCAGGCCGCCGAGCGTCCTCAGGGGGTGCCGCGCGTCCACGGCAGGGAGCCCGGCGGAGCCGGCGTGCTGCAGCAGGTAGCTGCCGTTCAGGGCCAGCGACGCTCCCACGGCCAGCGTGAGGCCCAGCGCAAGCGCCGTCACCGCGCCGCCTCCAGGCTGGAGCTGGCGAACTCCAGCATCGGGGTGAAGTGGCCCCGCCAGAGGCGCCAGTTGTGGCCACCCGGGTAAACGGCCGCCTGCGTCTGGACTCCGGCCGCGCGGAGCTCGCCGGCGAAGGCGAACATGGCGCGAGCCGACACGTCGTCGCGGCTGCCCTGATAGAGGAAGGCGCGGAAGGGCAGGCGCTTGATGGCCGGAGCGATCGCCGGCACGTAGGCCGCCGGGCTGTTCGCGCGCAGCAGCGCCGGCGACGCACCGCTGAAGGTGTAGGTGGGCGTCTGTGTGTAGTAGCCGGACCAGCTCTCAAAGGAGGCGAAGGTGCGCGGGTGGTGCAGCGCTATGTTCGCCGCCCCGTAGCCGCCCGCCGAGAGCCCCCCGAGCATCCGGGCGCGGCGCGCTCGCAGCGTGGAGAAGCGACCGTCCACGTCGCGCACCACGTCGAGCACGAAGTCCTCGTAGTTCCCGGCGCGCGCGTTGGCCCACTCGTGGTCGCCGCCGAACGCCGAGCCGTGGCCCATGGGCAGCACGGTCACGAACGGGCGGATCGCGCGCCTGGCCATCAGTTTGTCCACGCGCACGTCGAGGCCGCCGGCGAGGGCGTAGTTGCGCGCCCTGCCGACCGGCGCGTGCAGCAGGTAGAGCACCGGGTAGCGCACGCCGCGAGCGCGCCCTGCCTCATAGCCCGGAGGCAGGTAGACGAGATAACCGCGGCGCTGGTGCAGCGCGCGCGAGTAGATGCCGATCGTCTCCAGCCGGCCGTGCGGGATGCCCGCGGGCTCCCGCGGGGGCGGGAAGCCCCGGTAGAGGTCGTAGGCGTGCAGGTAGGAGTACGCGCCGTAGCCGCCCGGTGCCAGCAGTGCCAGGGCCAGGGCACCCGCCACCAGGCGGGTGGTCACCGCGGCGCCGGTGACCATCCCGGCAGCGTCGGCTGCTGCGGCCATTCGGGTGCACTCCAGCGCGCCTCGAGCGGGGCCGTGGAGGGCGCGCGCACATACGCCTCGGCCTGCAGCACGCGCAACCCGGAGCGGACCAGCGAGGCCCGACCTTCGTAGAGCAGGTAGCGCGGCCGCCAGACGGGGGCGAACTTGTCGCTAAAGGCGCTCAGCCGCTCGAGCTGGAAGCGGCCGTGGGCCACCCGCAACGCCGCCTGAGCCGCGCGCTCCCGGCGGCTCAGCGCCCGGCTGGGCGCCATCAGGTGCCCGAAGCCCGCGAAATTCAGGCTCACCTCGCTCAGCCCCTGCTCGCGGGCGTGCTCGAGCGCGGTGCACACCAGCGCCTCGGTCAGGCCGTTCGGGGCGTCGTCGCTGCGGCGCATGGCGTCCAGCGACAGGCCGTTGGCGTACGGCACGAAGCGCAGCACCGCCCCGATCCGCCGCTCCTCGTCGCGGGCCAGCACGTGCAGCATCGAGCGGTCCTCGGGCGCCCCGCCCAGCCTGCCCAGCGTCATGGCGAAGCCCTGCAGGCGCCGCTGCTCGCTGCGCCAGTGGTTCTCCAGCCGGGCGATCCGGGCGATGTCGGCTTGCCCGAGGTCGTTCGCCGTGGCCACCTCGAAGCGCCAGCCGCGCCGCGCAGCGCGCGAGACCGACTGCCGGAGCTTTCGCACCGCTCGGCCCTCCAGGGTGAACTCGCGCGGGTCCACCACGGCCTCCTCGCCCACGCACAGCGCCCGCAGGCCCAGCGCGCGACCGTGGGCCACCAGCCCCTCCGTGGCGGCGGCCACCGCCACGTTCCAGCCCTGGGCCCGGGCGTGAGCGATGAACGCCGCCAGCAGCCGCGGCGCCGCGCCGGGCGGGCAGACGGGATCGCCGGACACGACCGCCGTCTCGCGCAGGACCCGGTAGCCCAGCACGCCGCCGTGGGCGAAGAAGAAGCTCTTGTCCTCGCGCAGCAGGAACGGCGCCAGCGAGTCCAGGCCGTGCTCGCGCACCACCCGCGCGGCGCTTGCGTGCTCGGCCGGCGCGTGGCCCTCCCAGCCCGACTCGGCGCGCACCAGCCCGCGCAGGAACACCACGCCGGCGGCCAGCCCGATCACCACCAGGATGTCGAGGACGACGGCCAGCGGCTCGCCCGAGGCCAGCCACCAGCCCCCGTTCGTGAGCCCGGAGACGCCGAGCCTGAGCGCGTCGGCCACGTCGGGCGCCTTGCCGGTGACCAGCTCGAGCAGGCTGCACACGAGCCAGGCCCCAGCCGCCGCGCCGACCGCAACCGCCGCCCCGATCAGGCGCGGCCGGGCAGCGGCACCGCGGTCGAAGTGGCCGCGGCCAGCGCTGAGCACCGCGGCCATGGCCAGCGCCACGCTGCCCTCCTCGAAGTCGAGCCCCTTCGCCAGGTGCAGCACGGCCACCCCGATCAGGAGCACGCGCGCCACGTCGAGCGCCCGGCGCGTTCCGCGCACCATGCTGCGTCCCACCACGATCAGGGCCACGCCCACAGCGCCCGCCAGCGCGTGGCTGAGCGACATCACGCTGCCGCTCTCCACCGTGAGCAGTAGCCGCTCGCGCCACGGCACGTTCCCGGTCGCGGCCGACACGACGGTCAGCAGGCCCGACAGCGCGATCCCCCAGCCGGCCGCGCGTCGCCAGCTTGCTGCGAGTGCTGTTTGGTGCGGCTGGATGCCAGTCTCCCCCCGGGTGCTCGCACGACCCAGGATGCGCGTGCTTCCTAAAGGAGTGCTGAAGCCCGCTCAGCGCGGCAGGGAGAGTTCGCCGATGGCCGTGACCAGCCATTCCTGCTCGTGTGCGTCCCAGAACGCGCCGCTGTGCGAGCCGGGATAGACCTTGAACTGGTGCTCCACCCGGTGCCGGGTCAGCTCTGCGTCGAGCTGCTCGTTCTCGGCACGGAAGCGCTTGTCGTCGCGGCCTATGTAGAAGCCCAGGAAGGTCGGGTGGCGGGTGAACACCGACAGCGCGTGGCGCACGTAGGTGTGCACGCTGGCGAAGCGGTTGGCCCGGTTGCCGCCCACGCTGAGCGGCGCCGTGCCGGACGGGTTGGTGGGATGGAAGTAGCCGCTCCAAGACTCGATCACCGAGAACTCCCAGGGCCGGTGAAAGCCGATGATCGCCGCGCCGTAGCCGCCGGCCGAGAGGCCGATCAGGGCGCGCCCGTGGCGGTTCGCGATCGTCCGGTAGTTGTTGTCCACGAAGTGCACCACCTCGTGGGCGGTGGCCGTCTCCCAGTTGCGGCCCGGGCCCCAGTCGTGCCATTCAGGGTCGCTGTTGCCGCGCCGGGCGCCCTGGGGAGCCACGACGATGGCCTCCTTGCCGGCCCTGTCGAGCGACCTGCCGAGCTGCCTGACGCGCGCCCCGTTGTAGCTGCCGTCGCGCCCGGGAAGGCCGTGCAGGAAGTAGATCACCGGGTAGTGGCGGTGGTCGCTCTGGTAGGCGCGCGGCAGGTACACGGCCAGGTGATCGGTGCCCTGGAGGGCTGCGGAGTGGAACGAGCGCAGCTCGACCCGGTCGTTTGGGGTGGCGCCCCCGTCGATCTGCGCCATCGTAGGCACAGCCACGAAGAGAGCCGCGCAGACGACGACCGAGACCATGGATAGCGGGCGCCGGCACCCCACTTTGGTCATGGTAGGGAGTGCCGCCCGTACCATCCGAAGCGTGCGCCGAGCCCTGGTCCTGGCCCTCGTGCCGCTGGCGCTGACGCCTGCCGCGGCCTCGGCTCACGCCCCCGCTCTCCCCACCACGAAGCAGCTGGCGGCCGCCCGCCACTACGTCGCGCACAGGCACTGCGTCTGCTCGTTCGCGGTGATCGACACAGTTGGCAGGCTGCGCGGCTTCGCCCCGCGCCGGGTCTACGTGAGCGCCAGCGTGGTCAAGGCGATGCTGCTGGTGTCGTACCTGCGCAGGATCGGGAAGCGGGCGCCGAACGCGGCCGAGCGCGGCGCCCTTGGACCGATGATCACGGTGTCCGACAACCACCGCGCCTCGGCGGTCTACCGCCGCGTCGGCGACGCTGCCCTGCGCCGGCTGGCACGGCGAGCGGGGATGAAGCGCTTCTCGGTCTTCGGCGACTGGGGATCGGCGCACTTCAGCGCCGAGGACCAGGCGCGCTTCATGCTGAGGTTCGACCGCCTGGTGCCGAGGCGCAACCGCGCCTACGCGCGCCGCCTCCTCTCGTCGATCGTCCACCGCCAGCGCTGGGGCTTCTCGCGCTTCTCCCTCGGGAAGGGCTGGAAGACGTTCTTCAAGGGCGGCTGGCGCCGCACCGGCCGCGGCCGGCTGGTGCACGAGGTGGCGCTCTTCCAGCGTGGCCGCCGGCGCTTCTCGCTGGCCGTGCTCACCGACGGCGACCCGTCGATGGCCTACGGCACGCGCACCCTGCGCGGCGTGGCCCAGCGGCTGTTCGCGGGGTCGAGGGCGTCCGCGGCGGCGAGCAAGCACGTCCTGGCCCAAGCGGGCCTGCACGACCTCCAGCGGCTCTCCCCCACGCTCAAGGTCGACCTCCGCTACGGCACCCCGCGCAACTTCACCGGCAAGCGGCTGCCGGGCTACTGCCACCCCTGGGCGCTGATGCTATGGCCCGCCGCCCGTGACGTTGCCGCCGTCCAGCGCGACCTGCGCCGCCGCGGTTTCGGCCTGAAGGTGTTCGACGCCTACCGCCCCGCACGCGCCTCGCGGGCGATGGTGCGCTGGGCGCGGCGCAGCGGCGAGCCCGGACTCGTGGGCACCTACGTCGCGCGG
Organism: Solirubrobacterales bacterium; assembly: GCA_038215095.1. Taxonomy (GTDB): domain Bacteria; phylum Actinomycetota; class Thermoleophilia; order Solirubrobacterales; family Thermoleophilaceae; genus DATACN01. The sequence continues at coordinate 27,050 of JBBQRG010000001.1, read as the reverse complement.
CGCTCGCGCCACAACCTGGGGAGCGCCGTGGACCTGACGCTGGTACGCGCCCGCGACGGCAGCCAGCCCCCGATGGGCACGCGCTTCGACCACCTCGGGCCTCGCGCAAACACGCTGAACGCCCACGGCCGCATCCTCCGCAACCGCCTCACGCTGAAGCGGGCCATGGAGCGCCACGGCTTCGCGAACTACCGCCGCGAGTGGTGGCATTTCGAGCACCGGGTGCGCGGCAGGCGCTACCTGGACCTGACGCTGGGCTGCTGAAGCTCCGCCGCGGCTGCGAGAATCAGGGCCATGGCCGCGCGCCCAAAGCCGCTGCGCGCCGCGCTCGCGCAGATCGACTCGACCGTCGGTGACGTCGAGGGCAACGCCGCGAAGATCGCCGACTCGATCGCGCGCGCCAGGGACGCCGGGGCGGCGATCGTGGTCTTCCCCGAGCTGGCGCTCACCGGCTATCCGCCCGAGGACCTGCTGCTGAAGACCCACTTCCTCGCCGCCGCGGGCGAGGCGCTCGAGCGCCTGGCCGCCGACGTCCACGGGATCGTGGCGCTGGTGGGCTTCCCGGAGCGCGCCGACGACGTGTACAACGCCGCGGCCGTGCTGGCCGACGGCCGGGTGGCTGCGGTCTACCGCAAGAACCACCTGCCGAACTACGGCGTCTTCGACGAGCAGCGCTACTTCCAGGCCGGCACCGATCCGGCGATCATCGAGGTCGACGGGCTGCCCGTGGGCCTGACCATCTGCGAGGACATCTGGGAGCCCGGCCCGCCGGCCTCCACTGAGGCGCTGGCGGGCGCCCAGGTGATCGTGAACCTGAGCGCCTCGCCCTACCACGCCGGCAAGGGACTCGACCGCGAGCGCATGCTCACCCAGCGCGCCAAGGACAACCTCGTGACCGTGCTGTTCTGCAACGCCGTGGGCGGGCAGGACGAGCTCGTGTTCGACGGCCACAGCGTCGCGATCGACCAGGACGGCGAGATCCTCGCGCGGGCGCCCCAGTTCGAGGAGTCGCTGACGCTCTGCACGATCGACCCCGGCGCGGTGGCGGCCTCCCGCCTGCGCGACACGCGCCACCGCGAGGCGGCCCGGCGCGAGCGCAAGGCCGTGCCCGTGCTCGCCTCGGTGGAGCTGGACCTGCCGGATCCCGGCGAGGTGGGCGGCAGCGTCGCCGAGCCGCTCGACGGCGAGGCCGAGGTCTACCGCGCCCTGACGACCGGCCTGCGCGACTACGTCGAGAAGAACGGCTTTGAGCACGTGGTGCTGGCCCTGTCCGGCGGCATCGACTCGGCGCTGGCCGCGCTGCTGGCCGCCGACGCGGTCGGGCCGGAGCGGGTCACCTGCGTGTCGATGCCCTCCCCCTACTCGTCCGAGGGCACGCGCGCGGATGCCCGCGCCATCGCGGAGAACCTCGGCACCGGCTTCCTGGAGCTGTCGATCGAGGACGCCATGCAGGCCTACGAGCGGCTGCTGGACGAGCAGTTCGAGGGAAGCGACTCGGGCATCGCCGAGGAGAACCTCCAGGCGCGCATCCGCGGCAACGTGGTGATGGCGCTGTCGAACAAGTTCGGCTGGCTGGTGCTCGCCACCGGCAATAAGTCCGAGCTGTCGGTGGGCTACGCGACGCTCTACGGCGACATGGCCGGCGGCTTCGCCGTGCTGAAGGACGTGTTCAAGACGTGGGTCTACCGCCTCACGCGCTGGCGCAACGCCCAGCAGGACGCCGATCTGGTGCCGGCCTCGGTGCTCGACCGCAAGCCTTCCGCGGAGCTGCGCGAGGACCAGCTAGACGAGGACTCGCTGCCCGGCTACGACGTGCTCGACGCGATCCTGGCCGGCTACGTGGAGCAGGACCTCGACGCGGCCGAGCTCGTCAGCCAGGGGCTGCCGGGCGAGGAGGTCGAGCGGGTGATCCGGATGGTGGACCGCTCCGAGTACAAGCGCCGCCAGGCCCCGCCGGGTATCCGCATCTCCACCAAGGCCTTCGGCCGCGACCGGCGCCTGCCGATCACCAACCGCTACGAGAGCAGGCTGCCTACGACGACGGAGCGGGCCGCACGGCCATAGTCACGCGCGTCAGGGCGCAGAGGCGTCCCTTGTCGTCGGTGAAGTCGACCTCCCAGACCCACGACGTGCGCCCGCGGTGCCTCGCGCGAGCCTCGGCCGTCACCCACCCCTCGGACACCGGCCTCATGAAGCTCGTGTGGTTCGACTGGCCCATCGCCAGCTCGCCCTTGCCCTGCACCGCCATGTGGGTCGCGATCGACGCGATCGTCTCGGCCATCGCCGCGTAGGCGCCACCGTGCACGATGCCGAACGGCTGCAGAACCGGCTGTGCGACCGGAAAGCGGCCGCGCGCGGACTCCTCGCCGACCTCGAGGATCTCGAACCCGAGCGCCTCCGCCATCGTGCCTTCGACTTGCAGTTCCGTCATGCGGGGCACACTACAGTGGGATCTTCATGGCGACTTTCGACCAGCTGACTGACGACCAGCGGGCCATCCTCGAGCTGCTTCTGCGTCGCGGCCAGACCTACGAGGAGCTGTCCGGCAAGCTCGGGCTGCCCGAGAGCCGGGTGCGCGAGCTGGCGCGCGACGCGCTCGTGGAGCTGGCGCCCGTCACCGCCCGCGGCGTCGAGTCGGACTGGCGCGGGCAGCTGGCCGACTACGTGCTCGGGCAGCAGGCGGGCCCGGAGTCCACCGCCACACGCGGCCACCTGCGCCGTTCCGAGGCGGCCCGCTCCTGGGCCCGCTCGCTGCTCGACTCGCTCGACGGACTGCACGGCGACGGAGTGCCAAAGATCCCGGACGCCGAGCGTGGCGCCGGCGGGCGCGCCTCCAAGCGCTCGAGCGAGGCAGCGCCCAAGGCCGCCGCGGCGAAGAAGCCCGCGCGCGAGCCGCGCGAGGGCGATGCGCGCGATGCCGTGCGGCGCCGGCGACTGCTCGTCGGTGGCGGCGCGCTTGCCCTGCTGATCCTGGTGGGCGTGCTGCTGTGGCCGATCGGCCTGGTCACGGGCGGCAACGACAGCAGCGGAAAGCAGGCCGCCAGCAAGACGAAGCCGGCCGTGAACAAGAAGGTCCAGGGCCAGGCCGTGATCGCCCAGCAGAGCGGCAAGGTCCAGATCCTCGTCAGCGCCATCGGGCTCAAGCCCAGCACCCAGAAGCAGGCCTACCAGGTGTGGCTCTACAACAGCCAGCAGGACTCCAAGTCGCTGGGCTTCGCGGCCGCGAACAAGCAGGGCCAGCTCTCGGGCGGCGCCACGCTGCCGAGCAACTACCGCCGCTTCAAGTTCATCGACATCTCACTCGAGCCCGTGGACCGCAACGCCGCCCACTCAGGCAACTCGGTCATGCGCGGCGTGCTTCAGCTGCTCAAGAAGCCGATTGCGCAGGGCTCGGGGAAGACCCGCGCGAAGGTCGTGGCGAGCGTCCAGCTTCAGCCTCTGCCTCAGTAGGGCTGACCGGAAGCAGCTTCCCGGGGTTCATGATCCCGGCCGGGTCGAGCCGCTCCTTGGCGGCGCGGATCAGCTCCAGGCCCAGCTCTCCAACCTCGGCCCGCATCCATTGGGAGTGGTCGCGGCCCACGGCGTGATGGTGGGTGATCGTGGCGCCCGAGGCGACGATCGCCTCGCTCGCCGCCTGCTTCGCCGCCCACCACTGCTCCAGCGCCGTGTCGCGCTGCTGCTGGGCCAGGTAGGTGAAGTAGAGCGACGCGCCCGAGGGGTAGAGGTGGGACAGGTGGCACATCACGACGGGAGGCGTGCCGCGGGAGCCGAGCGCGCCCGTGATCGCCGCCCTGACGGTGGCGTGCAGCGACACGAGCTTGCTCCAGCTCGTCGCCGTCTCCAGCGTGTCCACCAGGACGCCGCGGTCCAATAGGTGGTCGCGCAGGTACGGCGCGGCGTAGCGGCCCTCGAGCCACGCCTTGCCCGGTCGCGTACCGAGCGCCAGGCCGCCGCCGGCCCGCAGCAGCGCCGAGCTGCGCTGGCGGCGGCGCTCCACGTCGTCCTCGCTGCCCTCGAAGCCCACGATCGCCAGGCAGCCACCGGCGTGGCCGCGCGCGCTCAGGTACCTGGTCGCCAGGCGCTGGGCCCCGCTTGCGCCGGACATCGCGAACGACACGCGCGTCTCCTCCTCGTCTGACAGCCGCGCCACGTCTGGCGACGCTTCCCCCTGCTCCATCACGCGCAGCGCCTCGGCGCCCTCCTCGAAGCTCCTGAACGACCAGCCCTCGTAACGGCGGTGCCCCGGGGCCGGCCGCACCCGCAGCGTGGCCTCGCAGATCACGCCCAGCACGCCTTCCGAGCCCACGAGCAGCTCGCGCAGGGCCGGTCCGGCGGCGGTGGCGGGCCCTGCGGCCACGCGCAGCTCGCCGGCGGGCGCCGCGAAGCGCAGCCCCTCGACCAACTCGTCGGAGCGGCCGTAGCCCGTCGAGGCCTGACCGGCCGAGCGGGTGGCCAGCCAACCGCCTACGGTGGAGTGCTCGAAGGACTGCGGGAAGTGGCCGATGGTGAGCCCGTGCTCGGCCAGCGCGGCCTCGGCCGCCGGCCCCATCATGCCGGCCTCCAGCGTGGCGGTCAGCGACTTCGCGTCCACGTCGAGCAGCCGGTCGAGCCGCGTCAGGTCGAGCGTGATCACGCCCTTGAAGCCGTCGCGAAGCGGATCCACGCCCCCGACCACGCTCGTGCCGCCGCCGAAGGGCGTCACGGCGACGCCGAGCTCCGAGCAGAGCTTCAGCACGGCCAGCACCTGGTCCGCCGAGCCGGGCAGCACGACGGCGTCGGGCGCGCTCGAGGCGTCGCCGGAGCGCAGCCGCACGAGGTCCGGGTAGCTCCTTCCGGCGGCGTGGGTCACGCGCGCCTCGCGGTCGTCGAGCACGTGCTCCGCGCCCACGGCAGAGCGCAGGCGACCAAGTACTGCGTCGGGCAGCGCTCGGTCCGGCAACGAGACCTCGTCGAGGGCCACCGGCGGGACGGCCGGCCCGCGCTGCAGGGCGAGCTCTGACGCCAGCAGCTGCTCTGCGCCCGCCGGCAGGGCCGGCGCGCGCTCGTCCTCGCCCCAGCCCCACCCGCGCATGCTCACGAAACGGCCCGCCCGAACAGCGCCTCGACGTTGTCGAGGGCCTGCTCCACCTGTCTGGCGGCCGCGCGCCGCAGCTGCGCGTAGCCGAAGCGGCCGAAGCCGCGGCCGCGGTGGCGCAGGGTCAGCCGCACGGCCGTGGCCCCCTCCCCCTCGGCCTCAAGCTCGACCGCCGTGACCGACTCGCGCAGGATGCGCTCGAACGGCGACTCGTCCAGCTCCTGGCGCCAGGCCACCCGCCGCGGCGGGTCGAACTCGTCGCGCGTGTAGTCGGCACGCACGGTCTTGCCGCGTGCCGAGGTCATGACGGTGGTCCAGGCGTGTGGCGTGGCGTCCTCGACGCGCGTCACCGCGGGCCACCAGGCCGGCAGGCGCTCGGGCTCGGACACGAGGCTCCAGACCTCGTCTCGGGGCGCTGCGACGCTGCGGCGGCGAGTGACGCTCGGCATCTCACTCCGAGTCGTACACCACGAGGCTGTGAACGTCGTACGTCGCAAGCCGCTTGCGTCCGTGCAGAAAGGACAGCTCGATCACGAATGCGCATCCTGCCACGACTCCGTCCGATTGCTCAACAAGGCTGCACAGGGCGCCCGCCGTGCCGCCCGTGGCCAGCAGGTCGTCGTGCACCAGCACGCGCGCGCCGTCGCGCACCGCGTCGCTGTGCACCTCGAGCGCATCGACCCCGTACTCGAGCTCGTAGCGCGCCGAAACGGTCTCGCGCGGGAGCTTGCCGGGCTTGCGGGCAAGGATGAAGCCGGCGCCGGCGCGGGCCGCGATGGCGCCGCCCAGCACGAAGCCGCGCGCCTCGGCCGAGAGCACGTAGTCGATTTGGCGCTCACGCGCGTACGCGGCCAGCTCGTCGATCGTGTCGTTCAGCGCCCCGGGGTCGAGGAAGAGCGGAGTGATGTCCTTGAAGACGATGCCCGGCTTCGGGAAGTCGGGGATGTCTCTGATGTACGGCCTGAGGTCCGCGGCGGACCCCTACCTCGCGAGCTTGCGCAGGTCCCGGATCAGCAGCAGGTGCTTCAGGTGCGAGGCGATCGCGGCGAGGTTCTCGAGCGCCTCCACCGCCTCCTTGCGCCGCTCCGGGTTCCGGGATCGCAGCGCCGGGGCCAGGATCTGCTCGAGCAGCGCGGCCTCGCGGTCGGCCGAGGTGCGGAACACGCGCAGGTTCCGCCCGCCCACACCGAAGCGCTTCAGCTCGGTGACAGCGCGGATGATCTCGCGCTCGGTGTCGTCGTACATCGTCTCGCCCTGGCGGTCCTTCTCGCCGCGGATCACCCCGTAGTCCTCGAGCTCCTTAACCAGCCCGCGGTCGGCGCCCGTGTCCTCGAGCACCTCCTCGATGCGGTAGATCGAGCCGGGCCCCTTCACGGCCACGGTGGCGCGGCGCCGGGAGCGCGGCTCGGGAGCCGGCCTGCCCTTGGCAGGCTCGGGGTCGGCTCGGCCGGCGGCGAGCTCCTGGCGGATCACCCGCAGCGGCAGGAACTCGTCGCGCTGCAGCCTGAGGATGGTCTGGAGCCGCGACACGTCGCCGGCCCCGTAGAGGCGGTAGCCGCCCGGGGTGCGCCGCGGCGACAGCAGCTTCTGGTCCTCGAGGTAGCGGATCTTGGAGATCGAGATCTCGGGGAACTCGCGCTCGAGTTGCTTGCAGACGGCGCCGATCGTCAGCGCCTTCTGCGGGCGCGCACCCGCGGGTGCGTCTGGCTGGAGCTCGATCGTCATTTGTCGAGGTAGGTCAGCTTGTACTTGCCCACCTGCAGCTCGTCGCCGTTCTGGAGGCGGTGCGACTCGATCCGGCGGCGGTTCACGTAGGTGCCGTTCAGGGAGCCCAGGTCGTCGATGTAGAGGCCGTCGCGGCGCCGCACCAGCAGCGCGTGGTTGCGCGACACGGTGACGTCGTCGAGGAAGACCTCGGCCTCGGGGCTGCGGCCGATCGTCATGCGCTCGCCGGCGATGTTGAAGGCCTCTCCGGCCCGGCCGCCGCCCGAACGGATCACGAGCGTGGCTCCCTCGCTGGTCACCTCTTCGAGGTCCACGGGGTTGAGCTCACCGGTTTCCCCCACTTGGTAGACCTCCGTCGTGTTTCCGCTGCCCTCCTTGGCCTCGCCGAGGAAGGCTCCGCACTTGGAGCAGTAATTAGCGCCCTCGGCGTTGACGAGCCCGCACTCGGGGCAGTGCACCGTCCGGGGACCTATTCGTTCTCGGAGTCGGGGATGCCCTTGCCGGCGAGGATGTCCGTGAGCTGCTGCACGTCGGCGCCGCTGATCACGGCCTCCCCCTCCTCGTGCTTCTTGCGCAGGCGGTTGACCAGCTCGGCGCGGAGGATGTCGATCTTGCCGTGGAGGATGCGGCGGCGGTACGAGACCTCCTGCTCCTCTTCGGTCAGCTGCTGGATCAGGTCCTTCAGCTCCTGGTCCGAGAGCGCGCCGAGATCGGGAAAAGTTTCCATGGACAAGTCGTTTCCTTTCAGGAGGCCAGGTGAGCGAGTATAGACCCGTTGCTCAAGTTCAGCTTGAGGGTCCGGGCTCCTCCCTACGGAGATGCCGCAGCCCATCTTGCACGTACATGACCGTCGCGGCAAGCGTCATCGCGAGGCCCAGGTACATCAATACATCGGTCACCCAGGTCTCGACCATGAACGAGAGGGCGATGGCGGACATCACCGGCCAGACCGCCCAGCGGCCCAGCATGTTCACCTTCAGGTCCATTTCCTTGCGCAACGCCAGCTGGGTCAGGATCAGCATGAACAGCTCGCGCGCCCCCAGCACCGCCAGCGCCCAGCGCGGCAGCAACTCGTACTTCCAGGCCACGATGGCGCCCGACAGCACGAGCAGCCGGTCGGTGAGCGGGTCGAGCAGCGTCCCGAGGCGGCTGTACTGGCCGGTCAGCCGGGCGGTCATCCCGTCGAGGTAGTCGCTCCATGCGATCACCGCGAACACCACCGTGGCGATCGCGCGGCGGCCGTCCCCCGAGTTCAGGCCGAGGACAAGGAAGACCGGGATCAGCGCAAGGCGCACGAAGCCGATCGCGTTCGGCAGCGTCCAGGGGTTCAGCGGCTGCTTGCGCAGCGTCTCCGGCGGCGGCGGCCCCGAGCGGTCCAGGCCGAGCAGCCTGCGGCGCGTCAGTCGAGCTCGCGCCAAAGGTCTACCGCGGCCTGAGCCGCCCCCTCCAGCGGCAGCGATCGCTTCTGCTGGCCGCGCCTGACCTGCGCTTCGATCTCGCCGGACTCGAGGCCCCGCTTGCCCACCGTGAGCCGCAGCGGGCAGCCCAGCAGCTCGGCATCGGCGAACTTCTCGCCCGCCGCGGCGGCCGCGCGGTCGTCGTAGATCACGTCGAGGCCCGCCTCCCCCAGCTCCTCGTAGAGGCGCTCCGACACATCGCGCGCCTGCTCGCCCTCCTTGCCGAGCGTCACCAGGTGCACGTCGAAGGGGGCGATCGAGCGCGGCCAGGAGATGCCCTGCTCGTCCGCGTACTGCTCGATCGCCGCGGCGACGATGCGGGCCGGGCCGATCCCGTAGGAGCCCATCCAGATGTGCTGCTCCGCGCCCTGCTCGTCGAGGTAGGTGGCCCCGAGCGGCTCTGAGTAGCGCGTGCCGAGCTTGAAGATGTTGCCCACCTCGATCGCAGGCTCGATGCGGATCGTGCCGCCAGCGGGGCAGGTATCACCGGCCTCGACCGCGCGCACGTCGCCCCAGCTGGGCTCGAAGTCGCGGCCGGGCTCGACCCCGCGCAGGTGGAGGTCCGGCTCGTTGGCGCCGGCCACCAGCCCGCGCATGCCGCGCAGCGCCTCGTCGGCCAGCACCTCGGTGCGGGCGCCCACGGGGCCGATGAAGCCCGCCACGGCGCCGAAGGCCTCGTCCAGCTCGCGCTCGTTCGCGGCGCGGGCCGGGGCGCCGAGGGCGTTCTGCAGCTTGATGTCGTTCAGGCGGTTGTCGCCGCGGAGCACCACCAGCAGGGGCCCCCTCCCCTCCACGATCACCGGCATCGCCTTGATCAGCGCGCCGGCCGGCACGCCCAGCGCGGCCGTTACCTGGTCGATCGTCGTGGCGCCGGGGGTCTCCACCGGCTCGGGCGCGTCGAGCGGCTCGGGCAGGCCGTCCACGGCCTGGGCCACGGCGCTCGCCACCTCCACGTTCGCGGCATAGCCCTTGTCGGAGAGCGCCACGTCGTTCTCCCCGGCCGCGCAGGGCGCCATGTACTCGTGGGCGCCGATGCCGCCCATCATCCCCACGTCCGACTCGACCCGGTACCACTCCAGCCCGCAGCGCTCGAAGATGCGGTCGTAGGCGCCCACGTGGAGGTCGTAGCGCTCCACCAGGCCCGCCTCGTCGCGGTCGAAGGTGTAGGCGTCCTTCATGATGAACTCGCGTGTGCGGAGCAGTCCCGCGCGCGGGCGCGGCTCGTCGCGCTCCTTGGTCTGGAAGTGGTAGAGGATCTTCGGGAGGTCGCGGTATGAGCGCACCTCACGGGCCATGTGGAAGGTCAGCGTCTCCTCGTGGCTCATGGCGAGGATCAGGTCGGCGTCGCGGCGGTCCTTTAGCTTGAAGAGCTCGTCGATGTCGTAGCGCCCGCTGCGCTTCCAGAGGTCCGCCGGCGTCAGCACCGGCATCAGCATCTCCTGGCCGCCGATCGCGTCGAGCTCCTCGCGGATGATCTGCTCGACCTTGCGGTGGGCTCGCCAGCCCGCCGGCAGGAAGGTCCACAGCCCCGCCGCCACCTGCCTGGCCAGGCCGGCCCTCAGGGTCAGCCTGTGCGAGACCGCCTGGGCGTCGGCGGGGGCCTCCTTGGTGGTCGGCAGCAAGTAGCTCGAGAGGCGGGCCATGGGCCGGACGAGTCTAAACAGCGAGGGGCTCAGCAATGCACTTCCGAGGCCGATCACTGGGGGCACGGGAATGCCGCGTGGAATCAGGCTGTTCTGGATCGCCGTGCTGGTGGCCTACACCGCCTACGTCACGCGCACGCTGCTCTTTCCCCAAGCGCTCGCGGTGGTGTTCGACCACTTCCTGTCGAGCATTCTCCTCGGGGCCGGCGCCTGCGCATGCCTGCTGCGAGCCGTCCTCGTGCCGGAGCGCCGGGCGCCCTGGGCGCTGGCGGGCCTCGGCATCGCCTCGTGGACGATCGGCGACGTGTACTGGACCTTCAGCGTGGCCGACAACCCGAACGCGCCCTACCCCTCGGTCGCTGACGCCTTTTATCTGCTCGAGTACCCGGCGTTCTACGTGTCCCTGCTGCTCCTGGTGCGCTCGCGCTCCCGCCCCCTGGGCGGTGGGCTCTGGCTGGACGGGGCGATCGGCGCGCTTGCCGTGGGCGCGGTGGTGGCCGCCCTGGCGGTCGACTCGATCATCTCGGGCACGTCGGGCGACGGCTTGGCGATCGCAACGAGTCTCGCTTACCCGATCTTCGACCTGATCCTCGTGGCGCTCGTAATCGTCGTGTTCGGCATCTCCGGCTGGCGTCCGGGCCGCGCGTGGATGCTGCTCGGCGTGGGCTTCGCACTCACCGGGCTCGCCGACGTCATCTACTTCTTCCAGTCCATCACGAGCAGCTACCACGAAGGCGGGACGCTCGACATTCTCTGGCCCACCGCCTCGCTACTCGTGGGCCTCGCGGCCTGGCAGCACTCCAAAAGCGGGCGCGAGGCCTCCGTCCAGGGGTCGCGAGTCGTGGCGATCCCGTTCCTCAGCGGCGTCGTCGCCCTGGCCCTCCTCACCTACGACCACTTCGTGCGGCTCGGCGTCGTGGCGCTCGGCCTGACCGCAGCCACGCTCTCGCTCGTGATGCTGAGGATGGCAATGGCCTTCCGCGACCGCGCGCGGCTGCTGGCCCGCAGCCGCGAAGAGGCGCTCGTTGACCCGCTCACCGCGCTGCGCAACCGCCGCTGCCTGATGGCCGACCTCGAGTCCGACCTGCCGCAGGCGACGCTGGAGCGCCCGCTCGCCCTCCTGCTGTTCGACCTGAACGGCTTCAAGGCCTACAACGACACGTTCGGCCACCCCGCCGGTGACGCGCTGCTGGCCCGGCTCGGCGCCAGGCTCGCCGAGTCAGTCGACGGCCGCGGGCGCGCGTACCGGCTCGGCGGCGACGAGTTCTGCGCGCTGGTTGCTCCCGGGGCAAGCCTCGAGTCGATCGGGGCTGCCTGCGTGACGGCCCTGTCGGAGCACGGCGAGGCATTCACCGTGAGCACCGCCTACGGCGCCGCGCTGATGCCCGAGGAGGCCGGCACGGCCGTCGACGCGCTCAAGGTGGCCGACCGGCGCATGTACGCCGAGAAGGGCGGCGGGCGCCTGTCGGCCGGCCGCCACTCGCGGGACGTGCTGCTGCGCAGGCTCTCAGAGCGCCAGCCGGACCTGCACATCCACCTCGAGGGCGTGGCCGAGCTTGCCATCCAGGTCGGGCGCGAGCTGGGAATGCCCGGCGAGGAGCTCGACGAGCTGGCTCGCGCGGCGGAGCTGCACGACATCGGCAAGGTGGCGATCCCCGACGAGATCCTCGAGAAGAAGGGCCCGCTCGACGACCACGAGTGGAGCTTCATCCGCCGCCACACGATCATCGGCGAGCGCATCCTGATGGCCGCCCCCGCCCTGCGGCCGGTGGCCAAGCTGGTGCGCTCCACCCACGAGCGCTTCGACGGAAGCGGCTACCCCGACGGCATGCTCGGCGAGGACATCCCGCTGGGCTCGCGCGTCGTGGCCGTCTGCGACGCCTTCGACGCGATGACCTCGGGCCGCTCATACCGCGGAGCGCTCACCGAGGCGCAGGCCCAGGAGGAGCTGCTCGCCTGCGCCGGCACGCAGTTCGACCCCGACGTGGTCGAGGCCTTCTGCCGCCTACTGGCGCGCCCGCACGCGCTCGGCGCTATCGAAGCACCCTCCGAAGTTGCCTCGCCGGCACCGCCGCGAGGCTAGGCCCGCGTGAAGCGGCGGCCGGCCGTGGGCGAGGTCTCCTCGTCCAGCCGTACAGCCTTGCGCGTGGTGCTGCCGGCCATCGGCAGGGGCTCCGCCGCGCCTTCCATCGCCGCGGCGGCCTCCAGGGCCGCGATGCGCTCCGGCGTCAGCTCGCCGGCGTTCTCCTCCTCGATGCGCTCGAGCCAGTGGGCGCCCTCGGCCGCCTTGCGCTCGTCCACCTCGACGCGGCCGATCTTCAGCGAGCGGTCGATCTCGGCGAATAGCTCGTCCACCAGGGAGTCCTGCGGCACCTTCCTGAGCGGCTTGCCGTTGGAGAAGATCAGGCCCTCGTTCTTCGCGCCCGTGATGCCGAAGTCGGCGTGCGAGGCCTCGCCGATCCCATTCACCGCGCAGCCGAGCACGGCCACCTCGATCGGCTCGTCGTAGGCCTCGAGGCGCTGCTCGATCTCGGCGACCACGGTGTCCATGTCGAACTGCAGGCGGCCGCAGGTGGGGCAGGCAATCAGGACCGGGCCGCGCTCGCGCAGCTTCAGCGCCTTCAAGATCTCCCAGGCCACCTTGACCTCCTCCTCCGCGTGGAAGGTGGAGAGGGAGATGCGGATGGTGTCCCCGACGCCGTCGGCCAGCAGCGTGCCGAGGCCGACCGCCGACTTCAGCGAGCCCGTCCACTTGGTGCCGGCCTCGGTGATGCCGAGGTGCAGCGGATAGTCGATCCGCTCGGACAGCAGCCTGTTCGAGGCGATCGTGTTCGGCACGCTCGTGGACTTGATCGAGACCTTGAAGTCCGAGAAGTCGAGCCGCTCCATCAGCTCCACGTACTCGACGGCCGCCTGCACCAGCGCCTCGACGGAGTTCGACCGCTCGAGCTCGTGGAGGTGCTTGGGAAGCGAGCCGGAGTTCACGCCGACCCGCAGCGGCACGCCGGCCGCGCGGGCGCGCTCCACCACCTCGCCGGTCTTCTCGAAGCCCCCGATGTTGCCCGGGTTGATGCGCACGCAGTGGGCGCCCGCGTCGATCGCCTTCAGGGCCAGGGTGTGGTTGAAGTGGATGTCGGCGATCACCGGGATCGGCGACTCCTTCACGATCGTCTTCAGCGCCTCCACGTCCTTGTCGCGGGGCACGGCGCAGCGCACGAGGTCGCCTCCGGCGTCGGCGATCGCGCGGATCTGGCGCAGGGTCGCCTCGAGGTCCGCGGTCTCCGTCTTGGTCATCGACTGGACCGCGACCGGGGCCCCGCCGCCGATCTTCACCCCGCCTACGTCTATCTGCCGCTTGGAAGCCACGCCCCCAAGGGTATCTACGCTACGAGTAGAGCTCCTCTATTTCGTCCGCGTACTTCTCGGCGATCGGCTTGCGTTTCAGCTTCATCGTGGGGGTCAGCTCGTCGCCGCCCGGCTCCCACTCCTCGTCGAGCAGCTTGAACTTCTTGATCTGCTCCACGCGTGCCAGCTCCTCGTTGGCCCGCTCGACGCCCTCGGCGACTTCCTTCTTCATCGCCTCGCGCGAGTCGTAGCCCGGAGCGGTTTCGGGGTCGACAGTGATCAGCGCCACGTTGTAGGGCCTGCCGTCGCCGATCGCGATGGCCTGGCCGATCAGCGGGCTGGCGGACTTGATCTTCGCCTCGATGTTCGCCGGCGACATGTTCTTGCCGGCCGCGTTGATGATCAGCTCCTTCTTGCGGTCGACGATCTTGAGGTAGCCGTCGTCGTCGAACTCGCCAATGTCGCCCGTGTGCAGCCAGCCCTCGTCGTCGAAGGTCTCCTTGGTCTTGTCGGGCAGGTTGCGGTAGCCGGGGAACACGACCGCGCCGCGGATCAGCACCTCCCCGTCCTCGGCCAGCGTGACCTCGCAGTCCGGCGCCGGCGGCCCCACCGTGCCGATCTTGATGTGCTCCGGCGGGTTGCAGCAGCCGGCCCCGGTGGTCTCGGACATCCCCCACAGCTCAGCCAATGGGATGCCGAGGGCGTGGAAGAAGCGGATCACGTCGGGCGGCGTGGGCGCCGCGCCCACGTTGCAGGCCTCGAGCTCGTCGAGCCCGAGCATCGTGCGCAGCCCCGCGAACAGCTCGGAGTCGGCCTTCTGGAAGGCCTCCTCCAGCTCGTCCGGCACCGGCTCCTCGGCCTGGATCAGCCGCACCCGCTCGATCGACTTGTCGAGCGCCTCGGTCAGCTTCGTCTTCTGCTCCTCGTCCTCGAGCCCGGCCAGCATCCCCTCGAGTCCGGCCTTCATCTTCTCCCAGATGCGCGGGACCCCGAAGAACCAGGTCGGGTGCACCTCCTGGATGTAGGAGGAGACCTCGCGCGCGTTCGGGCAGCAGGTCACGCTGAACGCGCAGGACATCGGCAGGTAGTGGCTCACGTTGCGCTCGGCCACGTGCGCCATCGGCAGGTAGGACACGACCCGCCCTCCGAGGGGGAAGGCGATCAGCTTGTCGTAGGAGCGCGCCGCCGACATCATGTTGTCGTGGGTGATCTGCACGCCCTTCGGCGGCCCGGTGGTGCCTGAGGTGTAGATCAGCGTGAGCACGTCGTCGGGCTCCACGGCCTTCCAGGCGGCCTCGAAGTCGAAGCCGTCCTCGCCGCGCGACTCCACGTCCTCGATCGACAGCGTGCCGTCGCCCTCGCCGTCGACCACGATCACGTGCTCGATGCCCTCCACCGCCTGGATGCGCTCGAGGAACTCCTGCTCGGTCACGAAGATCTTGTTCTCGGCGTCCTTCGCCAGGTGCTCGATCTCCTCCGGGGCGTAGGTGTTGTAGACCGAGTACGGCGTAGCGCCGAGGTGCATCGCGGCCGCGTCGAAGAGGTGGAACTCGGGGCGGTTCGTGAGCATCAGCCCGATCGTCTGGCCTCGCTCGAGGCCCAGGGCGGCGAGCCCGGCGGCGAGCTTCTCCACCCTCTCGGCGTACTGGCCCCAGCTGAGGGTGACCGAGTCGTCCTTCGTCCGGAGTGCCAACTCGTCGGCGTTGTCGCGGGCCGTCACCTGGAAGGCCTCGGCCATCGTGCCTGCGTCCAGTCCTGCCGGCCGCTCCGTGCGGCGCTCGGCGGCAGCGCTCTCCATGACGGCAGGCTACCGCACCCTGAAGCCCTCGCCGGACAGTCTGCCGATGTCGTTCGAGAGCCCGATCAGGAAGATCAGGATCACGAGCATGAAGCCCACCACGCCGGCTCGTTCCATGACGCTGAACGGCACCGGCTTGCGCCTGATCTTCTCCACGATCGCCCAGAAGATGTGCCCGCCGTCGAGCGGCAGGAACGGGAACAGGTTCACGATCGCGAGCGACAGCGAGATCACGGCGAGGATGCGCACCGTGAGCGCGACGTCGGTGAGGATCGTCTGCCGCGTGACCTCGTAGGAGCCCACGATCCCGCTGAGCTGCTTGCGCTGCTTGGAGTTCACCAGGCGCGCGGGAAGGGTGAGCGTCTGGCTCGTGATGAACCAGAAGTCGTCGGCCGAGGCAGTCAGCGATTCGCCGGCGGGGAGCGCCGTGCGGTTGGGCCCGGGCGCGTAGCCGAAGCCCAGCCGGGTGCGGGGCGCCTGGCCCTGCAGGTCGGTGTCGTAGACGGGCCGCGCCACGATGCGCTTCAGCTGCCCCTTGCGCTCGACCACCAGCGTCACCGGGGTCGCCGCCTTGCAGCCGTCCAGCGGCCGGCCCGCGCAGTGGTGCGAGCGGATCTGGGCCGAGACCACGTTGGCGTTGCCGCGCTTGCCGTCCGCGGACACCACCTTGTCGCCCGGCTTCAGCAGCTTGGCGGCCGGGAAGCCGCGCTCGATCGAGCCGACGCGGTTCGACGGCTCCTGCACCCCGATCATCGCGTAGAAGACGAACAGCAGCACGAACGCGAGCACCAGGTTCACGGTGGGGCCCGCGGCGATCACCACGATCCGCTTCCAGACGGGCTGCGAGTAGTAGGCGCGCGTGCGCACCTCGTCCGGCAGGTCCTCCGCCGGGTTCATGCCGCTGATCTTCACGTAGCCGCCCGCGGGGATCGAGCCGAGCGCGTACTCGGTCTCGCCGATCTTCTTTTTCAGCAGCGTCGGCGGGAAGAACAGCGAGAAGCGCTCCACGCGCATGCCCACGGCCTTGGCGGCCGTGAAGTGGCCGAGCTCGTGCAGGATCACGAGCAGCGCGAAGCCCACGAAGGCCAGGAGCCAGCTCAAACCGCGGCCCCCCGGGCGATCTCGCGCGCCTGCGAGTCGGCCTCGTAGAGGTCGGAGAAGTGGCGCAGCGGGATCGGGGGCAGCTCGGACAGCGTGCTCTCGATCACTCGCGGTATGCCGGTGAACGACAGCTCCCCGCGCAGGAAGGCGTGCACGGCCACCTCGTTGGCGGCATTCATCACGCAGGGCGCCGTGCCACCCGCCGCGGCTGCCTCACGGGCCAGGCGCAGGCAGGGGAAGGCGTCGGCGTCCGGCGCCTCGAAGGTCAGCTGCCCGACCTCGGTCAGGTCGAGAGTGGGCACCGGCACGTCCACCCGCTCGGGGTGGTGAAGGGCGTAGGAGATCGGCACCCGCATGTCCGGGTGGCCGAGGTGGGCCAGCGAGGCGCCGTCGTTCAGGTGCACCAGCGCGTGGACGATCGACTGCGGGTGCACCACCACGTCGATGCGGTCGTAGGGCACACCGAACAGGTGGTGCGCCTCGATCAGCTCGAGGCCCTTGTTCATCAGCGTGGCGGAGTCGATCGTGATCTTGCCGCCCATGTCCCAGGTGGGGTGCTTGAGCGCCTCCTCGCGGGTCACATCGTCGAGGTCCGTGCGGCCCCGGAACGGCCCACCCGACGCGGTCAGCACCAGGCGGTCGACGGTGCCCGGGGGCTCCGCGCCGATCAGCTGGTAGAGCGCCGAGTGCTCGGAGTCCACCGGGATCAGCTGGGCGCCGGTGGCCTCCGCCAGCGCCGTCACCAGCTCGCCGCCCACCACCAGGCTCTCCTTGTTCGCCAGCGCCAGGTCGATGCCCTCGCCCACCGTGGCCACCGTGGGCCCCAGGCCCGCCGAGCCCACCAGCGCGTTCAGAACGAGGTCGCAGTCGCCTCCGGTGATCAGCTCAACGACCCCCTCGGGTCCGGCCAGCACCTCCCCGTCGGTCCAGCGCTCCGAGGCGCGCGCCGCGGCGTCGGGGTCCGACAGGGCGATCCGCTTCACCCCGAAGCGCTGCGCCTGCTCGAGCAGCGGCTCCCAGCTCGTTGCGGCGGACAGCCCGGACAGCTCGAGCTCCTGGCTGCGCTCGATCACGTCGAGCGCCTGCGTGCCTATGGACCCGGTGGACCCGGCGATGACGATCTTGCGCACCCGGTCCAGTCTAGGAGGCGTGCGGGCGTGCCCCGGGAGCGCTGAAATCCGCTGTCCCGAGTGCCGAGCCCAGCAGCTCCGCGACGGCCTCGACCACGCGGGCGTCCTCGCCGTCGAAGGCGTCGTGATCCTCGGACTCGAGGTTCACGGCCCCCCAGAGGCGGCCGTCCACCGTGACCGGCACGTCGAGCTCCGAGCGCACGTCCGGAGCGCGAGGGGCCGGCCGGAAGTCGGGCTCTGCAGTCACGTCGCCCACCACCACGGGCGTGCCGTCTCGCAGGCAGCGCCCGATCAGGCCTGCGCTGGCGGGCTGGGTCCAGTCGGACTGCCAGGCCGAGGCCCGGGGCGCCGCCTGCTCGAGGAGACCGTCGCCACGCAGCCGGATCACGCAGACGTGTGGAGTGCGGAAGGCGCGCTCGAGCTCGTCGGCCACCGCCTCGAGGGCCTCGGCCTCCCCGGCGGCGCCGACCAGCCGGTGGCTCAGCGCCACCATCAGGTCGAGCCCGCGAGCCCGGCGCTGCTCGGTGTCCAGCGTGCTCTCCGCCGTCCGCGGCGGGATGGCGGCGCGCACGAGCAGCCTCAGCGAGGGCAGGGCGTCCGTCATGCCCGTCGACGCGTCGTCGCCGAACAGCTCCAGCAGCCAGGTGCCGCTGCCGTTCGCGGCCGCGGCGGCGATCATCGTCTCGTAGCCGAGCTCCTCGAGCAGGCTGCGCTCGGCGGGATCGGCGGACGCGTCGCGCCGGCGGACGGCGAAGCCGCCGCTACCCGCCTCGACGATGGCCCGCGTGGCGGGGTAGTGCTCGAGCGGATAGACCTCGTTCTCGAGGCCGATGCGCACGCCTCGCAGGCGCTGCTGGCGCCCGTCGGCGGTGGCGATCGAGCGCACGAGGCCGCTATCGACAGGGGCGTGGGAGATCGTCCAGCCGGCCGCGTTCACCGACTGCGAGAGCGTCAGCGCCACCGCCTCGAGGCGGTCGAGCGCCTTGGCCTCCCCGAGCTCGCCGTCAAGCCTTGCCAGCAGCAGGTCCACGGCGGCCCCGATGCGCTGCTCCACGCCGCCGCGGAACAGGCGGCGCTCGGCGGCGGTGGGCATGCGGTCGTTGCCGGGGGTCACGGTGGCCACTTGGCCGCCGCCCTTGCGCTTTGCCACGTACTGGGCGGCGTCGGCGGCGCGCAGCAGAGAGGACGGCGTGGCGGACGTTCCGTCGAGCGCCGCCGCGCCACAGGAGATGGAGATGGCGAGGTCGCGATCGGCCGCCAGCGACCTGACGGCGGCGCCGCCGAGGATGCGCGCCTCGTCGAGGCCGGCGCCCTCGAGGATCACGCAGAACTCGTC
This sequence comes from Solirubrobacterales bacterium, assembly GCA_038215095.1. Lineage (GTDB taxonomy): Bacteria > Actinomycetota > Thermoleophilia > Solirubrobacterales > Thermoleophilaceae > DATACN01. Next base: position 8,441 of record JBBQRG010000001.1, on the reverse strand, counting down.
GCCCGAGAGCCGGCCGACCGCGCTGCCGGGATGGTCGGCGGCGGCCGACACCAGCGCCTCGCCGGCGCGTCGCAGGGCGCGGTCGCCCGCGTCGTGGCCGCGCTCGTCGTTCATCTGCTTGAGGTTGTCCAGGTCGCAGAGCAGCACCGCCAGGGGCGACCTGCGCTGCCGGGCGCGCACCACCGCGCGCTCCAGGCGCTCCTCGATCGCGCGCCGGTTCGCGAGCCCCGTGAGCGGGTCCTCGTAGGCCAGGCGCGACACGCGCGTGAACAGCTCGGCCCGGCCGATCGCGATCGCCAGCTGTCCCGCGATCGCCTCGAGGAAGCGGATGTCGCCGGCGCGAAAGCGCGGCTCGCCGGGCGCGGTGCTGGCCCAGACCTCGCCCCAGGTCTCCGCCTCGACCATGATCGGCACGGCCACGAGCGAGTCCTTCTCGACCTGCTTCAGCAGCTCCACGGAGCGCGAGTCGCGGGCCGGGTCGTCGATCGCGTTGAAGTAGGGCTGGCCGTGCAGCAGCAGCTTCTCGAGCACCGCGCTGCCCTCGACCGGATGGACCTCGTCCTCGGGGAAGCGCTCCTGGCCGGGCCCGAGCCGGCCGACGTTGATCAGCGTGCGGAGCACGTTGCCCTCGCGCTCCCAGCGGTCAACCGTCAGCGACGCGGCGCCTACCGCGCGCAGGGCCTCCTCGGCCGCCAGCTCGACCACGTCGGAGAGGTCATGGGCGCCCGCCGCGGCCGCGGCCACGCGCATGAGGGCATCCCGCTCCGAGGCGGCCTTGGCCGGCGCACCGTTTTGGAGCATGGGGCTTCGTGAGTCCATCAGGGACTACATCGGCTGTTTTTGGCCTCAGGTGTAGCCCAATGCGACCGCGGCGTAGTAGCCCACGACCACCGTGAAGAAGACCGCGTCGAGGCGGTCCAGGACGCCCCCGTGGGCGCCGAATATGCGGCCTGTGTCCTTGACGTCGAGGTCGCGCTTGATCAGCGACTCGAACAGGTCTCCGACGGGAGCCGCCAGGGCCACCAGGAAGCCGATCAGCAGGGCGTCCGCGCCGGTAAGCCAGTCCTGGTAGAGGCCGGCGCACCAAAAGGCGAACGTCGCGCCGAGGATGCCCGCCACGAGGCCCTCCAGGGTCTTGTTCGGCGAGATCGAGGGAGCGAGCGGCCGGCGGCCGTACATTCGCCCGCCGAAGTAGGCGGCGGTGTCGCCGAGGAAGGTGCCCACGAGCACGTCGATCAACAGCCCGTCGCCGTGGGGCAGCGCGCGCAGGAAGACGGCGTGCACGAGCGGGAGCCCGATCCACAGCACGCCGAACAGCGTGGCCGCGATCGCCCACGACACATTCGGGCGCCGAGGCCGCAGGAAGGACAGGTAGAAGACCACGGGGAAGGCGCCCACCAGCACCATCAGCACGTGCTTCGGCGCCCCCCAGTGCGCGGCCAGCACCATGCCGACGAGCGCCAGGATGCCGCCCAGGTTCACCGGCCGCACCCGCTCCATCAGGCGGTAGAGCTCGCTCAGGGCCACGACGCCGAGCAGCACCAGGCCAGCGGCGAACACCAGCCCCCCGCTCAGCACGATGAAGAGCGCGAAGGCGATCGCGGGGATCGCCGCGAGGATGCGCGCGCCGGTGTCCGACCGCTTCCGCTCCGGAGCCCTCCCCTCTCGCCGCGCCGCCATCGCCTAGCGCGCCCCGAAGCGCCGCGCGCGGGCCGCGAACTCCTCGAGCGACTGCTCGAACGCCTCGCGCGAGAAGTCCGGCCACAGCTCGTCGCGGAACACGAACTCCGAGTAGGCCACCTGCCACAGCAGGTAGTTCGAGACGCGCTGCTCGCCGCTCGTCCGAATGAGTAGGTCGGGGTCGTGCATGTCGGGCGCGTAGAGGTGGCTGCGGAACTCCTCCTCGGTGTCGCCCGTGAAGCTTCGCGCCGCCTCCATGATCTCCGTCCGGCCGCCGTAGTCGAACGCCACGAACAGCGTGATCCGGTCGTTCGCGCCGGTCTTCTCCTCGGCCCACTCCATGCGGTTCAGCAGGCCGGGGTCGAGGCGGTCGCGCCGCCCGATGAAGCGCATCCGCACGCCCTCCTCGTGGAGCTCAGGCGTCTCGCGGTCGATGCGGTGCGCGAACATCGCCATCAGCCCCTGCACCTCGTCGGGCGAGCGGGTCCAGTTCTCGGTCGAGAAGGAGTACACGGTGAGCTCCTCGACCCCCAGCTCGACCGCGTCGCGCAGGCGCGCCTTCACCACATCGGCCCCGGCCTCGTGGCCGGCGAGCACCGGCAGGCCGCGGGACTGCGCCCAGCGCCCGTTGCCGTCGGTGATGATCGCGACGTAGCGCGCCCGGGAGGCGGTCACACCTCCAGGATCTCTTCTTCCTTGCCGGCCAGCAGCTTGTCGATCTCGCCGACGCGGGCGTCGGTCAGCTTCTGCAGCTCTGACTCGGCGCGGTGCTCGTCGTCGGAGCCCACCTCGCCCTCGTTCTTCAGCTCGCGCAGGTCGTGCAGGACGTCGCGGCGGATGTTGCGCACGGCCACGCGGCCCTGCTCGGCGATGTTGTGAACGATCCGCACCAGCTCGCGGCGGCGCTCCTCGGTGAGCTCCGGGATCGAGAGGCGGATCACGTTCCCGTCGTTGTTCGGCGTCAGCCCGATGTCCGACTCGAGGATCGCCTTCTCGATCTGCTTGATCGAGTTCTTGTCGTAGGGCGTGATCGTGAGCAGGCGGGCTTCCGTGGCCGACACCTGCGAGAGCTGGGAGAGCGGCGTCACGGCGCCGTAGTAGTCCACCTCGATGCGGTCGAGGAGGTGGGGAGAGGCGCGGCCGGTGCGCACGGTGGAGAACTCGTTGCGCGTGGACTCGACCGACTTGGCCATCCGGCCGCCCGCTTCGTCGAGAAAGTCCTTGATGACGTCGTCGTCGCCGTTGCTCATGTCCCCGTCGCCACCAGCGTCCCCACCCTCTCGCCGCACACTATCCGGTCGATGTTGCGCTCGTCGTCCATGTTGAAGACGTAGATGGGCAGGCCGTTGTCCATGCAGAGCGAGAGGGCCGTGGAGTCCATCACGGCCAGGCGCTGCTCGATCGCCTCGCGGTGGGAGATCTCCTCGATGAAGCGGGCGTCGGGCTCCTCGCGGGGGTCGGCGGTGTACACGCCCTCCACCCCGTTCTTGGCCATCAGGATGGCCTCGGCGTGGATCTCGAGCGCGCGCAGGGCGGCGGCGGTGTCGGTGGTGAAGAACGGGTTGCCGGTGCCCGCGGCGAAGATCACGATGCGGCCCTTCTCCAGGTGCCGCATGGCGCGGCGGCGGATGTAGGGCTCGGCCACCTCCGAGATCGTGATGGCCGACTGCACGCGGGTCACCGCGCCGGCAGTCTCGAGCGCGTCCTGCAGGGCCAGCGCGTTGAGCACCGTGGCCAGCATGCCCATGTAGTCCCCGGTTGCCCGGTCCATGCCCGCCGCCGCGCTCGACAGGCCGCGATAGATGTTGCCGCCGCCCACCACGATCGCGATCTGCACGCCGCGGTCGGCCACCGCCTTCACCTGGGCGGCGATGGCGGCGATGCGCTTCGGATCGGCCCCGTAGGCGAGGTCCCCCATCAGGGCCTCGCCGGAGAGCTTCAGCAGGATGCGCTCGAAGGAGGCGGTCACTCCTCGCCGATCTGGAAGCGCGCGAAGCGCCTGATCACGACGTTCTCGCCCGTGCTCGCGGCCAACTCGGTGCGCAGCTCCTCGATGCTCTTGCCGCCGTGCTTGTCGGGGTTCACGTGGTTCTGGTGGAGCAGCACGATCTCCTCGAGCCACTTGCGCATGCGGCCCTCGGCGATCTTCTTCTGCAGCTCCTCCGGCTTGCCGTCGGCGGCGGCCTGCTCCTGGAGGACGCGCAGCTCGGCGTCCTTCTCCTCCTGCGGGACCTCGTCCTCGGTCACGTAGCGCGGAGCCGCAGCGGCGATGTGCAGCGCCACGTCGCGGCCGAACTCCTCGAACGGCTCTGTGCGGGCCACGAAGTCGGTCTCGCAGTTCACCTCCACGAGCACGCCGATCTTGCCGGTGGCGTGCACGTAGCTGGTCACGAGCCCCTCCGAGGCCGCGCGCTCGCCGCGCTTGGCCGCCTGCGCCTGGCCCTTCACGCGCAGGATGTCGACGGCCTTGTCCAGGTCGCCGCCGGCCTCCTGCAGCGCGGCCTTGCAATCCATCATCCCCGCGCCGGTGCGCTCGCGCAGGGCCTTTACGTCGCCTGCCTTGATCGCGGCCTCCACGGCTAGGCCCCCTCGTTCGGATCGAACGTGCGGCGCTCGCGCGGGGCGGCCTGGGCGGGAACCGGCTGGGCCGGCTCGTCGGGCGAGAAGCCGGCTTCCTCCGCCTCGCGACGGGCCCGCTCCTCGGCCTCCTGCTTCTCCTTCTCGTCGGCCTCGCGCACGGCGCGCTCCTCGGCCTCCCGGCGCTCCTGCTCCTCGCGCTCGAGCCGCGCGCGCTCCTCCTCGTCGCGGAAGCGCTGCGCGCGCTCCGCGGCCGTGTCGGCGATGGCGTCCACCGCGAGCTTGCACGAGCGGATCGCGTCGTCGTTGCCGGCGATCACGTAGCTCACCGGATCCGGGTCGCAGTTCGAGTCGACCAGGCCGATGATCGGGATCTTCAGCCGCACGGCCTCGCGCACGGCGATCTCCTCGGTCTTCATGTCCACCACGAACATCGCGTCCGGCGGCCGCTGCATGTCGCGAACGCCGCCGAGGTTGGTCTCGAGCTTCTCGAGCTCCTTCATGGCCCCGATGCGCTCGCGCGTCGGCAGCAGCTCCATCGTGCCGGTCTCGGTCCAATCGGTCAGCTCGTGCAGGCGCTTGATGCGCCCGTTGATCGTCTGGAAGTTCGTCAGCAGGCCGCCCAGCCAGCGCTGGTTCACATACGGCATGTTCGCCCGCTCGGCGCCCTCCTTGATGGCGTCGCGAGCCTGCTTCTTTGTGCCTACGAAGAGGATCTTGCCGCCCCGGCCCGCCAGCTCGCCGGCGAACTCCTGCGCGGTCTCGATCAGCTTCTCCGTCTTCTGCAGGTCGATGATGTGGATCCCGGCGCGCTCGCCGAAGATGTAGCGGCGCATCTTGGGATTCCAGCGGCGCGTCTGATGGCCGAAGTGAACACCGGCCTCCAGCAGCTCCTTGATTCCGACGTGAGCCAAAGTTCCTGCTCCCTTACGTGTTGTGTGACTGCCCCCGCCGAACCGGAAGACGCGGACCCGGCAGTTGCCGGGCAGGGCCGCGAGCGCCCCGGCGGGATCGCTTTCTTTGCCGAGGGGAGTCTAGCCGCGGACATTCACTCGACGTGTCCCATCGTTTCGAGGTCGTCGACGAGCTCGCCAACCCTTCGCTTCGGGACACGGCCCCACCACGGAGGGAGATCGAGTTCGGCGGCGCTCAGCGGGCGAGCCGCCGGCTCCGTGGTAGCTGTGAAGCGCCCATCCACTGGTGCCAGTGCGCCCTCCAGCTTGCCGCCGCAGGCCCGGTGACGATGCGCGCACCAGATCTTGGAGACGATCGCGAACAGAGAGGTCGTTCGTGTACTCATAGATGGAGTCGTCGTAGCCGCGCTCGACGGCTGTCACAAACGCTTCCCACTGACCGAGTAACCCGTTCAGCGAGGACCCCTTGAGCAGCGCTGCGAGTTCCTCGCGTTCTGCCGGCGTCAGGTCGACCATCGCTGGTGCGGATTAGACACAAAACGAGGCGGCTCGGAAGCCGCCTCGTTCTATGTTTCAGTCCCCGTCTGGCCCTCCGGAGACTGGCTCCCGCTTGGCTACGTCGAGTATGGGACGCAGGTCCACGGGTGGTTTGGACTCGCAGGCGATGGATTCCCTGGTCACGGGATGACTAAACATCAAACGGCACGAGTGCAGGAACTGGCGCTTCAGCCCCAGCCGCCGGCCGCATTCCGCGCCTCCGTAGGCCTCATCGCCGCATACCGGATGGCCGATCGCCTCCAGGTGCGCGCGGATCTGGTGGGTGCGGCCGGTCTCCAGCCTGACCTCGAGCAACGAGGTTCGCGGGAAGCGCTCCAGCACGCGGAAATGGGTAATCGCGGCCCGGGCCTTGTCGGTGCTGGTGGACTGCACCGTGCGCCGCGAGCGGTCGCGCCCGATCGGGGCGTCGATCGTGCCCGACTCGGCGTCGGGCTGGCCGGTCACGAGCGCCAGGTACTCGCGCTGCAGTTCGCGCTCGCGGATCATGCGCTGGAGCTCGGCGTAGGCCTGCTCGGACTTCGCCACGATCATCAGCCCCGACGTGTCGCGGTCGAGGCGGTGCACGATGCCCGCGCGGGTGGGGTCCTCGCCACCGGCGGCGCGGCCGCGCAGCGCCTCGGCGAGCGTGGGTCCACTGTGCCCAGGAGCCGGGTGCACCACCACGCCGGCAGGCTTGTCCACGACCATCAGGTGCTCGTCCTCGTAGACCACCTCGAACGGTACGGCCGCCGGTTCCGCCACGGGCTCCGAGGGCGGCGTGACCTCCACCAGCTCGCCCGCGGACACGCGCCAGCTGCGCGGCCGGGCGGCGCCGTTCACCGACACCGCGCCCGCGTCGATCAGCTTCGCGGCGGCCGCTCGCGACGCGAACTCGGGGGCGAGGAAGGCGTCGAGGCGCTCGCCGGCGCGCTCCTCCCCCACCTCAAGCTTCATGCGCGGGCCGTTTTGGGCGCTCGATCACGTAGAACAGCGCCAGCACGCCGATCACGATCGAGGCGTCCGCCAGGTTGAAGGCGGGCCAGGCCACCGGGTCGATGAAGTCCGTGACAGCGCCCTCGCGGATGCGATCCACCACGTTGCCGAGCGCGCCGCCCACGAGCATCCCCACCGGCAGCCACAGCCCGGGCGTGGCGATGTTGATGGCGAAGTAGCCCAGCAGCAGGGCCAGCGAGCAGGCGATCAGCACGCTCACTATCAGCCCGCCGCCCTGGAGAGCGCCGAACGCCACCCCGCTGTTGCGCGAGTTCACGATGTTGAGGCCGAAGAACACGTTCGCGCTGTCCCCGCGCGCGACCGAGTGCACCGCCAGCGCCTTGGTCGCCTGGTCGATGCCCACGACAACGGCCGCGGTGGCGACGGCGCGGGCCACGCCGCGAGCGGCGGGGGCCACTAGCCGTGGATCGCCGAGGCCACGAGGCCGCCGACGATCAGCAGCACGAACGTCGCGATGATCGGGCTCAGGTCGAGCGCGCCCGGACCCATTCGGAGGGGCGGGATGAAGCGGCGGAACAGGTTCAGGTACGGGTCCGTGACGTCGCTGACGAAGGTGAGCACCGTGTTCAGCACGCGGTTGTAGGGCATGCGCGGGATCCAGCTCATCAGGATGCGGATGAAGATCAGCACCAGGTACACGAGCACGAGCGTGTTCACGTACTGCGCCACGTCGACGCGGGTGATCGCGGCGAGCAGGGTCACTTCGTGGCCTCGACGACAGCGTCGACGGCAGCGCGGCAGACGTCGCGCATGCCGCGCTCCTCGAGCGCGTTCAGGCCGCGCTCGGTGACCCCGCCGGGGGTGGCCACGCGCTCGCGCAGGTCGGCCAGGTCGAAGTCGTGCTGCGCGGCCCAGGCGGCGGTGCCGCCCATCGTCTCGACCGCCATGCGCACGGCGTCGTCGGGCTCGAGGCCGTGCGCGGCGCCGGCGTCCGCGAACGCCTCGGCCACCAGCGCGACGAACGCCACGCCGGAGCTCATCACAGCCATGGCGGGCTCGATCAGCGCTTCGTCGGCCAGCGGGATGACGGTGCCTGCGCGGCCGAACAGCTCGAGCAGCTCGCGCTCCGGGCCCTCGCCGGCGCGCGAGCCGGCCGAGTAGCACAGCACCCCGCGGCGCAGCTCGGCCGGGATGTTCGGGATGAAGCGGTACACCGGCACGCCCGGGTAGGCCTCCTCCAGCCGCGCTGTGGTGACCGCGCCCAGGATCGACGCCACCGCCTTCGGGAGCCCGCGCAGCTCGCCGGCCACGTCATCCAGCTGCTTCGGCTTGTGGCACAGCACGACCACGTCGGCGCGCTCCGCGACCTCGGCGTTGGAGGCGAGCGCCTCGCCGCCCAGCGCCTCCGCCAGGGCCTGCGCTCGGGCCTCGTCGGGGTCCGAGACGAGCACGGGCTGACCCATCCCGCGCGCGAGCGCGGAGGCCATATTGCCCGCCCCGATCAGACCCAGCTTCATGCCAGCGGGAGACTAGTGCGCCCGCCCGCTACGACTGGTTGAAGAAGCCCTTCTCGATCAGCCGGGCGCGCTCCTCGGCGGACACCTCGACGTTGCGCGGCGTGAGCAGGAACACCTTGTCGGCGATCCGCTGCATGCCGCCGTCGAGCGCGTAGGTCAGGCCCGAGGAGAAGTCGATCAGCCGCTTGGAGAGATCGGTGTCGGTGCCCTGCAGGTTCAGGATCACCGGGATCTGCTCCTTGTACTGGTCGGCGATCTGCTG